>DASXLL010000250.1:0-35449 GCA_036496265.1 Pirellulaceae bacterium | reverse complement strand
GTGGCCAGGCCGAGCCAAATCACGCGCGCGTTCGCGGATTGCTCCCGTACGTGTTTTCGATCGTTGCCCTCGCATTTTTTTTCGCCGGATGCAGTGAAGGCAACCGACTCGGGACGGTTCCAGTGGCCGGCAAAGTGACTTACAAGGGCCAACCAGTACCTGGCGCGACGATTTCATTTATCCCCGACGGCGACGGACGTCCCGCCACGGCGATCACCGCGGCCGACGGTGTTTATCAACTCATTACGCTGGATGCCCCCGGTGCGATGCCGGGACACTATTCGGTCCTCGTCCGAAAATCGGATATCGCGGCGGACTCCACCAAGCCTGTCACCATGGAAGAGGCGCTCAAGCTGAACAATCGGCCTCCGCCGGCGCCCAAGGAACTGCTGCCGGCCAAGTACGCCGATGCCGCGAAAACACCGCTTAAATTTGAAGTGAAAAAGGGCCAGACCAATACGTTCGACTTGCCGCTGGCGGACTAGATCGCGTTTCGCGGTGCTGCAACGGCTGTTTCGCTCAAATCGAGTAGCGAAACGTCGCCGCGAATGCCATTTTGTCCGTGCGACACGCACTAGCCGAATTGTCCTTGCACGACGCGCCCGTCTGTGAGCGCATCGAGCGCCTTTCCCAAATCATGCTTCGTCACATTGAAATCGACCGTGATCTTCAGCGATTTGTGCTTGGCAATCATCGTGGTGGTGAGCGTGATATACGGCTTGCCGGCCGCCGTGACCCCCGTTGCATTATTTAATGTCGCTCCGGTCGGCCAACGATCAAAAACAATCATGATGGGACCAGAGATTGTGGATTTGCCGTTGTTCTTCAGCTCCAAGGTGCCGACGTAATGGTTGTTTTGCGTGTCGCGTACCGTTAGGTGTACGCCGCCAAGGTCTGTCTGGTGTGAAAGGTCGGTCGCGGCTGTCAGCTTTCCAAAGAGACCGTGCGCCTCATCAGCGGGGCCGGCCGTGAAGTACAGTGCGTTTGAATCGCCGGCAGTGACACCGTTTCCAAAGGCCAACGACCACAGTCCATCGATCGCGACCGGCTTGCCGCTTTCATCGCGCAGCGTGCCGGCAAAATGGCCCTTCGTCGTGAAAGCGTTGATATGGCCGTTGCCGAAATTGCCGACGAGGATGTCGCCGCCAAACTGACCGAAATTGGCCGGCGCCTTCACAACGCCCCACGGCGCGTTCAGCTCGCCGCGGGTCGCAAAGCGGCCGAGAAACTTCCCGTTCATGTCGAACTTATCGACGAATCCCTTTCCGTTTCCATCGACTTCGTCCATTTTGTCTGCGTCTTGTTGCGCAAACGTGACGTACAGAGTGCCGCCGATGTTGACGATATTGAACGGCGCATATCCGGTTGGCAACTTCGGATCGGTGAAGTTACCGCTCAGCGTCTTGGCTGCGAAATGCGTGTCGAACACATCGACATGCCCCGAGTGAAAATTCGCCGCATACAGCAAGTTCTGGCTGCCGTTGTTGCCGAGTGCCGCGCCTTTATAGATCGCATCGACAACGGTTGTGCCAACTTCCGCCGTTGTCGAAGTCCCGCTAGAAGCGCCAACGCCGCCATTCCAACCGGAGATCGTTCCATCTTCCGTGACAAAGATGAACGTCGCCGGCCCACTGTGACCGCTGCTGTCGCTGACCGCAAAATCGCTCGTGCTATTGAACACCTCGCCGGTTGGCCCATCGCCCGGAATCGACACATCGCCCAGGTTCTTCATCAGTGTGCTGCCCGCAACGTTGCCGCCATACACGCTCGCCACGTTGCTATGATTGTCCGCAATCCAGAAATTGCCCCCCGTTGGCGGAATCGCCAAGCCCCAAGCATTCACAAGATTTGGATCGGTAATTGCCGCCACTCCTGTCTGATCGGAAATCAAATTCGTCTGCAAGTAAGCCGTCGGCATCGCCGTCATCAGCGCCCGCGTTTCGAGTTGCTCGACGAACAATCGTGTCCCTTTTTGCGAACCTGGTAAGCGCCGTTTTTGGCGCACTGTCCGCGACGCGCGTTGCGACAACCTGGAAAGCAGATTGTGGAACATAGTTGGGCCTCCCAAAATCGGGTTTGATCGAACGTTGCACAGCCCCAAGGGAGCTGGCGGCTCGCGCATTGCGATCGAGCGATGCAATCGCTACGCCGCAATTCGGCCCTCCGATGACTTGTAATTTGGTCTCCAGGGTCCGTAGCTGACTCGCCGGGATTTTTTCGACAAACACCTCTAGCGCCGGATTTTCCACCCGGTTTTTTCAGCCGATCGCGAGCGATCTATAGGGCGGCCGCGCTCTGTCGTTTAGAACGCCTTACGCATAAACAACTGCCGCGGGGCTGGCATCTCATGCGAATTCATTCACCAGAATTAACCTGGCTGTCATTTGCGATTACCCTATCGAACCCACCTAACTATTGACACCAACAAGAGTTAAGTGCTTCAACCTGGTCCTAAGGCGGGGAAAAATTGTTTCGTGACAACTGAGTAAACCCACGGCATTTTCGCCGTTTTCGCTCTTTGCCCAAAGTGCCGCGGTCGGCTACGATTGCCGCCGCTGCCCGATCGTCCCGGCTCGCGCCGTGGGCTTTGCGCCGCCGCTTGAACCGCCATTGAGCAGATCAAGTCGCCGATTATTGACGTTTGATGGGGAGTGCAAGCGATGAATGGATTCTCGCTGCTATTAACGATTGCCTCGCTGGGAGTTGTCTATAGTTGGCGCACGGGCGTCGATCAGCAGCAGGAATATGTTCTGCAGATCGAGCCGGAGATCGTGCAAGCGCTCTCCGCCGGCGAAGAGATCTTCAGCGATGTCCCGGCTGACGCAGGTTCACTTGCGCGCCTCTGCATCACGGTTTTGCCCAAAGACGGCATTCCCGCCCGCCACACTGCCGCCGGCGAAGAACGATTTCGCCAATTGATACTCGCCTCAGGGCGCTATGCCTCGCGCGACGTTGCGCCGGTCACCAGCGATCCCCAAGCAACGATTCTGTGGCCTGCTCGCGCCGGCGGCACGCCCGATCAAAATTTCGGCGTTACCACCGGCTGGCAGCCAGATAACAACGGCAATCAGCAATACATGGTGCAAATCGATCCGACTGTCCTCAGCACACTTTCGATCGGCGATGAACTCTACGTGCCTGTCGATCCGGCTGCTGGACGGCTCGCGCGCTTCGTCGTGAAAGCCGGCCGCGGCACGCTGCCGCGAATTGGCGGCCGCTCACCGGCACTATTGACGCAAGCTACACTGCCCAACAACGCAAACGAATTTAACCGCAACACCTGGAACACGAGCGCGGTCGATTCGCAAAATCAGCCAGCGCGATTTGGCAACAATGTCAATGAGCGCGGCTTCAACGACCGACCGGCCCACGACCCTCGCGGCTCACAATTCAATCAACCGCCGGGGTACACGCAGCCGAACTACGGCAATTCGGCCGTTCCGCCGGCCAATTCCTACACCGGCTTTAACCAGCCGCCATCAAACAACGGCTTTGATTCGATCCGACCGCCGCTGAATCCAAATCCCGAAGCGCCGCCCGTCCCGAACTACACCTTTCAGCGCGTCGCCAATCAGCAGCCGCAATTGCCGCCACCGCTTCCACCCGCGCAGCGGCCAGCATTCAATAATTATCCGGACAATCGCATGGCCGGCTTGCCGCCGAACGCCGCTAACTCTGGTGGCTTTCCGTTCAACAATCCGCTTAGCGTTCAGCAGCAACAAGATAAGCCGTGGGGCCCGCTCTTGTTCGTGACTTTTGCGCTGTTCTTCTCGATTGGCGGGAATCTGTATTTGGCTTACACGGCGCTGGAGTTCCATAGTCGGTATCGGAGCGCCATTGAGCGATTGCGATCGGCGGCGCGGAGTGCATAAGAAAATCGAACAGATGGCGGGCACAGCCCACCCTACGCGGTCAGAGGCAGCGGCTCATCGACGAAGTCCTGGGCCAGCTTGGCTGCGGTCTCTAAATCGTTTTCAGCCGGCATAAACCAGCCGCAGATCCGCCCGCGGCGAATGACGCCTTTTTCCAGCCGCTCGGGAAAGAGCGTCGAGCCGACAACCATCGGCTGGCGACCGTCGAGCGCGACATTCGCGCCCGCGAAGTCCGACGGATGCACCATTTGGGCGTAAGAGATCCCCAGCGATTGCACGCGAAACAAAAACAGATGCTCGGTCGAGGCGGCGGCGTCAAACGTCCTCACCACCGCACTAATATCTTCGACCTGCCGATGCTCCCGAATTTCGCAATGCAACAGCGTCGCCTCGCGCACAAAGCTGTTGATGTGCCAGGTCGGCCCACTATCCAACAAATCCGTCTGCGCTGAAAGCAAGAGCTCCAATCGCGCTGCGTTGAACTCCCGACAAAACGCAGCTCGCCAATAAACATGCGGCGTGATGCGATGCGGTCCCGCCGGCAAGCAACTAACAACAAAGTCGTTGCCGCGGACGTAGCGCTCCGCGACTTCCAACTGCCCTGCCGACTCCATGGGACCGGCGGAGCATAGCACCGAAATTCCCGGTGTCGGCCGCTCGGCCCATTTGGTGACCACAACATCCAATCCGTGCGCGTCACAGCGGGCATATGCTTCCAACGGACCGCACTTAAGCGTTGCACCCGGCCCGTTCAGCTCCCAGTTCACATCCTGCTCACTCATCGCCGATCGTCATCAAAACTTAACATCAAGAAATAAAAAACCCCGCCGCTCACTTGGCAGTAAGTCGGCGGGGCCGGAACAGAGAAGAGGCCGTTAGCGATTACTTGCGTGCGTTATGAAATTATGATTCCGAATGATCCATCCATGCTGCGCTGACGGTTGTTCACCTCTCGCACAGGTTTCAGTCTAGCAACATCGGCGCGCGTGTCCATAGTTTGGTAACAAAATCTTGGCAATCTTTTTTCACGCTCAATACGGCCTAGCGGGGGCCTCAACCGCTTTAGCCGCTCCAACGCCTAATTAGCCAGATAACAACTGCCATTTCGCTGATAGGCAGGAATGTTTGCGAAGCTTACAATGGCGGTCCCGCCTGCCTTGTTTCCCGCCTCGCAATCTGATGTCAAATTCCTTTCTCTCCGTTTGTCTGCAGGCTGCCGAGCTCGGCGGCCAGGCTCTGCTCGACTGGCAGGACCGCTTCACCCCCCGGGAAAAAGGCCCCAAAGACCTCGTTTCTCAGGCTGATTTGGCGGCGCAGGAAGCCATTCGCTCCTGCATCCTTAAGTCATTTCCAGACCACGATTTTCTGAGCGAGGAAGAAGCAGCCGACCGCAAAGCCCAGGGTTTGCCAGCCATCTCCGAGCGTCGTTCCGATTACCGCTGGATTGTCGATCCGCTCGACGGAACGACCAACTACATCCACCACCTCCCCGGCTATGCCGTTTCGATCGCATTGCAACGCGGGCCGCACATCGAGCTAGGGGTCGTTTTTGATCCATTAGCAAAAGAATGCTTCGTCGCCGAGCGCGGGAAAGGCGCCAAGCTGAATGGCAAGCCGCTGCAGTCGAGCGGATGCAGGGAGCTTAATAGGGCACTGATTGCCGTTAGCTTTTCACCACATGTGAATCGCGACTCGCCCGAGATTAAGCGGTTTGTCGAAATCCTGCTGGCGAGCCAGTCGGTGCGTCGAATGGGATCCGCCGCGTTGAACTTGTGTTACGTCGCGGCAGGGCGACTCGACGGTTATTTGGCCACCAGTGTCAGCGTCTGGGACGTGGCCGCCGGCTTGTTGATGGTGGAGGAAGCCAACGGCAAAACGACGGGCCTTAGCGGTTCACCGATTTGCCTGGAAAAGCCTGAATTGATCGCCGCGGCGTCGCCGGCATTGCTCGCGGCGCTGATCGACGCCATTGCGGATTGCGGCAGTTAACTTGTTTGAACAAATATTTTGCTAATTGAGCGCATTTGGCCAAGCTTAAGCGCATCATGTAAATGAGCGTTGCCCGAAGGCGCGCAGAGTTCGTTTCATGACACATAAACTACCAGCCGGACACTTGGTTTTTTGGACAATCGCCGGCCTGTTGGCAGCCGCAACCGCAACGTCACAGGTCGTTTTCGCCCAATCGCCGGCCGCGACAAAAACGGATGCTGCCGCTGCCTATCAGAAGCAGATTGCACCGTTCCTGAAGAAGCATTGTCTCGAATGCCACGGAGTGGACGCCCAGGAAGGCGACATCCGCTTTGACCAATTCAAGTCACCAGCGGACGTCGCCGCGGACGAAAAAACCTGGCAGCGAACGATTCAAATGCTGCGCTCCGGCGCGATGCCGCCCGAGGACAGCGAGCAGCCGAGTGAAGCCGTCCGTCGGTCGGTTGTGAATTGGATCGAACGGACGGTTTACAACTTCGATTGCGACACGGCGGTCAGCCCGGGTCATGTTACGATCCGCCGCCTCAATCGCGCGGAATACAACAACACGATTCGCGATCTGTTCGGCATCAAGCTGCGTCCCGCTGACGATTTTCCATCGGACGACGTTGGGGGGGGCTTCGACAATATTGGCGACGTGCTCAGCCTGCCTCCGCTGTTGATGGAAAAATATCTGGCTGCGGCAGAGCAAATTGCTGAACATACGATCGTGACCGATCCGTCACAATTCGTTCGATCGCAGTTCCGATTTCGTGATCAGCTCATCGGCGAAGGCTCGGCTCAATACGACTACTCGCAATCGAGCCGCCGCTGGACGATTTACTCCGCCGGCGGCGTCGGCGCCGATTTTGATTTCCGGCGAGCCGGCCGCTATACATTGCGGATTATCGCGGCGGGTCAGCAAGCCGGCGATGAACCGCCGCAAATGGAAATGCGTCTCGATGGCCAGAAGGTAAAGGTGTTTGATGTCAACGCCGCGCAGATGCGCGGCCGGTATGAGATCAAATGGAACGTGCCCGCGGGCATGCACCGAGTCAGCGGTCATTTTCTCAACGACTTTGAAGATCCGACGGCTGAAGATCGCCGTCGACGCGATCGCAATCTGGTCATTGATTCGATCGAAGTCGATGGCCCGCTCGATCCGCAGCCGGAGGATTATCCCGAAGTGCATCGCCGGCTGATTCCGGTTCGGCCTGAAGGCGGCCGCTCACCGATCGAGGCAGCCAAAACCAATCTCCAGCCGCTCATGGTTCGCGCCTTTCGCCGGCCTACGGCAGAGAGCGAAGTGAATAGCTTCGCCGCGTTGGTCGACAATGCGGTGAAACAGGGCGATTCGTTCGAGCAAGGCATGCAGGTTGCGGTGACTGCGATTCTCGCTTCGCCACACTTTCTGTTTCGCGTGGAAGGCGGTGACAAAAGTGCGGCTGCCGGCCTCGTTCGTCCAGTTGGGGATTTCGAACTTGCCTCCCGCTTGTCGTATTTCCTCTGGAGCAGTACACCCGATGAAGAGCTGCTTAGTTTGGCAGCGAAAAACACGCTACACGAGGATGACGCGCTGCAGCAGCAGGTCCGCCGGATGCTCGCTGACTCGAAAACGCAGGCGCTCGTCGACAACTTCATCACGCAATGGCTTAATCTCCGGCTGCTCGACGGCGTTGCGCCAGACCCGCAAGTTTTTCCTCAGTTCGACGCCGAGCTAAAAGCGGCGATGCGCCGCGAGACGGAACTTTTCGCCGCAGCGATCATCCAGGAGGACCGCAGCGTTCTCGACTTCCTCAGTGGTCGATTCACCTATGTAAATGGACGACTCGCGCAGCATTACGGGATCGAGGGCATCGAAGGGTCCGAATTTCAGCGCGTTAATTTCACCGACAAATCCCATACCGGCGTGCTCACGCAGGCGAGCATCCTCACGCTGACCAGCAATCCTGGCCGCACGTCGCCGGTTAAACGCGGCAAATGGATGCTGGAAAACATTCTCGGCTCGCCTCCTCCCGATCCGCCGCCGGATGCGCCTGATCTCGATGCGGTTCAAAAAGCCAAACCGAATGCGACGCTGCGGCAACAGCTTACGATTCACCGCGAAAATCCTGTTTGCGCCTCGTGCCACAAGGTGATGGATCAACTCGGCTTTGGCCTGGAAAACTTTGACGCGATTGGCCGCTGGCGCGATAAAGACGGCCAGTTCAAGGTCGATGCGTCCGGCGAACTGCCCGGTGGCGCAAAGTTCAACGGACCGCTGGCCTTGGCCAAAGTGCTCGACAAGCGCCGCGGCGAATTTGTGCGGTGCCTGGCCGAAAAAATGCTCACATTCGCCCTCGGGCGCGAACTTGCCGTGCAGGACCGCTGCACGGTCGATAAGATAGTGGAGCAGGTTGAGGACAAGGATTTTCGATTTTCGACGCTGGTCCAGTCGATTGTCACGAGCGATCCCTTCCGCAAAACGAGCAGCGAGCAGGAGCAACCATGAGCATGCAGTTGAATCGCCGGACAATGTTGAAGGGTGTTGGTTGTGCGGTAGGACTGCCGCTTCTCGAAGCGATGCTGCCGCAGCGTTCTTTTGCGGCAGAAGCAGCCGCACCCGTGCGGATGGCGTTCATCTCGTTTCCTAATGGGGCGATCATGGATGCCTGGCGGCCGGAAGGCGAAGGCGAATCGTTCAAGTTCGGCCCAACAATGCAGCCGCTGGCCGAAGTCCGCTCGCACGTGACGGTGCTTACGGGCCTCGCCCAGGAGAATGGATTTTCGAAGGGCGATGGCGCCGGCGATCATGCGAGGTCGAGCGCCTCGCTGCTGACTGGCGCTCATCCGATTAAGACCTCCGGCGCCCACATTCGCGTTGGCCAGAGCGTCGATCAAGCCGCGGCCGAGCGGATCGGCCATTTGACCAAATTGCCGTCGCTGGAGCTCGGCACCGAACGCGGCAAGGATGCCGGAAGCTGCGACAGCGGCTATAGCTGTGCCTATTCCAACTCGATCTCTTGGAAAGATGCTACGACGCCGATGGTCACGGAGATCAAGCCACGGCTGGTATTCGATCGGTTATTTGGAAATAGCGCCGGCGGCATTGGCCCAAGCCGTCGCAATCGGGTTCGTCAAAGCGTTCTCGACCTCGTTTCCGAGCAGGCCGCCGATCTGCAACAGCGTCTTGGCCGCAGCGATCAGAGGAAAATCGATCAATATTTCTCCAGCGTCCGCGAAATCGAGCAGCGTATTAGCCGGGCTGGCCAGCAGCGGCAGGAAGTGGTGGTACCGGAGTTCGACACGCCGGAGGATGTGCCAACGGATGTGCAGGAGCACGTTCAGCTCATGTACGACTTGATGGCGCTGGCCTTTCAGACCGATGCCACGCGGGTCATCACGTTTATCTCAGCCAAAGAGGGCTCGAACCGGCCGTACCGCATGGTCGGAGTGAACAATGGTCATCACGAACTTTCGCATCATCGCAGTGATCCGGAGAAGATCGAGCAGCTTCAGAAAATCGATCTGTTTCTCGTCGGCGAGTTTGCTCGCTTCCTGACCAAGCTGAAGGAAACGCCGGAAGGCGCTGGCAACTTGCTCGACAACTGCATGGTCATGTACGGCAGCGGTCTGTCGGACGGAAATCGGCACAAGCACGACGATCTGCCGATCATTCTCGCCGGCCGCGGCGGCGGCACGATCAAATCGGGCCGGCACGTCGTCGTTCGGGAGGGCGCGCCGCTGAACAACTTGTTCTTGTCGATGCTGGACCGCATGGGGGCGAGCGTCGCGTCGCTGGGCGATAGCACGGGCCGACTGAAAATCATTGATGCCTAGATTTCGTCCCACCAGCCGGCCGCCAAGTTTCGGTCTTATCGGTTTGCCGCTTTCAATTTAGATATTCCAAATTGCAAATACTCAATCGCGTTCAGGATTTCCTTGGTGATATCCTTATCTTGAGCCAGGCGATGCTTGGCGTCTTTAACCGAGGCTAAAGCTGTTTCAAATAAGCCGATAACGTCCGAGTCGATCGCGGATGTCTTTTTTTCTGCTACTTCGGGCGCATTCGCCAATTTGAGCAAGTCCAAAAAGTCGGCGTCCAATTTCGGTTTCCTTTCCGGCGCTGCTTTCTTTTCTGGCAACGCTTTCTTTTCCGACGCTGCTTTCATTTCCGGCGCTGGTTTCCTTTCCACTACTGCTTTTTTCTGCGGGACTGCTTTCTTCTTGGCGAGTGCTTTCTTTTTTGCCATCCGTGCTCTCCGTTGCGACAATATGTTAGGCGTTACTCACGACATCCGACTCTGGATTGCACTTACTTTTTTCTGGCCCGTGGCAACTTCTGAGTAATTGCAAAACACACCTTCATCGCTTTGTGTAAATGGTCGTCCGCTTCGGCGAGATAGGTATCAATCATGTTTTTTTCTTTTGCGGTTATATCTGCCTGAGCGTCGCGTAAGTTAATTAACACCTCCTCGATACATTCCGATAGATCGTTCCAACTAAATGTGCCGGTTGCTGATTTCGCTTTTGCCATTGTTGTCCTTATGAACAGATTTGAACCAATCGGATCGAGCATGCTGAAGCGTTGCCGCGAGAGCCGCTATCTCACGGCGTTTTGTGCCCACCAGCTTCAGCGAACTCCTCGGGAAAACGAAGGTGTTTTAGCGGCAAAAGTGGTAGAGCAATACGGCGGCGGCCACGGCGACGTTCAGCGAGTCGATGCCAAGCTGCATCGGAATTGTCACCTTCCGCTGGGCAAGCTCGAGCCATTCGGCTGACAGACCATGACCTTCGCCACCCAATAGCAGCACCATTCGATTCTTGCGTTTGGCCACATTGAGCGGCTCGGCAGTCGAATCGAGCACGGCAGCAACTAGCTCGAAGTCTGCCGCAGCAACCGTTTTTGCATCCGCCATTATATCGCGACTTTCAATAATCGGTATGTGTAAGGCCGAGCCCATCGAAACGCGGAGCACGCGCCGCGAGAAGGGATCGGCGCATTGGCGGCCGAGCAGAATCGCGTCGCAGCCGAAAGCGGCAGTCGAGCGGATAATGCTGCCGAGATTGGTCGGGTCGCGCACATCAGGGCAAGCAATGATCGTCGCCTTTGGCCTCGACAGCTTGGTTAGAAAATCGCCGACCGATGTCGGTGGTTTGCGATGACCACAGGCCAGGATGCCGCGATGAAAGTTGAAGCCAATCGTGTTCTCCAGGACATCCCGTGAGACGACATAGATCGGCGTATCCGCCGTCACTCGCGACTGGTAACGCTCGGCAAACGACGGCTCAGCCAGCAGGCTGGCGATTTCGAACCCGCTGGCAATCAATCGCTCGACGACTTTCTCGCCTTCCGCGATGAACAAACCCGATTGGCGGGTCAAGTTGCGGCTACTCAGCTCGCGGTAATGCGCTAATCGCGAATCTTCGATCGACGTGACGGGAATGAGCGGCATGGTCCGATTATGCGCCGGCCAGAATCGGCACCACAGCTCGCTGCCGGTCGCCGCCGGTGACATGGACTTTTCCCGCGGCATCGATCAACACATTCACCTCGCTCCGCACGCCGAAGTCATCGAGATAAATCCCCGGCTCGATCGAAAAACAAGTTCGCGGGAGAATCAGGCGGTCCTCGCGGGTCTCGAGGCTATCCATATTGGCTCCGTTGCCGTGGACTTCCTGGCCGATGTTGTGCCCCGTGCGGTGAATGAACTTTTCTCCGTAGCCAGCTTTCTCAATTACCGCGCGAGCGGCCTGATCGACCTGGCAGCCGGCGATGGGCTTACTGCTGGCAAATGCTTCCTCGACCCCGGCAATCGCCGCATCACGTGCCTCGCCCACGATCTTAAAAATCCGCTCATACTTTTCCGGAACACGCTCGCCCACAAAACCAACCCGCGTCAGATCACTATAAACGCTTCGCGGCCGATTCATTTTGGCCCACAAATCGATGAGGACGAAATCGCCCTGTTGAATGGCAACATCCGTCGCCGTTGCCGTCTCAAAATGCGGATCGCCGCTGTGGGCGTTCGCAGCCACGATCGGCGGGTGATACGTCGTCAGCCCATTGTCGGCAAAATGACGCATGATGAGCGATTGCACTTCCGTCTCGCGAATGCTGCCGCCGCCACGTGTTTTGTCGGCAATGAATTTCCAGGCCAGCGCGTAAGCCGAATCCGTAGAGCGTGCCGCTTCAAAGTGGCTGGCGATCTGCTCGTCGTCCCACGTCGCCTCGAATTGCTGCACCAGATCGCCGGACGAAACGACCTCCACGCCATTGCTGCGCACCAGCTCCACAGTCCCCGCATCGACGCGCGATACATAGGGATTCGCATTCCGCGGCGAATATTCCATCGCCACGCGACGGCTGCCACCGACCAGCTGCGCTACTCCGGTCTCCAACTCTTGCCATTTCAGATAGACCGCCGTGTTGCCCGGCAAATGATCGAGGGCGCCCGTTTCGATGCGGTGGACAAGCTTGCGCGGCGTTCCGGTAGCTGGAATGAAGTAAAACCACCGTCGCGAGCCCATTTGATCGTCTGGGATTTCGGCAATTCGGCGGGCGAGGACATTGTTGCCGCGGAAGTCGTAGAGCAGCCAGCCGTCGATGCTGAAGTGCTGGAGAACGTTTTGGATTTTGGTGAGGTCAAACATAAATGATGTATTGCGACCAATTGAAATCAGGTCCCGCCGGGCCGGCGGGACCTACTGATCGTATTCGAAGCGGACGGCGCGAGTGTCCATCTCATGGCCGGTGCGGCGAGTCAAGCCTTCGTACAGTTCCGGCCGCCGAGCTTTGATCCAGCGAACGCCGGTGCAGCGGTCGCGCAAGCTCGCGTCGAGATCGGCAACGACCAGATCATCGCCAATGGTTTTCGATTCATTGATAATGCGTCCATAGCAATCCATGACCATGGCATTGCCGGTGCGGACTTCGTCGTCGTCTTGGCCGACTCCGTTGGCGAAGACGAGGAACATGCCGTTGTCGTGGGCTCGGGCCGGCAGCCAGCGCATGAGCCAGCCGCGGCCTTTGTCGCCTTGAAACTCGGACCGGATGCCTTGCGGGTTTTTGCCACGGTTGTGCCACACTGCCAGATCGATCGGTCCCATGGCGCACGGGCTGCCGCTTCGGCAGCCGCCCGTTTGATGCGGCGCAAGCAGGATTTCCGCCCCGGCGAGAGCCGTCAGCCGGGCATTTTCAACCAGATTATTGTCGTAACAAATTAAGACACCAACGCGGCAACCGTGCGGAGTGTCAAAAACGGTGTATTGATTTCCAGGCGAGAGAAATTCGCTCACAAACACGTGCAATTTGCGGTGACAAGCCCATCGGCCGTCGGGCGTCGCCACAACAAAGCTGTTGTAGAGCTTTCCGTCGTCGCCAATCTCGACCAATCCCGCCCCAATCGTCATTTGATATTGCCGCGACAAATGCAATAGCCGCTCGCTCGCCGGCCCAGTCGGAACCGGTTCTGCCAATGAAGTAATCTCGTCCCGCGACAGCTTGCGCAGATGCCAGTAGCCCGAAATGCAGCACTCCGGAAAGACGATAATTTCAACTTTCTCAACAACCGCTTGCTGCACGAACCGATCGATCGTCGCCAGGTTCGCAGGCTTATCACCCGGCACGTGCTGAAACTGAACGGCGGCGACGCGAATGTTGCGCATGATGAATCGATTGGTAAGTTAAGCTCAGGTGTCAGTGTATGCGAAAGCGAACCTCCTAGTTATCCTGAGCCTTCGGGTTCATTCCGTTTCAATTTCAGCTTGAGATTCCATGGCGATTGAGTTCGAGTGGGACGCTAGCAAGGCAGCGACGAATGTCAAGAAGCACGGAGTGTCCTTTGAGGAGGCTGCTTCCGTTTTTGCCGATGGGCTGGCTTTCATCCTTGACGACGACGAGCATTCCCAAGACGAACTGCGGGAAATCATTATTGGTCATTCGGAGAAAAATCGGCTTTTGCTCGTAAGTTTTACGGAGCGATCAGATAAAATACGAATTATCAGTGTCCGTCGAGCTACAAAGAGGGAACGACGCGATTATGAAGAAAACAAACGGTAAAGCACGAAAGCACCAAGAAGCGCCGGATGACGAAATGAAATCCGAGTACGCATTCGATTACCGCAAAGCAAAGCCCAATCGCTTCGCGGCAAAGGTCAAGCCAGGAAGTCGAGTGATTGTCCTCGATGCGGATGTCGCCAAAGTGTTCACAACGCCAGAATCGGTTAATTCCGTATTGCGAGCGATTGTTCAGACGATGCCTATTGGACAAACGCAGTCTTAGAATCAAGACTTTCTATTACGGCAGCGACGCAATGAATTCGTCCAGGGCCGCATCGTACGTAGGCGGCTCGGCGTCATTGTGGCCGCCGTTTTTAATGGCGAAGAAACGCTTGTTCGTGCCGGGAATCGCGTCGAACAGGCGCTGGCCCAGGGCGAAAGGCACGAGAGTGTCAGCCGTGCCGTGGCTCATGAGGACGGGGCCGTGGTAGCGGCCAGTTTTGCTGAGCGAATCGTAGCGATTCTTCATCAGCCAGCGGACGGGCAAAAACCAGTACAGGGTTGCCGCGGCGTCCGGAATCGTGGTCGTGGTGTTCTGCAGAATGAGGCCACGGGCCCCATTTTTGGCGGCCAGATCGACGGCGACGCAGCCGCCGAGGGACCGGCCCATGATCACAATGTCGGCGAGCGACTTGCCGGTCCGTTTGGCCAGCCACATCTGCGCAGCGTGGCCATCGGCCAAAATCCCCTTCTCAATCGGCGAACCGCCGCTTTTGCCGTAGCCCCGATAATCGAAGGCGAAGACCGAGATTTGGTGCCGATCGCGGAGCTGCTTGATGTAGGGACCGAGATAGGCCACACAGTCGCCGTTGCCGTGGCAATAGAGCAAGACTGCCCGGGGATTTTCATGCTCGACGAACCAGCCGTGGAGCCTAGTGCCGTCGGCCGATTGGAACTCTACCTCTTCGCGATCGAGATATTCGGCGGTCCAATCGCCCTCAGGATATTTGGGTGCCGGATAGAGGAGCGCATTTTCCAGAAGCAACAACACGAGCAAAGCCAAGCAGTAGGTTACGGCCGCGCCGCGCGTGCAGCGGACAAAAAAGCTAGCAGCACGAGCGCGCCACGAAGTGGTTTTCGCTGAAACTCTTTTCACTTCAGCATTATACGTGGCGACGCAAACGACGAGCCAAATTCTGGCGGCAGCCGCGTCTCGACGAGTCCGGGAGCAAGTTTACTCCCGGCTAAAGAGTGCTAGACAGTTCTTAGAAGTTGTAGTTCGGATTTTCCGAATCGAAATCCGCGTCTTTCAGGCCCACGTTTGTTTTCACGTTCAAGTACGTGTAGGCCTCCAGCACCGGCTCGGGATCGCCCGGCTTGGCCGGCCAATAGTAAGCCGCATAGCGGACTGGAAACTTCAATTGATCGTCCACGAAGATTTCGGCTTTGTAAAACTCAAAATGCGGCCGCTGGACGGGATGCATCACTTGCAGCACGGTGCAGACACGACCATTAATTTTCGCGTTATTAATGATGTTGACTTCGCACTCGGGATATTTCAGCTCTTTTTGGCCGCGCTCGATCAGCTTGAGCACGAGATTTTCGACGCCGATGTCGTAAATCGGATGAAGTTGGCCACGCATCGCCAACGCTCCGTCCGGGTCGAGCCAAACCGAGGGCAAGAACCGGCCGGCGGCCCCGCCTTCGTGCGCTCGCAGCTTGTTGTTGTTCTTCCCTTCCACCCAGACCACTTCGCGGCCCTTCACATTGTCAGGCTGCACGAACTTCATATAGACGCTGAGCGGCGTGATGATCTTGCCGTCCTGCATTTTGCGATTGCGAATCTTCGCGTCCATGAATTCTTGCGGCTGCAGCTCGCCCTTGATCCGCTCCTGCTTCACGATGCGGCAGCTGTAGTCGGTGACCGTCCCTTCGATCACCTTGAGGGCTTCTCTGGCCATGTCCAACGCCGGATCGAGCGGATGACCTTGGCCCACGATCGGCGGGGCCGGCGGATTATTCGCTTTGGCGACCCGATGCACCGGCTCATGAAGATCCTTTTCGTTGTCGCTGCCGTAAGCACCGGCCGCCAGGCAAGAGGCCCCCGCGGCAGTCATCGCCCGCAGAAATTCGCGTCGGGCTAGGTGGGATGTGGTCATCGGGGGATCTCCTTAAGCGGTCAGCCGATCTCCAGCGATTTTGTCGCTAGCGGTGGCCTTGGATATCGTCCTTGTTATTCGGTGGGAAAACTGCAAACATCGGACCCACGGCGAGCTAGGCTGATTTCGGCGGGCGGATGGCGACGCAACTGCTGGCCGGCCAATGGCTTCGGGCAGCAAGCTGCATCATGCTGGCATCGCGGTCGCATTTGCAGTTATGGTCATTATCGCACGGCTTTATCCCACGCAATTACAAAAAACTCGGCCACCGCCGTTAGTCTTGGATCAATTGGCAATCTTTGACCGGATTATTCCGGCGGCCCCTCGCTTACGCTTCGGGTTGGTATTTCACAGGCAGCCCGTCGCTGGGGCTCGTATTCTAGTTGCCTTTCACCATTGCGTTTAGGCCAATTGGCATGCAAGTCTTTGTTTATGAATTTTTCACGGGGGGCGGAGGCAGCGAGTTCCCGCAAAGCGTAGGGGCCGCTTCGTTATTGACCGAGGCGGCGGCGATGGTGAGAGCGGTCACCGAGGATCTTGTCGCCTTGCCGTTGGTGCGAGTGGTCACGACCCGCAATGGCCGCTTGCCAGCATTCCATCCGGTGGGTTGCCGAGTGGTTGAATTGGGGCACGGCCGCAGCGACATGGATATTATTGCCCGGCTTTCGACTGAATCGGATTGGACGCTGCTGATAGCACCTGAAACAGCCGGGGCGCTTTTAATGAGAGCGCAGCTCGTGGAGCGACGGGGCGGGCGATTGCTTTCGCCGGGCTCCGACTTCATCCAAATCGCAGCCGACAAACACGTGACGGTGGAAGTATTACATCGCGCCGGCGTCCCAGTGCCGAAAGGAGCGGTGTGGTCGAAGGGAGAGCCGCCAAGCTCTGTTTCCTTCCCGGCGGTGATTAAGCCAACCGACGGCTGTGGCTCGCAAGACTTACGCCGTGTTAATAGCGCCGAGCAATTGTTGGATGTAGGCGCTGGTCACTGGCGACTCGAGGAATATGTTGCTGGCACGCCAGCGAGTGTCAGCGTTCTATGTGGCCCAAATCGAAACTGGCCGCTAGCCGCCTGCGAGCAGCGCCTTTCAGACGACGGCCATTTCTCCTACCTCGGCGGCCGAGTGCCGCTAGCGCCTGAATTCGATCACCGCGCTCGCCGGTTGGCACTGCAAGCAATCGAAGCGCTGCCGCCGACGATCGGATATGTGGGCGTTGATCTAGTGCTAAGTGATGCCACTGACGGCAGCGGCGATTACGTCATCGAAGTCAATCCGCGACTCACGACGTCTTACGTCGGGCTGCGGGCCGCGTCACGCTCGAACCTGGCCGCGGCAATGTTGGCGGCGGCGCGCGGCGACGAGCCGGTTTTGAGCTTTCGTCCCGAACCGGTAGAATTCACGTCAGCGGGCGAAATTCTTGGCAGCCGGGATCAAATTGGATCTCAGCTGATCTGACACACTTGCGCGGCAACCGGGAGCACGTTTGCTCCCGGCTAAAGAGGATTGAGAATGAATTGGCTGGCGTTAGATATCGGCGGAGCGAATATCAAAGCGGCCGACGGCAACGGCTATGCACAGTCGTACGGCTTCCCGTTGTGGAAACAATCGCCGCGCCTCGCGCAGCAACTGCGGACCGTGATTTATGAGGCCCCGCCGTCTGATCATATCGCCGTGACGATGACCGGAGAACTCGCCGATTGTTTCGAATCGAAGGCCGTGGGCGTTCGGTTTATTCTCGACGCTTTACACTCGGCGGCTGACAACCGACACAGCCGCGTTTATCTCGTCGATGGCCGGCTCGTCGCGCCGCAAGTGGCTCTGTCGTCGCCGCACCTGGCTGCGGCCTCAAACTGGCACGCTTTGGCGAGGTTTGCCACCCGCTTTGCGACAGCCGGCACGGCGCTGGTCATCGATGTCGGATCGACGACGTGCGACATCATTCCGCTGGTCAATGGCCAGCCGGTGGCGAGCGGAACGACCGACACGCAGCGACTCGTAGCGGGCGAGTTGGTTTATACCGGTGTCGAGCGCAGCCCAATCTGTGCAGTAGTTAGTCTCGTGCCGTATCGAGGCAAATCGTGTCCGGTCGTACACGAAGTGTTCGCGACGATGCGGGACGCTTATCTCATCCTAGAAAAGCTTCCCGAGGATCCGGCGAATACCCAGACGCCCGACGGCAAGCCAGCGAAGAGGGGTTTTGCTCGGAGTCGGCTCGCTCGGATGATCGCGGCGGACGATCAGGAGTTCAATCACAAGGACGCTGTAGCGATCGCCGAAAGCGCGGCCGACGCTCAAGTCTCGCGGCTGGCGGCTGCCATTCAACAAGTGAGCGACACGCTGCCGATGCCGCCGCAGCTGGCGATCATCTCGGGCCAGGGAGAATTCTTGGCCCGTGATGCGATCGAGTTCCTTCAGATGACTTGCCCAGTGGTTTCGTTGGGCAACGAACTGGGTGGCCCGGTATCTCGATGCGCGCCGGCTCACGCCTTGGCCGTTTTGGCCCGCGAAATCACGGGGAAATAATAAAAAAGGTCGTAGTACGTCGCTCCGTCGCCGTACTACGACCTCTATCCTGAAACGGGACTGCTCGAGACAATCCCGCCCTCCCGGTGCTGTCAAAATTAGGTATCGGTCGTGTCGGCTGGCGCTCATGAGCCGATTTTGCCCGGCAGTCGCATGCTAGCAGTTGTACCAGAAAATTGGCCCTTGCCTGACTGAAGAGAAATAATCTGCCCGCCAACATGCATAGGAGGGCGAGATGGCCTCATGCCTCCCGCTCGCCATGACTTTCGATTACGGGTTGTTTCGCTTGCGGGGCGCTGATAATAGTCGAAAACACACCTCCGCGAACAAGGGAGACTTGACGACGGTGAAATACCTCGTAACCGGTGCGACGGGCCTCCTGGGCAACAACATCGTCCGCGTTCTTATTGCGGCGGGCGAGCAGGTTCGCGTTTTGGCCCGAGCTAGTAGCGACCCGCGAACACTGGCCGACCTGCCAATTGAGCGGGCCGAGGGCGATGTCCGCGACAAAGTGGCCGTCGAAAACGCCTGCCGTGGTATCGATATCGTGATCCATGCCGCCGGCTACGTCCATCTCGGCTGGAAACAGCTTGAGCAGCTCCAGGCAATCAATGTCGAAGGCACAAAAACGGTTGCTGCTGCCGTCAATCGGGCAGGCGCTCGCCTAATCCACATCTCCGGAGTTAACGCCCTCGGCCTGGGCAAACTCGCCAATCCGGCCGACGAAGATTCGGCCCTTCCTGGCATCGTCGAATGTGGTTACGTGGTTACCAAGCGCGCCGCCGAAGCCGCCGTGCTCGAGGAGGTCAGCCACGGCCTGGACGCAGTGATCGTCAACCCCGGCTGCATGTTCGGCCCGTGGGATTGGAAACCGTCGTCTGGAAAAATGCTGCTCGCCGTCGCCAAATTCGCGCCGATTTATCCCACTGGTGCTGTAACCTTTTGCGACGCCCGCGACGTCGCCGCCGGAACAGTCGCCGCCGCCAAACAAGGCCGCCGTGGCCTACGCTACATCCTCGGTGGCCATAACTTGAGCTACCTTGACGCCTGGCGCCAAATGGCCCAGCTCGCCGGCCGCCGCGGCCCCATTTCGCCCATGGGCCCGCTCTTCCGCGCCGCCGTCGTGCCCATACTCGACGCTTACACCTGGTTGCGCGGTCGTGAAGGCGACGCGAACTCAGCCGTCCTGCTCATGGGCCGCCAACAGCATTGTTTTTCCAGCCGCCGCGCCGAAACCGAGCTCGGTTACCTCTGCCGCCCCTTCGCTGAAACTCTCGCCGACACCTGGGCATGGTTTCGCCAGTGGGGCTACATTTGATTTGAGGAGTGAGTAGGTGAGTAAGTGAGTTATCGCCTACTTACCTACTCAACTTTCACCTTTCAACATCCGCCAACACTCCGCACCCTCGGTCCCATGTCCACCGTTGTTGTCACTGGAGGAACCGGATTCATCGGTTCGCACCTCGTCGAAGAGCTTGTTCGTCGCGGCCATCATGTCCGGTGCATCGTGCGACCTGCATCCCAGGTCGATTTTCTCCAATCGCTCGATCGCGTTGAGTTGGTAAAGGCTGAATTCCACAACGGCTCAGACCTCGACGGCCTGCTCAGCGGAGCCGATACCGTCTATCACGCCGCCGGACTCATTCGCGCCTTTCGCAGCCGCGAATTCTACGATGTCAATCAACACGGCACGGCGCGGATCGCAGCTGCCTGTGCCAATCAAAGTCAACCACCACGGCTCATCATCGTTTCCTCTATCGCCGCCGCTGGCCCCTGCCCGCGCGGCCAGATTCGCCTCGAATCTGACCCTCCGGCCCCACGGTCGCACTACGGTCGAAGCAAGCTCGCCGCCGAAGAAGAAGCTGCTAAATTCGCCGGCAAAGTTCCAACCACGATCGTTCGCCCCGGCATCGTTTTTGGCCCCCGCGACACCGGCTTCATACAAATCGTGCGGGCCATCCGCAATTTCAGAGTCCACCTGAGCCCGGGCGTTTTTCCGCCCGCACTATCCTACATCCACGTCAGCGATCTGATCGAGTTACTTATCATTGCCGCCGACCGCGGCCGCACGCTTCCACCAAACGGGGGAAAGATCGAAGAAGGCCGCTACTTCGCCGTCGCCCCCGAATATCCAACCTATTCCGAGCTCGGCTATATCCTCCGAAAAATGCTCGGCTGCCATTTCGCCCCCGTCATTCCCGTTTTTTCCCCGATTGCCTACGCAATCGGCGGCCTAAGTGGATTGATCAGTCGCCTCAAGGGCCGCGCTCCGGAGCTCAACCTCGACAAAATTCGTGACGCCCTGGTCACCAGTTGGGCCTGCTCCGGCGAAGCCGCCCGCCGCGAACTCGGTTTTACTCTCCCCAAACCCCTGGCCACACGGCTTCAAGAAACCATCGACTGGTGCATTGCTAACGGACACTTGTAGCGCGTGATCGAACTCTCCTCCCATCCCGACGGCATTATTCTTCCCGTCCGCGCTCAACCGGGCGCGGCCAAGAATGGTCTCCGCGGCGAGCAAAACGGCATGCTCAAAGTTTCCGTGACGCAAATTGCCGAACGTGGCAAAGCCAACAAGGCCATCCTCGAAGTGCTCGCCAAGTCACTCGAACTTCGCCGCTCACAAATCGAATTGATCGCCGGTGAGCTACAATCCCAAAAGCGGTTCTTGATTCGCGACATCTCCGCTGAGGATCTCGCCGAGCGGATCGCTGCCGCTACGTACGGTAGCTGACGCACAAAATACGCGTTAGCGCGTATCCGGCGTCCGTGGCAAACGGACTGGCCGCCGATTATGCTTTTCTCGTCTTATCTGTATGCGATTCGCAAGGGGACCTCATGATTACTGCCAGGTCAACGTCGTTTAATTGCGCCTCGGCGCTGTCCACACATTCGGAGTGGAACTTAGCCCTTGATGAGGCGATCGAAGCCGCGCACGACTCGTTGGGCGGCGCACCGGACCTCGGTCTGATCTTCTTTTCGCCGTATCACGCTGCCGCCGCAGACAAAATCGCGGCCGCGGCCACAAAGCGCCTCGCGCCCGCAATGCTCATCGGCTGCACAGGCGAATCGATCGCTAGCACGAGTCAGGAAGTTGAAGAAGAACCCGCGCTCTCGCTCTGGCTCGCCCGTTGGCCGAAAGTCAAGCTCACCCCCATGCACCTCCGCTTCGAGCGCACGCCCGAAGGCGCCGTTCTGGAAGGCTGGCCCGATTCGCTCGCCGGCGACTGGTTGCCGAGCGATTTTTTGATTGCTCTCGGGGAGCCGTTCACGTTTCCCGCCGACTACTTGCTCGAACGCATGAACGAAGACCGCGCCGGCGTGCCCGTCATTGGTGGCATGGCCAGCGGCGCTGCCTCACCGGGAGACAACCGCTTACTCTGCGGTGAAAAAACTTTCGCCGAAGGCGCCGTCGCCATTCATGTCAGCGGCCCGGTGCGGCTTAAAGCGGTCGTCTCCCAGGGCTGCCGCCCCATCGGCCGCCATTTCGTCGTCACCAAGGCCGAACGCAATATCATTTACGAGCTCGGCGGCAAACCGGCACTGTTGCAGCTTCGCGAAATCTTCGACACGCTGCCCACGAGCGAACAGCGCCTCGTCCAAACCGCCCTCCACATCGGCCGCGTCGTCAGCGAATACAAAGACCACTTTGAACACGGCGATTTTCTGATCCGCAACGTCGTCGGCATCGATGCCAACAGCGGCGCAATTGCTGTTGGCGACTATCTGCGCCCCGGCCAAACCGTCCAATTCCACATCCGCGACGAAGAAGCCGCCGACGCCGAGCTCAAGCAGCTCCTCGCCGCTGCGAAAAAGGAAATCGCCTCGCCCCCGCTCGGATCACTCCTCTTCACCTGCAACGGCCGCGGCACCCGCATGTTCAGCCACCCACATCACGACGCCAGTGCCGTCGCCGCCGCCTTCGGCCCCCTTCCGCTCGCCGGCTTCTTCGCCCAAGGCGAGCTCGGACCCATCGGCCAGCAAAACTTCGTCCACGGCTTCACAGCCAGCATCGGAATTTTCTATACCGACGAGTGATTGATTGCCGTTAAGATGCCGGCCGCTTTTCGGTAAGTGAGCCAAACACGTTTTGCCTCGCTATCCTGCCATAGGAGCCGCCCATGATCTGGCTCCAGCATTGGACCGACGTCGTCTTCCTGCATTTTCCGCTCGCCGAGCGGCAGCTTCGCCCGCTTCTGCCGGCAAATCTAACGCTCGATGCGTATGGCGGCTCGGCCTGGCTCAGCTACGTTTTCTTTCGCCTCAATCTTCGTCCCGCCTGGTTGCCAAATATTCCCGGCCTCTCGTCACTCTATGAATTGAACATCCGCACCTACGTGCGCCACCACGACCAGCCCGGCATCTATTTCCTCCGCATGTACGCCGACAATCGCCTGGCAATCCATGCCTCGCGACTGCTCACTCCGCTGAAATACGAAGCGGCACTCATGACATGCGACCAGCGCAGCGACCGCTCGGGCAGCATCGTCTGTCAGCCGCGGAATACTCGCGGCTCAATCCGCCTTGACTTCCGCCTCGATCCCTCGCCGATCGCCGCAAACTCGCTCGACCACTGGCTCCTCGAACGCTACCGGGCCTTCGTTCCGCACCGCGATCAATCACTTCTCACCGCAACCGTCGAGCATCCACCCTGGCAAGCCAGCCCGATCGAGCTAATTCGCTACGAAGACAACCTGCCTGAAGCCATCGGCATTTCACTCGCCAATTGGCCAGCCCGCAGCCACTATTCACCCGGTCTGGCCGCCCGCTTCAACGCATTTGAGAGCGCGGACGGCTTCGAGATTGCCGCCCCCGCGGTCCATGGAATATCGGACCGCGGTAAAGAAAAAGTTGCGGGGACAGGATTTGAACCTGCGACCTCGAGGTTATGAGCCTCGCGAGCTACCGGGCTGCTCCACCCCGCGCCATGAAACGCTTGAAAATTGCTCCCCAAGCGATGATTGGATTCTAGCGAACGCGGGCGTTTGGTCGAGGGGACTGCCGCAAAAACTTCACGAGCGCGATGCTCCGGCCGAGCGGCTTATTTCACAGCTTCATTCGCAGCGTCGAAACCAAGAATCCCAAGACATCCGCCGCTGATTCAATCAATTTCGTCGTCGGTGTCCCTGCCCCGTGCCCTGCCCGCGTTTCAATCCGAATCAGCACCGGCTTCTCCGCCGCTTGATCCGCTTGCAGCGCCGCCGCGAATTTGAAGCTGTGGCCCGGCACGACCCGGTCATCATGATCGCCCGTCGTAATCAATGTCGCGGGATACTTTCCGCCAGCCCGCAGATTTTGCAGCGGCGAGTATTTAATCAGATTTTGAAATTGTTTCGCGTCGTCCGACGAGCCGTATTCATTCACCCACGCCCACCCAATCGTAAACTTCTGATACCGCAGCATATCCATCACGCCCACCGCCGGCACAGCTGCCGCGAACAGCTCCGGCCGCTGCGTCATCGCCGCGCCAACCAGCAAGCCACCATTCGACCCGCCCCGAATCGCCAGTTTCTCCGGCGACGTATATTTACTGTCGATCAACCACTGGGCCGCCGCCAAAAAATCATCGAACACATTTTGCTTCCGATCGAGCATTCCCGCCTCGTGCCATTCTCTGCCGTACTCACCCCCGCCGCGCAAATTCGCCACCGCATACAGCCCGCCCATTTCCAGCCACGCAATCGTGCTCACCGAAAAACTGGGCGACTGGGAGATGTTGAATCCGCCGTAGCCGTACAGAATCGTCGGGTTGTTGCCGTCCTGCTTCCAGCCCTTTTTGCCGACGACAATGATCGGAATCCGCGTGCCGTCTTTGCTCTTGTAAAAATCCTGCCGCGCTTCGAACTGGCCCCCGTCGAACGCAACCTTTGGGTCTCGGAACACGCCACTCTTACCCGTCTTTATGTCATACCGATAGATCGTTCCCGGAGCCGTATAACTCGTGAACGAATAAAACGTTTCCGCGTCGTCGCGTCTCCCGGCAAACCCCGAAACCGACCCCAAATCCGGCAGCTCGACATCGCGAATGTGCCGTCCGCTTAAATCATAAACCTTCACCGCCGAGCAAGCGTCGTGCAAATATCGGCAGACAAAATGATCGCCGACGACGCTCACTGCTTGAAGCGTGTCGGGAGCTTCGGGAACCAGCGACTGCCAGTTGTTTTCGTCGGCCTTCGATACATCGATGGCAATCACTCGCCGCCGCGGAGCGGATTTATCCGTGACGAACCAGAATAGCGGGCCATCATTGTCGATGAACTTGAATTCTGCCTCAAAGCCCTTGAGCAACTCCACAACCGGCGCATCAGGCTTCTGCAGGTCCTTGTAAAAAACTTGATTCTTCGGGTCGGTCCCGCGCCACACCGAAACGACCAAATACGCCCCATCATCCGTCACCTCACCGTCAAAACCCCATTCCTTCTCATCGTCCCGCTGATAAACCAGCGTGTCCTTCGCCTGCGTGTCGCCCAGACGGTGGTAATACAGCTTCTGGTAGTAATTCGCCTTTGTGTAGGTCTCGCCAGGCGGCGGCTCAGCGTACCGGCTGTAATAAAAACCGCGCCCGTCGTGGGCCCACGAGACGCGCGAAAACTTGATCCATTTGACGTCGTCTGGCAGCTTATTGCCCGTATCGATATCGAGGACATGCCAGTCCTGCCAATCCGACCCCGCCGCCGCCAGGCCATAAGCCAAACGCTTACCGTCTTCGCTCGCCACCCAATCCGTCAGCGCCACGGTACCGTCGGCGCTTAGCGTGTTTGGATCGATCAATAATCGCGGCTGAGCATCCAGCCGATCCAGAACATAAATCGCGCTCTGATTTTGCAGCCCGTCGTTGTGCGTGTAAAAGTAGCGGCCGCCCTTTTTATGCGGCAATCCATATCGCTCATAATTCCACAGAGTCGTCAATCGTTGCCGAATCGTCTCCCGCGCCGGCACTTGCGCCAGCCAACTGAACGTCACTTTGTTTTGATCTTCCACCCATTTCTTCGTTTCGGCACTGTCCAAGTCCTCGAGCCACCGATAGGGATCGGCCACCTGCGTGCCGTGATAATCATCCACGTGATCGACTTTTTTCGTTTGCGGATAAGTCAATCGCATCGCTTGGAATTGTGCGGGAGGTGGAGCATAGACAGGCGCGTGATAGCGGCGGCGCGGCGCCGCGCTCGCCGACGCCACCACAACCGCCGCCAATCCCCAGTAAATCAATAATCGCAAAGCGTAAATCAATGATCGCAAAGCATGGCCGAACATGGGGAAAATTCGCAGCTGTGTGGAAGAGTGTGAAACTGTTATAGCGTCAAACGGTCGGCAAAGAATACGTGGAAATCCGCCGCACACACAACGAAATACGGCATTTACTGGCTTCCCGGCCGCACCGCTGCCACTTCTCGCGTCAGTTGAGCCAGCAAATCATCACTCAGCGGCTTAAGCAGCAGCAGTTTCTGCGCATCCGCAAAAGCCCGGTCGATCCGCTCCTGCGTTGTCTTATCACCGGTTGCCACTTGCTGCCGAAACTGGTCCAGGTCTTTCGTCAAATCGGCTCGCGTGTTCAGCCGCCGAAAATCATCCAGCAGCTTTTGAGCTTCCTCCTGCTTGCCGTCCTTGATTCGAGCGCGAATCTGCGCCGCCAAAATTTCCCTCCGCACGACCAGATCAATCACCCGGCTGTTGAGCGCCGCGACAAAACCCTCCGCCGCCAGCCGCCCATCGTCATCGATTAAATAGGCCGTCAGCTTCCTTTCATAACCTGGCACAACCGGCAGCCGGGCCAAAAGCTGCCGCCCGTTCTTGACGACCAGCGTTTCCAGCCCGCCAATTTCATCGGCTCGCGAAATCGTCAACTCCCCCTTGGCATCCGTTTGTCCCAATAGCTCCGTTTTCTGATTGTCGTCGCCCACTCGGCGATAAATCTCATAGCCCGCCAGCGGCTTAGTCTTATCATTTCGCGATCGCAGCACCAATCGCGTCGCATCCAGCCGCGGGCGAACCACCAGCGCCAGCCGCTCGACCCGCACGCCTCCGCGCGCCGGGATCGCCGCGCGATAACCCGAACGCAGCGTGCATTCGAGCACGGAGTCATGCTGCTCTTCGACCGTCAGGTAGCTCCACGGAATCGCCTGGATGCCATTTTTGGCCGGTTGCCCCGTGCGATCATTCCGGCGAATGATCGGCCTCAGCACCATTCCCGGTTCCACCATTGCCGGCGAATTGCTACTGCTGATCAGACCGCCCGCGCGCAGCCGCGCGGAAATGTTGCGGTCGCCCACCAGCTCGATGCGGGCCAGTGGCGTGAACGCGTCGGCAATCGCATCAGAAAGCGCCGTCGCCAGATCCAACGTCGTCGCCATCGAGCGTTCCACAACCGGGCCAAGCTGCCGGCTGTGGCAGTCGAGCTCCCGAACTCGGATCGAGTAACTGCCTTGAGCGCAGCGAATAGCTGCCAGATAGATCTTGTCGTTTTCCAGGTCCTTGGCGGTGGCCTCACTCGCGACTGCGTCCGCCGTAAGCTCGTCGAAATCGTTGAGCAACCGGCACCGTAGCCGAGTTGGGACCGCAGCGACATCTAATCGCATAACGCCGCCCCAAGTTGTCGCCACGCGAGCCGACAATGTGCTGCCGACTCTGTCAATCAAAGTCGCCGGCATTTGAGCAGCGGCTTGTTGAGCAATCCACACCCGCGCTTGATACGGCGTGTATTCCCAGGCCGCTTGTCCCAGCGCCCGCGCCGGCAGAACGGCAAGAATGGTCAACAAACACAGCCATATGGCTACCGGCGCAGGAGCTCGTCTCATGGCTGCCCCTTCGCCAATCGAGAGCCCACCTGCCAGCGTTCCACATCTTGATACAGCGATAACCGCGAACCTTTAAGCCCTTCCAGTGACCGGCGATACGCAAAATGATCAAACGTTTGCCACAGCGGAAAGATCGAGACATCCTCGTGAACCAACCGATGCAGCACAATCAGTCGCTCGCGGACCTGCTGCCAATTGCGGGCCGCCTGCAGATTGCGAAGCGCAAGCTGAATATGTTCGTCACTGCTCGGCACGAGTCCATCCGGCCCGAACAACCGCCTGGCGTCCACGACCGGCTCCCAAGCCTGAAGCTGCAGATACACCAGATCGCACTTGTGATCGCCATCATCGAATTTACCCGGAGCAAACTCCATCAACTTGCATTCAACACCGATCCGTTTCCAGTCCTTCACGAATCCGCGGCAGGCTATGCGTGAAACTTCGTCCGCCGGATGCCCCAGCACCAGCGGCGTCAATTTCGGCGCCGCTTTCTGCTGTTTTTCGAATTTCGCTTTCAGCTCGTTTTCAGCCAGCCCCACGAGGGCAATTGCCAATCGCGGGTCGAACGCTCGCGGCTCGACTTTCGCGTCATATCCGTAAGTTGGCAACTCCATTCCGGTCACCGGCGCCGGAAAAGGCCCACTCACGACGCGAAAACCCGCCAGCGGCGCGCCGCGCATCAGCCCCTGCGACAAGAGCAACTCGCGGTTGCTGCCATACAATAGCGCCCGGCGAAACGTGGCGCTCGTCAAATACGGATGCTGCGAACGCGCTGCGAGCGCATGCGTCGTTGGACCGGCATAAGCAGCGACCGCCAACGAATTATCCGACTTGAGTCCCGGAACATCACCGGGAAAAACGCGGTCCAAGACATCAATTTCGCCGCGCTTGAGCGCCATCACCGCCCGCAGCGGATCGCTGAACGTTCGCTCGACGATTTCCGCCGGCTGCGTGGCTTTCCCAAACCGATAGCCGTCGTTGCGGCCGAAGCGAACCACTCCGCCCTCGTTTTTCAAAACGGTGTAGGGCTGATTTCGGCTCTCGGCAGAGCCGTCAGGCGGGCTGAGTGGAATACAGAGCAGCGCTTCCGGCAGCACCACCGAGCTGCGCAGGTTGATTTCAACTTCATCCATCGACTTCAGTTCAATGGACGAAACAACGCTGGACCAGGCGGTGTCGAATTCATCGCTGCCGGCTGTTGCCCGGGCCAAGAGCCGCTGTGCCAGATCGTAGGCACTCGTCTTCTGTTCATCGTTCAATTGAAACAGCAGCGACAGCCCGTCGTCGCTCCTGCTCAGTCGAGCCACAGGGCTGTCGTATCGGCCACCCTCCGTCCCGACGGCAGTTCGCTCGACAAGCAATCGGCCGACCAAGCGCCCAGCGCGGCGGGCCGCCACATCGAATAGGCTTGCACTATCGAACGCCACCGCTGGATGCTCCACGCCGACGCGGACCAACGGATGACGCCGCGTAACCTCCGCCACGATCTCACTGGCGCCGGGCAATTGCGGCCAGATGATTTGCAGCCGCGACGCTGCGTCCTGGGCCTCCACAAACCGCCCTTCCGCCAGGAACTTCTGCGCATCCTCGCGTGATCGAGTCGCCAGTTGTTCCAGCCGGTGGCGCCATTTCGTCGCAAACGGCTCGCCATCGAGCTTGTACTGCTTGCTCAGTCGCATCAGCAGCTCGCGGGCCGCTGCAAAATCCTCTTTTTGCACGTGCGAGCCAATCAGCCGATCTGCAATGTCGCCCAATCGCTGCATCAGCGGCGGCGCGTTGTCGCCCGGCCGGAAATTCGGGTTCAGGGCGATCAACTCTTCCAAAATTGCCAGCGCTTCGTCGAACTTCCGCTGCCGAAACACCGCGGCCGACGAAACATACAAATAATTCTGTCGCGCCTCGCCAAGGCCCGGCGCTTGCGGATAGTAAGTCAGTAAGAACGCCAGCTCGTCGTAGGCGTCGTCGAGCTTGCCCTCCGTCGTAAACTTGTTCACCTCGGCGACGACCAGCTGCTCATACAATTCCAGCTTCGCGATATTCGCCCACGCGACGTCATACTCCTCGTCGTTTTCCAGCAGCTTGATCCGAATCTTCTCCGTGCGCCGGGGATTATCCGGCACTTTGCGGCCCGGTAGCCGCACGGGATAGATTTTGAAAATCTTGCTCTCGTTCGCCTTGTCGAGCGTCAGCACATCGAACGGCTGCTGGTCCATGAGGCGGCCGGCAGTTGTCTCTTGGGCCACCAAGGTCGCCGTTGAAATCCAGACCAGAGCCCCAACCAGCGCATTTGTCGCGGCTCTGGCGCGAGTTGCGTGCCGGCGTGCTTGAATTATCCGATGATGAAACAGCATGGACGCCATCAAGGCCGCGGTGGAATCGAAGTCCGATGCACGACGCCATCGCTGCCGGAAAGATAAGCTTGCGATTTCCAAATGCAAATCGGTCCCCCCAGCGGCTCACCAATCGTCTGCCGCGATAATTCCTTGCCGGTTGCCGCGTCCAGCCGGCACACCACGCCCGATTGATACGCCACCAGCAAATCGCCTTCCGGCAGAGCCAGCGGCGAACCCGCCAGAAAACCGTTCTCCGGCGGCTGTTGCCAGCGCACTCGGCCGTCGCCACCGATGCAGACGAGTCCGTCTGGCTCGGCCGCTACTAATACAATACCACCGACCACAAATGGTCCCGCCTCCACTCGTCCTTCGAGCGGCACCGGCTCGAAGACGGCCTTGGCCCGCGAGTCGAAGCCCGCAATCGCGTCCGTGCTTTCCTGCCGCATCACGCCGATAACCGTCGAACCGGCCAAAACCAACGGCGATACGACCGGATTCAATGTCTTGCTCTCGCCCGGTTTCTCCAGTTGCGGTTTCGGCTGATCGCGTTTGGTCACCGCATAGACGGCGCCGAGGCCGTCGCTGATGACAAAGCCCGCTCCATCGAGCAGCGGAGCCGGCCGTGTCCACTGCGGTAACGCGTCCGGAGCCAACGCCGGCAGGAACGGTGTAATCGGCGAATCGGCCGCTGTTCCTAACAGGGCCACGCTGCCATTCGTCAGAGGAGCGACAACGCCGCCAAGTGCCGCAATGGCCGGCGCGGCTAACTTAGCTGGTGGAGTCACCGCCGTCGGCTTTTCACCGGTCGCGACTTTGTAAGTAAAAATCCGTCCGCCGCCTTGCGCTTCAGTCCAAACCAAAGTTTGACCATCGGCCGACACGAAGGGACTGTCGAGAACCAACGCATTCTTCACATCAGGGGAAAACAACGCCTCAGCCGACTGGCCAGCCTTGAAGGCGTCGTTGCCCACCGAATACAACCGGCCTTCGGCTGTCAGCGCCGTGACGGCGGAACTGTTTTCCGTTGCCACCAGCGCCGAAATGGGCGCGGCAAGATGCGTCGTCCAAACCGGATCGCCACCCGTCAGCGCCCTGAAACCTTGGACCAATATCGCCGACACGCCGCTGCGTCGTCGCGCCGTAACGAACATTTCGCCTTGCAGCTTGGGCGGTGCGATAAACACATCGTCGTGGTTCTCCGTCCATTTCCGCGCCAGTTGCGACAGCGCCGCCTGCACGTCGAACATCGTATTCCGATGGCCCGCAACCCATAGCCGATTCCGGTCCAGTTCGCAGTAGCCGTGTCGCGGCGTCGGCTCGCTGGCATCCAGACCAGCCAGGAAACGAATGTGCTCCTGGGCGCCAGCCGGATCAACATCATAGACCGAAACTTGCCCCAAATCGGTCATCGCCGCCACCCGCGCGGCGCTAACGACTAGCGGCGCAATAATCCGGCCCTTCATACGCTGCGGCCGACCAAATGGCGCTAGCTGTTTTGTTTTCGCATCGGGCGACAGCACCTGAATTTGTGAGTAGTCGTCAGCCGGGCTCGTGACGATAAGCACTTGATCGAGCACCGCCACCGGCGGAACGAACAATTCGCCCGCTTGATGGCCCAGATAAATCGTCTCCTGGCACGCCAGCGAAGCCGCGTCCAGAACAAACAACGTTGAATGCTCGCCCAACTGATAAACCCTCGCCTGCCGCACGGCGGGAGCGACGACCGCTCCTTGCGGCAATTGCGCCGACGCGGAAATCTCCCCCGTCGCCACATCGACCGACATGACCAGGCCCCGGTGCGTCGTAACTAGAATGCGATTGCCGGCCGCCACCGGCCCCAGCGCCTCGCCATTCAGCTTTTGCCGCCAAACCAGCTCTCCGCTGCTGCCTTTCACGCGCACCAGTTCCTGCCGCTGCGCATCAATAAGCACCGCATCCATTTTCGCGCCCGTCCCGACCGAGAGCGGCAAATTCGTGGTCTCGTAGCCGACAAACCGCCGCCACAAAACGCGGCCGGACGCGGCGTCGATACCATAGATGCCGCCTTCGAGCAGCAAAAACACAGGCTCCCCCGCCGCTCCAACCGCCGATGTACCATCCTCGCGAAACGAAACAATGACCCGCTCGCTAGTGACCGGATGATCCGTCTTGAACGGCGCTGGCCCGCCGGTCGTCGGCTTCACCAGCTCGCGCTCTTTCTCGCCGACCTGCCGAATGGCCGCGACTAATTGCGGATTCGTCGCCAGGCCCGGGTACGTCCGCAGCAACGTATCCTGCAGCTCATAAGCCGCCGCTGCATCGCCTTTCTCCGCGAGCTTTCCGATCCCCTCAACCGTCGCTACAAGGTCCTTCTCCTCCTGAATCCCGCGTTCCGCCGATTTCAGCTTATCGACGATCCGGCTGATATGTCCTTCGCGGTCTTTCCGCACCGATGCCGGCAAGTAAGCTGGATTGTTCACCAACGTCAGCGTATCGCCCGCCAGCTTCACCAGCTCGCTTTTGCGGGCCGCGTCCTCCGTCTGGCTCGCCTGCGTCGCAAACCCGTCGGCGATGTCCGGCAAGATCGTCGCCAGCTCACTCCGCGCCTCGGCGAACTTTTCCTCCGTCTCGATTGTCGGCAAAACCTGCTTGGCTGTTTCCAAACCCACCCGCGGGTTCTTACCCGTATCGGTCACTTGCCGCAGGCTCGCCATCCCGCGCCGCACCCGCGCCAGGCTCGCACTCGGATCCTCGGGATACTGCGTCAAGAATTTCTCATAGATCGCAATCGCATTGCCATAATTGCCCGACCGATATTCCTCCTCACCTTTGCTGAATAGCTCCGCCGCCGAGCCGCGTGTCAGCGCGTAATACAGCAGGGCAAATAACACCAGAATGATGCCCAACGACCCACCGCCAATCAGCATCAGCGGCGAATCCCACACGTTTCTCCCGGGCCGAGCGATCGGCGTCAGCGGCGTCAATGGCGCTAGCGGCGTCAGCGGCGGAATTGGTTTGAGCAAGTCCGTCGAGGACAGATTCGGCTTTGTTAGCCGCGCCGGGCTTGCCAGTGGCGCCGGGGCAGAGAGCGGCGCCGGGGCCGATTCCCCAGCAAAAAGATCGTCGATCGGCACCAAATCCGCTGGTGCCAAGGGCATCAGCGCCGGTGCATTGAGATCGATTGGCGTTAACTCAACCGTCTCATTGAGTGCGGCGCCGGAATCGGTCTTCCACCGGTTGCCTCGCGTATGCGGCGCCGGATCGACGGACTGCAACTCGCCCAAATCGTCGGCCGTGCTGCCATCCACCGGGGGCCGCAACGGAGCTACCGGCTTCTCTTCACGCGTATTGACAATAATTTGCCCCGCCACCGCCGCGCCTTTTTGCGGCACTGGTTTGGCCCCCTCCGGCTTCTTCGCCGGCACTTCGCGCGCTGCCGGCTGTCGCATCGCCGGTTGCTCGGTTGGCTTAGGGGCGGGCTGAACCGGTCTGACTCCCTTCATCTCCGGCGTCGAATCCGCAAACGTCAAGTCTTCGACGGGTTGCGGCGGCGGCTTCGGTTTCGGTTTTTCGGCAACAATCTGCTGCTCGATCGGATCTGGTTCATCGCCCAAGGCCTGACTGACGAGCTTCCGCGCTTGAAACGGCGTTAGATGACCATGATCGACCAGAACCTTGGCGATTGCCTCCGGCGTGATAACGAATTTCGATTCGGCGACCTGCCGCCGCAGCTCGCCAATCGCCTTGCCGTCGAGCAGTCCCTGCTGCTCGGCGAGATCCAATACTTTGCGGCCCAGTGCGCTCATGCTGCTTAACTTTGCGCTTTCTTCTCGCTTGGCCCGACTATTAGCAACCGATACCTCAATTTAACCTCAAACCAGCTGCCCCCAAACCTACTCACGACTCACCACTCACCTACATACCCCTACATCCCCATATACTGCTGATCGATGACGTAGAACTCGTACTGCCCCTTGTTCGATTTCACGCCAAAAACAGTCCGGCGGACATCCTTAATGCGGCGGTTTCCCTTGCGGGTAGCCTCCAGGGCCAACAACGATTTATAGGTCGCCTCGTTGTAAAACTGGAAAACCACTCGGCCTTCAGTTTTCACTCCCGCCTTGCCCGCCAACTGCCGGTCCCCTTCCCGCAGTTCACCCGAACGGTGCAAAAACCGTAGCCGATGCTCATCCTTCGGATCGCCCGCGCGAACCGTCGGCTTCGCTGCCGATAAATTGGAAATGTATTCGACCACCGGGCTCCCCCCGCCCGCTACCGCCAGCTCAACCTTGAAAAAATCGAGCTGCTTCGCATATTCCGCGAGGTTTTCGGCCGACAGCCGGATTTCCCATCGCTCATAAGCCGGAATTCCATCCGACGTCCCCGGACCCCCTGGGCCCTTTCCACGCCCATCACCAATGCCGGAACCTTCGCCAGATCCCAGCGTGGGGCTGCCATAAACCGCGTCGAAATCCGGCGTCTTCGCCGCCACCACGGCCGCCACCGACTCCAGCGACTGCTCCACGGGCACCTGGATGCCCGATTGCGGCACTTCCGCGGCGGTCGGCTCCTCGAATGCCTGCTCGCTTCCGAGCGCTTGCCCACTCCCGCCGCCGCCGACATCTTCCAGCACCGTCACCGGCACCGCCGGCGTCACCCAAAACAGCCGATCCGCGAACAAAATCAGCGCCATTAGCGCCGTGATCGTGCCCATCACCAGCAGCGTCGCCAGCAACATCCCCGCCACCTGGTCATACCGCGACACGCGCAGCCTAACCGTGTGCTCCACCAATCGCTTCGGCTTATCGACAGCACCTACGGCCATTCTCGTTCTACGCTCCTCGTTGGTGATTGGCTCGCCCCGAACCCTGAACCCTCAGTCCAAAAACTCCGCATTCGGCCGAATCGATTGATACCACGCCTTCCAAGCCCCAATCGCCGCCCGCGCCTGCTCCGGCTTCGGCTCCTCCGGCAGGCCGACCCCATCGAATTTCCGGCTAATGAACCGCAACCCCTTGTCCGCCTCGCGAACAACCCGCATATCCGGATCCGACAATGCGTAAATCAAAACCGGCACATTATCCAGCTCTCGCACCCGCCCCAGCGCTCTCACCGCCAATAGCCGTGATTCGAAACTGCCCGCCGCCACAACCGCCCGCAATCGGTTGATCTCACCCGAGCGCTTCGTGACATCACTATCCAGCTTCCACCTCGCGGGCGACTCCGTCAGCCGCTGCAACTCCGGCGTGTTTCCTTTCTCAATCGTCGTCAACAGCTCATCAATCGTCCCCGTCAAAGCCGACTCGACGATTTTCCCGTCTCGCTCCTGCAGATCGGCGGTATTCTTCGGCAAGCCTAACCCACCGAGCAAAACCCCCTCACCCAGCTTTGCCACCACGGTCGCAATTGTCTTTTTCGCACTCCGCAGCAGCGCTAGGGCCGAAAACGACGTGCAAACAGCCACGCCATCGTTGCCTGCCCACGAGCCATCGTCGCTGTGCGTCTTTTTCAAATACTCGACAATGTCCGCATACCACCGCGGGTTACTCTCGGGGGATTTTTCATACGCCTCGCGAAAACTGTGATACCGCTCCAAAGCGTAGAGAAAATAGTGCGTGTGCCCCTCCGATTCGATGCCGTAATGCGTCCGAAACCACGCATTGCCGTCATTCAGCGACTGCCGCACGATGCGTGCATCCAACTCCGATACCGCCGCCTTTGGCTTCACATCCAGCGGATCACCCACCGGCTTCAGAGCCGACGGCACCGCCGATTTCTCTTCTTTCGGCTTCCGCTCGCTGATCTTCAGTAGATCGGCACACATATACAGCGACCCC
>DASXLL010000249.1:0-20642 GCA_036496265.1 Pirellulaceae bacterium | reverse complement strand
AGGACTATCGTTTGTTGCGGCTCGGCGGGAGCCTCGCCCTCCCGAGCCTCGCCCTCCCGTGCCTCGCCCTCCCGGTCACGCGGAGCGTGATGGCTACTGAGGAGGACCGTGGCACCGAGGCGGCGTTTGGGGTCGAGGAAGTGGGTGGGATATTCGACGCCTTCCTGGAGTCCCTTGAGCTCGAAGCGGCCGTCAACGATGGGGCCAGTCTGGCCATTGTTGCCGTGCCAGGTGAGCCAGTGGGACCAAATGTGGAGCCGGGAAACGACGATGCCGCTGGCGATGGGTTGGCCTTGCGGATCGACGATGCGCCCGGAAGCGATCGCGCCTGGCTGCAGCTCGATGGTGAGGTTCAGGGATTTGAGGACCTCGGCGGGCTCGTCTCGCGGAGCGAGACGGCTACTTTTGGGCTCATCACGCGGAGCGTGATGGCTACTCAAGTTGGCAGGATCGATTTTTTGAATTGCGTGGGCGTAGTTGCGCTGGCCGCCGGGCTGGCCGCGATTCAGGAAAGCGCTGCCGATTTCGTGGAGGATGAAGTTGCCCGTGTCGTGATTCACGAGGAGGTGGCCGGGGTGGTTCGGGACGGCGATCTGGAAATCGCCTTTGGAATCTGAAACCTGAATGCCCTGCCAGCCGGTAACGATGCCTTTTGGCAGCGGTTGGCTGGCGGAGGACTGCGATGTGAACTGCGGTATGAACTGAAGTGAAGCTCCTGCGACGGGCTCTTTGCTGCCCGCTGTGAGGATTTTGCCGTGAATGAGGATGCCGGCGGGCAGGGTGAGATCGACCTGCTTGATTCGATCGCCGCTTTCCCAGCGGATGTCGTCCGTCGTTTCGCGGACCAGGTAAGCAGCGCCGTTGGGAGGATAGGCCTTGACGCCGAAGCGGATGCCGGGACGGGGAGCGATGCGGTAGCGGCCGGTTGCGTCGGTTTGTCCTTCGACGGAAGTCATGGAGCCGCCGTTCTTTTGCTGACTGGCCCAGATGGTGATGCGGGCGTGTGGGACGGGTTCTTGGGTGTCGTCGTAGCGGATCGTGCCTTCAAAGAGTTGCGAGGGGGAAAGGGGGAGTACGATTTCCTCGCCGGGTTTGGCGTTGCGAACCAGTGAGCGATAAGTTCCGTCGCGCTCGTTGCGCTCTTCGGCCATGCCCGTGTTCAGAAGAATGTCTTGTGGAGCAAAACGATCGCTGCCCGCGACGTTGAGCGCGACGCCATGGGCACTGGAAATTCCGTGAATGACGAATCGGCCGTCTTGATCGGTCGTCAGCGGCGCGAGCCAGGCTGCCGGGAGTGTTTCGCTGTCGAAGCCGATGCCCTCTTGGGACCATTCGGCGGTGGTTCGCTTCATAACCGAACGAATGCGGAGGCTGATATTGGAGGCCGGCTGTCCTTCGAGATCGATCAGTCGGCCGCGAATGGGCTCTTCGGCCTCAAGCTTGAGCTTGGCGGTGACTTCCGGCATGTCGAGGTTGAGATTTTGCCAGGCGATGCCAGAGCCGTCTTGGCGTGCGATCAGATTGGCGTATTTGTGCGACGTGGACGAGACGCCTTTGAGCTGCAACTGAAAGCGGCCGGCGACGTCGGTTGTTCCTTCCGCCAGGATCTCGAAATTTCGGGAGAGGTCGCCGCCTTGGCGCGGCTTGTTGGGATCGGCAACGACGGCGACGTGCGTGTTGGTGGCGGGTTGGTTGGTGGGGAGGAGAACTATGCCGGTGACGGAGACTACCGCCGCATCCTTTAGACCCTCACCCCGGCCCTCTCCCAGAGGGAGAGGGGGAGACATGGCAGGCGAGACGCCTACCCCACGTCCCTCGCTGACGCTTCGGGTTAATGTGGGACTATCCTCTCCCGGTGGGAGAGAGGCGTTTAGGGAAAGGTGTTCGTGAGCTTCTTTGATATCGCCGAGGTCGAGGATTTCGCCGGGTTTGAGACGGATGCGAATTTGGGGTGGGGTGGCGACGCGGTGCGCGGTGAGGGAATAAACGAGGCCGGGGACGAGGCCGGTGAGGTGGAAGCGGCCTTGGTCGTCCGTGGCGACATGGCCGGGGAGGCGACCGAGGATTTCGCCTTCCTGCAGTTCGCCACCGGGTTGCAATTCGAGATTGACGAGGGGCGTGCCGTCGCTGTCGAGGAGGCGGCCGGAGATTTCACCCCAGGGCTGCAGCGTGACGCGCTGAGGCCTTGGCGATTCGGCGGTGACTTTCAACTGCGTGGCGAGTTTTTGGGCGTCGTGGCGGAAGATGAGCGTGCGTGTTTCGTCGGGACCGAGTCGAGCGACGGTGAAAGCGCTGGTGCGGAGGGTCTGACTATCGTGCAGGTAATCGTTTGCGAGTCCCCATACGGTTGTTCCGGTTAGAGGCTGGCCGCTCGGGCCGAGGACAGTGCCCGCGAGATTTTGGGCCGCGACGAGGGCGATGTCGTGGGCGAGTGTCAGCTCTGGCTGGTCAGGTGCGTTGAGCAGCTCGACGAAGTTGTATTGGCCAGCAGGTGTCGAACTCATGCCGCCGTTGGAGCCGGCCACCATGAGCGAGTTTTTGGGGAAGCCTTTGGGTTGCGGATCACGGCCGTAGGGAATGCCTTCCCTCTTGAAGAACGCGATGGCATCGACGACGGCGGGCTGGTAGGCGGCGTGTTTGGGCGCGGAGACACCGATGAAGCCCGGTCCGGGTAGAGCGGCGATGGAGAATTCGCCATCGGCATTGCAATATGTCTCGGTGAACGCGCCCCAGGCATTGGCTTGCGTGCTTCCGATGCCCGGAACGACGCGTTCGTTGGGAACCAGCGGAAAATAAGTAAGACGGGCATGATCAATCGGCTGTTGCGTGGCCTGATCGATCACGCGCCCCTTCACCGTGGTGCCACGGGTGAGCTCAAGTGTGACTTCAATCGGCTCGAAGCCCGGCGTATCGGCTACACGAGCGCTGCCGCCGATGTACTGCGTGTTGTCGCCGTTCAGGAGCAAACCGTAGCTCTTGGCCTTGGCACAGCCGAGAAGTTCGAAGCGGCCGTTTTCGTCGGTTTTGGCGTGGCCTTCGCTGAGAGAGGAAATGCCAGCACCAGTGATTGGCTGATGGGTTTTGGCATCAACGACGGTGCCGGTGATGATTCGCGCGGGCTTGGCGACCCAGTCGAAGGTGGCACCGAAGACGGGCGGGCGGTTTTTTTCCAAGTCGGAGAAGCCGCGGCCCTCGCGAGGCTTAAGGGGCTCGGATTCGACGGTCATGACGGTCAGCAGCGCGTGCTGAATCGTGCGGCTGACGACTTTTAGTTCGGCGACGCGGTTGGGGCCGATGCCCGCGACTTCGAAGCGGCCTTCCGCGTTGGTGGTGATGGGGTCGATGTGCGGAGGCTCGTAAAGCGAATCGTCGAAGCTGAAATTACTGCCGTTGCCCGCTTTGACGATGTCGATGTAAGGCTTGAGATCGCCTGATTTAAGAGATTGGATGCGATTGACGGTGATTTTCGCGTCGGTGACAGGCTGGCCTTCGAGGGTGAGAATGCGACCGCGAATGGGTTTGTCGTCGGCGAGCGAAATCGTGAGTTGGCCTTGCTCCAGTACCTCGCGAAGCGGCAGGAATTCCGTGCCGTAGCGGGGAGCCGTGATGAGCAGTCGATCGGTGGTGGGCTTGGCGGCCTCGTTATCTTCGGGAGTGAATTCGAAGCGACCGGCGTTGTCCGTCTTCGTGACGAGGCGAGGCGTTCGCTTTTTGCTGGATTCGCGCCAGGCGAATTGAGGGACGATGTGGATGTTGGCGTCGGGGACGGGTTGGCCTTGGGCGTTGAGGATGGAGCCGGTGATCGTCAGCGGCGATTTTGGCGCGGCAACGTCCGCCTGCTTTGTCGCGGCTTCCTTCTCATTGATCGCCTCAGCATTTTCGCTCGGAGTTTTTGTCGGCTTCGATTGCTCGCCGGTGGAGGGTTGAAGCGCGGCGGCGAGGGCGATTAAGGGCACCATCACCGTCAGGAGGGCGAGGGCTTTGGACCAGGTGAGACGCTGGGAGAGCGGGCGGGTGAAGTCGAGGATGGCGAGAATGCGGGTTTCGACGTTGGAACGGCGGGCCATGGAAACGCCGAGCGGGGCGAGGCGGCTTTTGTGGCGGGATACGGCGGCGGCGACTTCCAGCAGGTGGCGGGCGTAGCGAGCGCGGTCGCCTGTGGAAGCGGAAGAACCAAGAACCGAAGAGCCGAGGACCAAGATGGCCGCGTCGTCGCAAGCTTGCTCGGCGAGCGAGGAGAGTTGCTGCTTGAGGCACCAGGCGAGCGGGTGAAACCAATAGAAGCAGCAGTTGAGCTCGGCGAGCAATGCGACGAGGCAATCGGCTCGCTGAGCGTGCATTTGTTCGTGAGCTAAGACTGCGTGCAGCTTTTCCGAGGACCAATTGCGCCAATCGGGCGGTAAGAGGATGTGGGGTTGCAGCAAGCCGACGGTGAGGGGAACGCGGATGACGGGGCACTCGCGAACTGTGGCGATTGTGTTTTCTCGGCTGAGAGCGGTTGATTCAATCGCGATGGACGAGCGACGTAAACGTGCGGCGATCCATAGGGCCAGTGCGAGGCGCAGCGTCAGTGCCGCGGCGATGGCGAGCCAAATCCCGCCTGTCAAGAAAACCAGGACGGCGGCGAGGGCGCGGCGGGAGATGAAGGGGGGGCGGACAGCAGGTACTGGAACAGTTGGCAGAGTTGGAGACTGGGCAGCTGTTTGTGTCTCGGGCGGAAGAAGCTCAGGGTTCGCAAAATTCGGCGGTGGAATTGGGGCAGCGCTGGAAAAACGAGCGGGCGGGAAGTCGGTGGGACGAAATGAACGATTGTTCGGTGCGATTATGGGCTGGGCTGCTTGCGGTTCGATGGGGCTGGCAAGGTCGGCAGCTGGTGAGCTGAGGATCGGTGCCGCGTCTGGCGATATGACGACTGGCTGATCGCTCCATGCAATGAGCCACTCGGGAGAGGGCATGAGCGGCAGCCGGAGCGCTGGCATCAGAGGGCTCAGAACAGGCAAAAGCAGCATGCCGCTCAGCACGCCGGTCCAAACGCGATGGCAGATATTGCTGTCCTTGATGCGGAGCAGCTTTAACACGGCCGCGGCGATGATCGCGATCAGCGCGGCCTTCAGTGAAGCATCAAAACCCCAGGCAAACCAGCGCAAACAAAACTCGAACATGTTCGGCGCCTCCGGGAATTGTCAAAAACCGTAGGGTGGGCTATGCCCACCAGTGTTCAGTTGCGTCGGTGGGCACAGCCCACCCTACTTCTTGCTGCGATCGGCTTTCTGTTGAGCGGCTTCGGCTGCATCGATTCGCGCGGCCAAGTCGCGGAGCTTATCGGGAGTGATCAGATTGTCATCGACCATGCCCACGAGCAGGTTTTCGACCGAGCCGCGGCAGAAACGGTCGATGATGCCGCGGACTTGCTGCGTCGCCACATTATGCGGCTCGATGCGCGGCCGATAGACATAGGTCCGCCCCTCCACGTCGTGCTCGACGTAGCCTTTCTCTTCCAATCGCCGCAGAATCGTGCGAACGGTCGAATCCTTCAGGTCTTGCCGGCGCGGCAACGCCTGCCGCACCTCATCCGCCGTGACGCGCCCCTTGGACCACACGACCTGCATGACGGCGTTTTCCAAGGCACTCAGGTGCGGCTTCTTCCGGTCAGTTGGCATAACATTCTCCTGTGCTACGTCGTGTAGCGTTACAGTTTGTAGCAGATGGCGATTGCGGATGTCAACAAGAAAAGTCATTGGTCGAAAAGAAAAAAAAGACCGAAACCCTCAGCCGCGGTTAGGGGACGACAGCCGTTTGGGCGACGATGAGTTGCAGCCACGAGAGTACATAGCCGACCCCTTTGCTTGGTCTCTTTGCCTGGCCTGCGTGAAAAGGGGGTGTCAGATGGGACGGCCGAAAGGATCAACTGGCGTCGCAGTCCCGTCAACCGGGTTGACTTGGTTCGATTGTTTGGGATCGACCTGCTGATAGAGATCTAGCAGTGTTTTGGCTCGTTCCTCGCGAAGCTGCGCGTCTTGAAGAGTTCGTTCAGATGAAATCACTTGCTCGTTCCGGTCCGGCCTCACTTTGTGCATTTCCTTGGCGAGCTTGCTTTGCTGCTCCGCGGCCGAGACTGCCGAGGTGGCATCTTGCAGCTCCAATTGGAGGAGCCGAATCTGTGCGGCGTATTCGGCTTGTGCCAGACGGAGCCGTTGTTCGGCGTCGCGGACCATTTTTTCCTTGAGTTGCGTTTTTTCTTCCGCGGAGCTTCCGGCAAATCGCGAGACATCGTCGCGCTTGAGGCGATTGAAGCGTTCTTCGGCCGTCGTGAGCGATTGCTGAAACTGGCTGGGAGTTCGCAACGTCGCGGTCTTACCATCGGCCGGTGCGGCCGCCGGGTCAGCGGTTCCCGGACGGTACGAAGGTAGGGCTCCCAGTGGGAACTGCATCCCATTTTGCACGATGCCGCGGCCGCGCTGCACTTCGATGAGCCCGATCAGCTTCGTTTCGCCATCGGTGCTCGTTTCCGTGGCGAACGGCTGAGTGAGAATGAACGCCAGCCGCTTGGGCGACGTCACCTCCCGCTGACCGGCCATCACAATGACATCGCCAACGCGCAAAGGCGCTGGGCCATCGGCCGGACTGCCGGGGCGCACCTCGGTGATAACTGCCCCGCCGCCGTAGCGATCGCCGATGAGTTCCTCTTTTTTGGCCGTCCGCACGCGAACGCCGAGGACGCTCCAGATTTTCTCGGTTTCCTGATCCGTGAGTTGGTCTTGTTGGCTGGAAGGAATCGCGGCGAGCTGCGCGGGTGACGCTTGGGGGTGGCTTGATTCGGACGCTAACGCGGCCTCCGCTTTGAGCACTTCGGCATCGACGGCGAGCTTCTGGTTTTCCGGCTCCACTTCGGCCGCGAACTTGGCATCAAACACCGACTTGACGCCATGCAGACGCTCCAGGTGCTGTTGCCGTGCCGCGAGTCGTTCCGCAGGGGTCGCGGCGGCGGCAACCTCGGCTTCGCCCAACTCCTTGGCTGCTTGCAGCAGCTCGCCGATCTGAAATCTGCCATTGAGATAGAGGTTCTCGATTTGGGCCCATCGCTCGCGCAGCTTGTCGCGATAGGCGCGGGCGGCGATGAAATCGACTGCCTCGCTCGGCGATACGCTTTCCGCACGCGGCGCGAGATGGTTGCGTTGCTCCCACTGCAAATCAGGATTGAGGAGGTCATTCACGCGCTGCTCGACGATTTGATCGGCGATCTTGTCGCGGCGCTCAAGATTGGCCTTGATCGATTGCACGCGCGCGGTGAGCTCGTCCGCTTCTGCACGGTGGAGTTGCTGCCGCGCGGCGAACGATTCTTTAACGGCTTGGCGCAACTTCGCCTGAAGTTGCGTGCGCGTCGCTTTATGAGACAAATCGTCGGGAGCGCCGCGAATTTCACTTGCTAGTTTTGCCGCCTCTTGCTCTTGGGCTTCATATTTCTTCGTAAAATCGGCGATTGACGCAGCCGTCTTCGCAGTGCCGCGGGCGTCGGCTGCAATTAAAGGCGCGTTCTTGTCCGCCACTTGCTCATCCAGTCGCGTGAGAAGGGCATAGACGACAGTCAGGTTTACCTCCTGGCCAGATGCAATGAGAGAGTTGGTTCGCTCGTCAGCCGCGATTGACTGCAACTGCTGGCCCAACAGAGTTCTGATGATCCGCTCGGCTTCGATTGCCTTCATATTGCGAAGCTGGAAGACTTTGATGCGAGTATCATCCGGCAGCCGCTGATTAAGCTGCTCCATTTGCTTTGTCAACGAAGCGACGCGCACGCGTAGCTTGGCTTGTTCACCTTCCAGCCGCTTTTTGTCTGTCGCGGAGAGTGGGGTGGAATCCTGAAGCTGTTGCGCTATCGCAAAAAGGTTCTCGTTAGCGGCATTCAATTGACCTTCAACATCGCGACGCCTGTTTACCAAAGCGCTCGCCGGATCTGGCTCTTCGCCGCTCGCGCATGGCACCAGGGAGGCCCCAAGACCTCCGAAACAAGCGATAGCCGTGATAAAGTCCCAAAGCGAAGGTCTCAAACGAAACAGCGATCGATGCTGAGCTCGGCTAACGCTACCGCCGAATGGGCACGACGAAAACGTGCTCGGTCGTGGAATTGTGGTCGCTTCGCTCATGGTTTTCTCTCCAGATCGATGTTTTGCCGGATTTTCTCAGTCGAACTGTTCGTGACAGCAGACGGTTGCCGGTCCCAGAGCCATTCTGATCGTTCTTGAAGCGCAGCTGCTTCCCTCGACAGCGTCACCATTTCCTGGGCCGACGTGTTCCAATCTAGATCTGCGTTCACCGACTCGGCGGTCACTGATTCGCCTTCGGTCGAGCCATTGTTGACCGTTGACATTGCTTGCTCATATTGCTTCGCGATATACGCAGTTGTCGCTATGCCACCAACTAGCAGAAGAATCAGCGCGGCGACCGTGAGCAGCAGCCGCGGAGGCAGGCGTTCGGTTTTGCTCACTCGGCAGGCCTCAGGCAGCGGCACGGTGGCAGGCTGCTGAACGTGGGCCAGGCATTGCTCGATGGTGGCGGCGGCTTCAGCGGCGGAGGCGAAACGGTGGGATGGGTCTTTGGCGAGGAGCTTGTCGATGAGGTTTGCGAGCCAGGCGGGAATGTCGGCGTTGGTTTCGCGAATGGGACGGGCTTCGGTGTCGGTGATGCGGCGGAGAACGCCGAAGCTGGTGTCGGGGCGGAATGGCGGACGGCCGGTACACATCGCGTACATCACGCTGCCGAGGCTGAACAGATCGCTGCGAGCGTCGATCGAATCGCCGCGGGCTTGCTCGGGCGACATGTAGTGTGGCGTTCCTGGCAGATAGCCGGTGTGTGTCAGGCTGGCGTCGTCGGCGGCCCGGGCGAGGCCGAAATCGGTCAAAAGTGCCCGCTCGATCCCTTGTTCCAGCAGAATATTGGACGGCTTCACGTCGCGGTGGACGAGACCTTGGGCATGAGCGGCGGCCAGTCCCGCAGCCGTCTGATGGGCAATTCGCAGAGTTTCGCGCAGCGCGAGCGGGCCTTGGCGATCGAGCCGGGCTTGAAGCGATTCGCCGGCGACGTATTGCATGACGAGGAAGGGGGCCCTCGCTGACGCTTCGGGTTGGTGTGAGGGGGCCCGCGCTGACGCTTCGGGTTGGTGTGAGGATGCGAGGCCGCCGGCTTCGACATTGTGAATGGCGACGACGTGCTCGTGGACGACCGCCGCGGCCGCGCGAGCTTCGCGGCTGAACCGCTGCCGGGCCGCGCCGCTGCCCGCGAGGTGCGGCGCCAACACTTTGATTGCGACCGGCCGATTCAACTCCGTGTCGAACGCCTTGAAGACGATGCCCATGCCGCCGCTGCCGATCAGTCGCTCGACTTCATAGCGGCCGAGCCGCCCGAGCATCTCCGGATGTGAAGGTGGGCCCAGAAGCTGCTTGGCCATCGATTCGGTCCAAGCCGGCTTGGCTTCGTGGCTGCCGCCAGAACGAAGGGCATCGCTCCAAGGTCGCTCGCGAAGTTCGGCGTTCAGTGGATCACGTTCATCACAGGCACCAGAAAACTCCTCGCGGACTTCCTGCCATTCAGCATCCGAAGCAGCGAGCTCCTCCAACCGCCGTTGGCAGCGAGGGCACACTTCCAGATGCGCCGCCGTGCCGGTGTCATCGCCATTCAAAAGTTGGCGAAGCTGATCGTCGTTGCAATTGGAAGGTGAGGCCATAAGATCGATCGCTACGGGGTCCAGCCCGCTGGTTGCCGTGTGTCCTTCTGTTTATGCGCTGTTTGTTTGTTGGGATTTCACCAACTCTCTCAACCTGGTCATGACGCGGCTCCTGGCAACGTAAACATTGCCAATGGTCATCTCCAATCGCTTAGCGACCTCCGGAATCGGCTGGTCTTCGATGGTGGAATGCCAGAAGGCTTGCCAGGTGCGTTGTGTCACCTCCTCGCGTACGCGATCTTCAGCCCTCTGAAACAATTGGCGGCGATGCTCCAGATCAAATTCGCTGTGATCGTCGTTGTTTGCCGGAATCTCATTCAGGCAGTGAGAGACGGCGCTATTGCCGGCCGTTTCCTTGTTTTTGTGTCGCGTCAGCACGTTGATTGCTTGGTTTCGCGCAATTCGCAACAGCCACGCGCGGAATGGACCGCGATCGCCGCGAGCCAACCAACTTTCGACCGAACGGGCTACCGTCGTCAGCACCTCCTGGACCAGGTCGTCGCTATCCGCCGGCTGCAGACCCTGCCGCCGGGCGAGTCGATAAACAAGCGGGGCATAAACGGCGGCAAAATCATCCCACGCCCGCGCGTCAGCCGCATCTGGCAGTCGCAGAAGTAAGCTGGCGCGCGTTTCGGGCAAACTTGGCATGTGCTGTTATGGCCCCGACGCTCTCTCTACCATTAGAGACACACCAGCTGCGTAAATCTTTCACGAGGTGAGCCCGGGGGCGAGTGAAAGCAGATGATTCCCGCAAGGGCGAGCGTCTCGATTGTAGGTGCCGACCGGGCCGGCAGGCGCGGAGGGGGTCGGGAGTCGATTGCGTTAGAGGTGTTCCATATAGAGAGTCACCGCCGCAATCGACTCCCGACCCCTTTCCTGCCCTAAAATAGGTCGGATATCGGTTCGTGGCAGCAGGTTGTTTTCACGTTGTCGGTTAAATTCGACGATCAGTTGATTTGCCATAAAGACAGAAGCATCTAGCGGAAGGAAGCACTCGATGGACGATTTTTCCATTAGTCGCCGTAACTTTGTGAAGACGGGAGCCGGGCTGGCGGCAGGCAGTATAACGGCAGGCATGCTCGGTCTCACCACAGCAGCTGAGCGAAAGCGAGTGCTCCGTGTAGCCCACCTGACCGACATTCACGTGCAGCCAGAGCTCCGCGCGCCCGAAGGTATGGCAAGTTGCCTGCAGCATGTGCAAGCCTCGGCCGATAAGCCCGATCTGATTTTATCCGGCGGCGACCATGTCATGGACTGCGTTCGTCAGCCGCGGGAGCGGACGAGAGTTCAGTGGGATCTGTGGCAACGCATCAGCTCGGCCGAAAACTCGATTCCCATTCGCTCGTGTCTGGGTAATCATGACATTTGGGGTTGGAACAAAACCAAGAGCGGCGCGTCCGGCAGCGAGCCCGATTACGGCAAGAAGTGGGCCAGCGAAGTCCTTGGCCTGGATAAACCGTATTACAGCTTCGATCAGGCCAGTTGGCACTTCATCGCGCTCGACGGAGTTCAGCCCAGCGAGCCCGAAGGCGCGTTTTATGGCGGACTGGACGAGGAGCAAATGGCCTGGCTGGCCAGCGACCTCGCCCGCGTGCCCCGCTCGACGCCGATCCTGATTTGGTCACACATTCCCATCGTTTCAGCCCTCGCGCCGCTGATCAACTCCAAAGCGCCGCCGACGCATCCGATTCCCATTGAGGCCGGACACATTCATTGGGACGCCGTGCAGATTCTCGCGCTGCTGACGAAGTATCCGAATGTGAAAGCCTGCCTCAGCGGGCATCTGCACCGCATTGACTATGTCGAGCTGAAGGGAATTCACTTTTATTGCAACGGGGCCGTCTCCGGCGCCTGGTGGAAAGGAAAAAACGACGGGTTCGACGAGGGCTACGCCGCGATCAACCTCTACGACGATGGAACCCTCGACTGCAAATATACAACCTACGGCTGGAAGGCCGCTGCGACGTAGTTCGAGCGGCGAACTGGCTTTCGGATTACATCCGTAGCCGAGGAGAATGGCCTAAGCCCATTACGAAAAAGTGCGGCTGAGAGGACTTGAACCTCCACGACCTTTCGGCCACTAGAACCTGAATCTAGCGCGTCTGCCAATTCCGCCACAGCCGCAGCAATTAGCCCTTCATTTATATTGCAGCACCGCGCGGAGCGGCAAGAGGTCAGAAGTCCGAGATCGGAATCAGTTTTGACGCGGATGGTCATTCATAGCGGGGAACCGTGGGATCGATTTCGAGCGACCAGGCGTCGATGCCGCCGGCCATGTTTTGGGCTTTGTCGAACCCCTGCTGCCGCAAAAATTGCGTGACCCGCAAACTCCGCCCGCCATGATGGCAATGCACAATGACACGACCGTTCTGATGCGGCTGAAGTTCGGTAAGGCGGCCAGGAATCTCCCGCATGGGAATGTGCGTTGTGCCGATGATTTTGGCCGTTGCCACTTCGCTGGCCTCGCGGCAGTCGAGAAAGAGAAACGGCTCCTTGTCGTCGAGCAGCTTTCTGACGGTTTGAACGTCGATGTCGAGGAGCAGCATGGGATTGGCTGGGTGAGCAGATAGGGCTAGTGAAAGTGAATCGAACCCGGTTCAATGTCAGTTTGTCATTCGTCAGTTGAGTTTGTGCAGCCACATCTGCCTAGCCCTAGCCGTCCGCCCTAGCCCGTCCCATGCCCGCCATCGATCCCAAACTGGCTCGCGAATTTGCCGTGGACGTCGTACGCCGCTTACGCGAGAGCGGGTATCAGGCGTTGTGGGCGGGCGGCTGCGTCCGCGACCAGCTCATGGCAATGTTGCCAAAGGATTATGACGTGGCAACGGACGCCGTGCCCGAGCGAGTGCGAGAGGTGTTTGGCAAGCGCCGCACGCTGGAAATCGGCGCGGCATTCGGCGTTGTTACGGTCCTTGGTCCTCGCGAAGCTGGGCAGATCGACGTGGCAACGTTCCGTCGCGATGCGGGCTATAGCGACGGACGGCACCCCGATGCCGTAACCTTCTCCGACGCGGAGCACGACGCTCAGCGGCGGGATTTTACGATCAACGGTTTGTTTTTTGATCCACTCGCCGAGCAAGTGATCGACTACGTCGGCGGTCGCGATGACCTACAGCGCCGTATCGTCCGCGCCATCGGCGATCCGCGGGCTCGCATCGCCGAAGATAAGCTCCGCATGCTCCGCGCCGTGCGATTTGCTGCCCGTTTCGACTTTGCGATCGACGCGGACACGCTCGCCGCAGTCAAAGAGCAGGCCCACGAGCTTGTTATCGTCAGCGCCGAGCGAATCGCCACGGAGCTGCGACTGATTCTGACGCACCCCAACCGCGCTCGCGGCGCCGAGTTGCTCGTCGAAACGAACTTGCTCGAAATCCTGCTGCCCGAGATCGGCTTAGTCCTGCAAAACAGCGAACAATGGCCACGAACGATCGCCGCGCTGGCCGGCTTACACCAGCCGACGTTTCCGATGGCCCTCGCGGCGCTCATTCGCGAGATCGAGTCGCCGGCCGACCGCAAAGTTTTAGCCCAGTCGGTTTGCCAACGCTGGAAACTGTCGAACGAAGAAACGTCCGGCGTGGAAAAACTGCTTACCGAAGAGACGACTATCCGCAATGCCCGATCCGAATACTGGCCAAAATTGCAACGCATTCTCACTGCTCCGCGCGTAACCGAATTGCTCGGTTACTGTGAGGCGGTCGTTCGCGCCATCGACAACGACCTCAGCCACATCGACTTCTGCCGCGAAAAGTTGGCCCTGCCACCGGCCGACCTCAATCCCGTCCCGCTGATTACCGGTGAAGATCTCAAACAGCTCGGAATTCCACAAGGTCCCGAGTATCGCCGGCTTCTTGAAGCCGTTCGAGACGCGCAGCTTGAAAGAAAAATCACTACCGAGGAAGAAGCCTTAACGTACGCTCAGAATCTGAAATCTAAGATTGGAAATCTAAAATCTGAAATCTAAGATTTGAAATCTGAATTTAGATGACCGCCTCTCATAATCGCCGCGCTTGGGATGAGATGGCCGCTAAGGGCCAACGGTTCACTCGCGCCGCGGCTGATGCCGATTTCGTCAATCCGCTGGCGACGGTCGATCAAGTCGGTTGGTTGGGAGGCGATATTCGTGGTAAACGGCTGCTCTGCCTCGCCGCCGGTGGCGGCAAGCATGGGCCGCTGTATGCGGCGGCGGGGGCGATCGTGACCGTCGTCGATATCAGCCCGGCGCAGCTTGAGTTGGACCGCCAGGTCGCGGCCGAGCGGCGGCTGCAACTCCGGACGGTCGAAGCGTCGATGGATGAAATGCCGATGTTGCATGCCAGCGAGTTTGACATCGTCATTCAGCCGGTGAGTACGTGTTATTTACCGGAGATCGGGCCGGTGTACCGCGAAGTCGCCCGAATCACCCGCAGTGGCGGCCTCTATATCAGCCAGCACAAATCGCCGACGAGTCTGCAAGCTGATGTGACGCCCGGCAGCCGCGGCTACGAGCTTATCGAGCCCTATTACCGCACCGGGCCGCTGCCCCCCGTCGTCGGCAGCCCGCATCGCGAAGAAGGGACGCTCGAATACCTGCACCGCTGGGAGGAAATCGTGGGCCTGATGTGCCGCTCTGGCTTTGTAATCGAAGACCTCATCGAACCGCTACACGCCAAACCGGACACCGACCGCGGCAATTTCGCTCATCGGAGCAAGTTCGTCGCGCCCTACGTCAGAATCAAGGCTCGACGCATGGGAGACTCAAAGTCCAACAAGTCGGGCTTACTGGTGACTTAACGCTTGGCGGGGCGGTTTAGCCGGGCAAGTCGGCATTGTGATAGACGTCCTGCACGTCATCGCAATCGTTCAGCATCGTCATGAACTTTTGGAACATGGCCAGATCGTCGGCGCCCAGGGTCTTGGTAGTTTGAGGCAGGAAAGTGATCTCTTGGACTTCCAGCTCCGTCTTCGGAAACGCTTGCAATAACGCGGTTTTGGCTTTGTAGAATTCGTCGGGCGGCGCAAAGATCGTCAGGTTGCCTTCTTTGCATTCGATCTCATCGACATTGATCTCGGCATTCAACATCGCTTCGAGAACTTGCTCTTCGTTGTCTCCTTTGAACGACAGAATCGCCAGTTGATCAAACCACATGGCGACGGAACCAGGCGCTCCCAATTTGGAACCGGTCTTCGTGAAACAATTGCGGACCTCGGAAATCGTTCGTGTATTGTTATCCGTCAAACAATCGACGATGACCAGGGAGCCGCCAGGACCGAAACCCTCGTAGCGGGCGGACGCAAAATCCTCGCCGCCGGCGCCGCGAGCTTTCTCAACCGCCTTGTCAATGACATGCGCGGGAACCTGGTCGCGCTTGGCTTTCTCAATCAAGCTTCGCAAAGCCGGATTGGCTTCGGGGTCCGGGACGCCGTTCTTCGCAACGACATACAATTGCTTGCCATACTTGGAATACAGCTTCGATTTCTGACCAGCCGTCTTGAATATCGCATTTTTGCGATTTTCAAAATTTCTTCCCATAACGATTTACTTCTCCGTCTCATCGAGCTGCGCGGGGCTCTTCGAAACGTAACACGCCTGACGATGTTTTTCCAGGCGGTTCAGTGACAAGAGCGATGCCGTTTGGGGAGCAACAATTAGTAGGAGGGCCGACGTAAATCCGAAACCAAGCTTTCATTTCAGCGCAGGGCTATCGGTTGACGCTGCAGGCGGCTCTGATGGCTGTGGGGTGCTCGGCTGCCGTGCCACAACGGCCTGGCCGAGCGGCAGCAAACCTTCCAGGACAAAGTGTTGGTGTGCTTCAACGAATTTCAGGCCAAGATCCGGATCTCCAAAAACTCGCTGCATGTCGGCATTGGTGAGTTGAGCCGTTTGGAGCTGTGTCAGCTCCGTTTGCAGCGCTAATGCGTGCTTCTCCTGGCCAGCCCGATAGGGCATTTTGCCAATCTTTGCAGACAATTCACGCAGTCGAGCCGTCATCCTGCCAATCTCTTCTACAGCCTTGTTGCCGGTGGTGTCGTCTTTGATGCCCGCGTAGATAGCATCGTATCGCTTAACGATCGTGCTGACCTCTCCCAGTGCCGTTTCATAGGGGTCGGGTTGCGGCTTCGGCGGTTGCACAGCGGGCTGCGGCTCTGGAACTGGTGGAGGCGGAGGTGGCCCGGCATTAGGTTTTGGTGGCGTGGGGCTGCCGCAACCGGACAGCAACACCATTGCGAAGACCCACAACGCTAAACCGCGAACTTGCAAATTGCTCATCGGCCGTCCCAATCAAGCGAGCGAATGACAAAGCCCGTAATAAACGCTTATTGTCCGGGAAGTTCCGAGTGCAGTCATCACGGTTGTTTCGCGGCGCAGTACTGGTCAATTCCTGCCGTTTTTTCTGCTGCGAGCAGCAACTGTTCGGCTTCAAAACTTCTCTTCGATAAATTTGAAGGGATAATTCGGCTCTTTGTACTTTCCCGGCTTTTGGCGCTTGGGCAGCTTGATTTTTTCTCGCGGCACCTTTTTGTAGGGAATCTGACTCAGCAGGTGCGTGATGCAGTTGAGGCGGGCCTTTTTCTTATCGTTAGAACGAACGACGTACCACGGCGCCCAGGCGGTATCGGTGGCGGTGAACATTTCGTCGCGGGCTTGCGAGTAGTCGTACCAGCGGCTGTAGGACTCAAGATCCATCGGTGAGAGCTTCCAGATCTTGCGGCCGTCGTCGATGCGCGATTCGAGCCGCCGCGTTTGCTCTGCGGGGCTGACTTCCATCCAGTACTTCAGCAGGATGATGCCTGACTCAATGATCGCTTTCTCGACGAGCGGGGCAATCTTCAAAAATCGTCGAGCGTCTTCTTTGCTACAAAAGCCCATCACGCGTTCGACGCCGGCGCGGTTGTACCAACTGCGATCAAAAATCACGACTTCGCCGGCGGCGGGAAGATGCGGCAAATATCGCTGCACATACATTTGTGATTTTTCGCGCTCGGTCGGAGCCGCCAGCGCGATGACGCGAAACACGCGCGGGCTGACGCGCTCCGTGATGGCTTTGATGGCGCCGCCCTTACCGGCCCCGTCGCGCCCTTCGAACAGGATGCAGACTTTCAGCCCCTTGTGCTTCACCCACTCTTGGAGCTTGACCAGCTCCATGTGCAGTTTTTTCAGCTCGTGCTCGTAGTCCTTGTCTTTCAACTTTTTGGCGTCGTTCGACTTCTTGTCGCTTTTCTTAGCAGTGTTTTTTTGCTCGCTGTTGCGGCTCATGGGAGTGTCTTCGTTGAAGAGGGTCGGAGAAATCATACTAATTAGCCGGCCCTGTGACTTTCTCCTCCGCGCAGGAATGTTGGAGCATTTGGGGACGTTATCGCGGAATAGGCCGTCAATCTGCGCTAAAGTTGGAAGTTTTTCATTACGGAGGGCTTGAGCGGTCGACGGAAGTAGTTGTGGGTTTTGGAGTTGGGGTTTGGGATGTAATTGTTCGTGCGCTCAAGTTGAGCGCACGGCGAGTGGTTGGCACTGGAGGGCTAACGGCTAATACTTGGCATGTTTCTTTTTGGCGTAGAGTAACGTAAGTCATTGGTAGGCAGCATGTTTCGAATTTAATGGTCGCTAATATTCGTTTTGGTATGAGCGCCGTGACGGAGTTGGGCGGGGATGCTGAGTTCGGGCGGTGGGAGCGCAGGGATGCCCTTATAGGTAGATCGCAATTTCGGGGAAAAACCGGGCCAGATTTTGGAAGATTTTCTCTGGGGCGGGAATTCCGTTACAAAGACGCAGAGGCACGCTTTTGGGAGAGCGAACGGCGCGATCGTTAAGGCCGTGTATTTGATGAATGCTGAAGGAGACTTAGCGCTCTTCTCGCTGGGCGTGGATCGCTGGTCTGCCTGGCTTACGCTTCGGGTTTTCGCTGATCTCCGTCGCTTACGCTTCGGGTTTTCGCTGATCTGCCTCGCTTACGCTTCGGGTTTTCGCGGATCTCCCTCGCTGACGCTTCGGGTTTGTTTGCGGGAGCGCTTTTTGGTGGGGGGGAGCGATTCGGAGGTTGGGGTCTGGGCCGCTGCTGGCCCTTGCGGAGCAAGGGGCCTAATTTCGGGGCCCTCGCTGACGCTTCGAGTTTGTGTGCTTGGGCATTGGAAGTCCGGGGCGGAGGTAGCGGATGCGCTCGGTAAAGCTCCCGCCAATCGGCGATTTTGTTTAGAACTGCCACAGGAAGCGGGTTACGAGACCGTCGAAGGTGATGGTTTCGTTGAGGTTGTTGAATTGCCGATTTTGCACGCCTTGAATGTAGGAACCGGTGGTCAAAGCATTGAACCAGCCGGCGAATTGATAGCCGGCGGTGATTCGGACCCGGCCGCAACGGCTTTGCCAGCCGGTGCCGAGTTCAGTTTGCAAAATGGTCATGACGCGATAGTCCACCAGGTTGTTGCCGCCCACGGGGCCCACGACGAGTTGCGTCGTTTCGACATAGTTGGCTTTGAACTCGCCGGCGACGAAGCTGGCCGAGGAGCGGCCGTAAACCATCAAGCCCGAATAGGCACTGCGCTTCATGCCGTCGATTCCGAAGCCGATGCCGAAGCCGTCGAATGAAATGTTGGTGTTGACCGCCGACAGGCCGACGGGAACGCCCGTGTCTTCCTGAGCGCGAAAATCCTGCTTCAGATTCGCATATCGCACGCCGGCGAAGTAGTTTACGGCGCTGTCGTAGGTGCCATACAGCAAGCCGCGATAGTCGATGTCGACTTGCTGGAAGCGGATGTCGTACCGCGCTGAATCGACGATGCCGGTTGAGCCTACGTTGGCGATATTCGGCAGCGCGGGCTGCAGAATCAGCACATTGGGGGCAGTTGCCGCGATGCTGCTTTGCGTGTCGTCCTGAAACCACGTGTAACTGACCTGCAGACTCGAGCAATCGCTCAGCGCTTGCGTCGCGCCGACGCGATAGCCCATGGCGCCGTCAAAACCCACGCGGCCCACAGGCCCAGTGGGCGAATCCGTGCGCAGCGGCCCGGTTTGCTCGACGGCATAGACATAGTCGATATTGCCCGGGCGGAGGTACAACAGATCGGCGAATACGCCGCTGCGATGACACCACAGCGGATCGCAGCAGCAATTGCCGGCGGAAGTGACAGTGGCATTGCTATTACCATCAAGTGCCAACGGCTGCTCGGAAATCGGCGGCGCGGTTTCGAGATACTCCGCTGGATCGATCGTGCTCGTGATCGACACGGGATTCCAAATGGCCGCCGCGGTATAGGTGGGCGGCGGGGCAGCGCCGAACAACGGCGGCGTGGGCCGAATCATCGGTGTCGTCGGCAACTGGGCCACGGGTCGAGCCACGACCGGGCTCCAGATACGGCTGGCCAGGAGGCCATGGGGCGACTGTTTCTCGGCCCCATCGGCGCTTGAGCCTGCCGCTGGTTGTGTTGGCTGATCTTCGGCTCGCACTGTTGCCGTGGTGACGCTCAAAACGGCGGCCGAAATAAGAGCGCAAATGCGGTGATAGCCAACTCGCATGGTGATCGTCCCTGATCGTGTTCTTCGGCTTCCGCACGTCCTGCACGGAAGAACCCGTACAGCCCTTATCGAAAGAGTAAGGCCGTCGCATTGGCAGCAATGAATCCGCCGCTACAAGCAAGAATTACCGCAGAAACCAGATTGGTCATACAACTCGCGAAGCCGGCCGAATCCGCATATCGCGCATCAGAAAATATGGCACATTCGGCACATCCGGCAGGGCGAACGTCTCGATTGTACGTAAATCTGTTCTGAGGCGGTCGCAAGGGGGTCGGGAGTCGATTGCGGCGACGATTCTCCACGTGGATAACACCTACCGCAATCGACTCCCGACCCCTTTCTTTGACCGCACATTCGGCACAACCGGAACATTGCGCAGCGAGGAACATTGCGCAGCGAGGAACATTGCGCAGCGAGGAACATTGCGCAGCGAGGAACATTGCGCAGCGGGCTACCTTCACCCGGTCCGTAAAAGACGCGGGTTTTACCGACGTTTTGGCAGCTTTGGGCTCACCGCAGCTGCCAGCCAACACCTTGACGGAATTAAACGAGCTTGGACCGCTGGTTCGACCCGGCTGAATCGCTCGCCAGCAACAAAAGCAGATCATCTTGGATGTCGTTGGCGGGTGCAGCGGAGTCAGCAGCCAAGCTGGCGTCCGTGGCTTCGCCTTCGGCATCCGCCAGCGACTGACTGCTCGACTGAGTGTTCGAATTGTTGATCGCGTTAATGACTCGTAAGACGTCCATGGGCGTCAACACACCGTCGCCATCAACATCGACAAAGTGAGCTTGCACGTCATCGGTCGAAGTCGCTTGCGATACGCCATTTAGCTGATTGATGATGAGCAGCGCATCCTGAGCACTCACGACGCCGTCGTTATTGACGTCGTAGGCGTTGAGAATGTTCGTTTGTGAATTACTATCGCTGCCGGTGCCGACGGGTGGATCGAAGTTGCCAAAAATCGGCAGCGAGACATAATCGCCGAACTGAGCAAAGAGGTCGTTGCCAAGCGGGCTGGGGGCATACTTGTCGAAGACGTTGTGCGGCAGCGATTGCCCCGTGTGATCCGAAATCACGAAATACCACTCGGCGACATTGGGTGTCGGCGAGCCTTGTCGGCCGGTCACCCGCAAGCCGAGATCATCGATGCCGTCGAGATTGAGATCGCCCGCGACTGCCGTTTCCGTCGTTCCATTCAACGGGCCACTGAAGACGATGGTGTCGTCCGTCTGGCCGTCGCGGTTGGTGTCGAAAAAGAACGTGTTCGACTTGGCGTCGTAGGTCGCCAAATCGTCCTGGCCGTCGCCGTTAAAATCGCCGACGATCGGCTGGCCGCGCATGTTGCTGGGGATCTTCACGTGCAACTGGTTGTCGCCGACGTTGTCGAGATACCAGTTCTTGCCGTCGAAGAGGCCAATTTCATCGCCGTTGTGTCCGGG
>DASXLL010000248.1:0-7500 GCA_036496265.1 Pirellulaceae bacterium | reverse complement strand
GCGCCGCTCTCGATTTGGCGGTCAGCATATTGACAGCCCCAGCGCCTGCATACCCATGCATAAAAAACGCATAAACCATGCATAGACCTCGCCGCCAATAATCGCAACTCAAGGCCACAAAACCACTTACGAAACACGACCTCTGTCGGCAAAAAATTAATTTGCATCCGCATAGCCGGTAGTACGAAGTCAAGTTTGCGACGAAAAATATTTCAACCGATTCTACTGGTGTCTGTCGCCCCAATCTTCGATAATCGCTGCTAGCCCTTCCAACTGCCGCCCGCGGCCTCCCAGCCATGCTCCGCATCCTCGGCTCACCGAAAAATCTCTGCGGCGGCATGACCCGCCGCGATTGGCTCCGCATTGGCGGCCTCGGGCTCGCCGGACTTTCGCTGCCCGACGTTTTGCAGCTGCAATCGGCAGCCGCAGCGGAATCCAAAGAGCGCGAGCCAGGCTTCGGCCGCGCCAAAGCGATTATTCTGATCCACCTCTACGGCTCACCCAGCCAGCTCGAATGGGTCGATCCCAAACCCGACGCCCCCGTCGAAGTCCGCGGCCAGTTCGGCTGCATTCCCTCTTCGATTCCCGGCTGCAATGTCTGCGAACTGTTTCCCAAGATGGCGCAGGTGCTCGACCGCACCACCGTCATCCGCTCGCTCACACATCCCTATCCGCTCCATGGCGTCGCCTACGCCCTCACCGGCGTCCCCGCCATCGACGTACCAATGGAGCTGAATCCCCACGACAGCCGCCACTGGCCCTTCTTCGGCTCCGTCGTCGAATACGTGGGGCAGGCTTCCAGCCTCCCGAGTCCCGTAGGGTGGGCTGTGCCCACCAACGCCTCGAAAAACGTCCCCACCAACATCGCCCTCCCTTTCCGCCTCAGCACCCAGCGCGTCGGCGAAGTCCAACGCGCCGGCCCTTACGCCGCCTTCCTCGGCAGCCAATACGATCCCCTCTGGGCCGACTTCCGCGGCAAAGCCACAAAAGGCATCACCAAAACACTCCGCGACATTACCTTTACCGACCCCGATCCCTACATCGGCATCGCCGGCGACTCCTACTTCGTCGTCCCCAACGCTTCGCAGCTTCAGCCCGACCTGACGCTCGATCGACTGAACACTCGCCGTAGCCTCGTCAGTCAGCTCAATGAAAATCTGCCGCGCCTCGTCGAATCGACATCGGCCCAGGCCATGAACAAGCACCAGGCCGCAGCCCTCTCACTGCTTGAGTCGCCGAAACTGGCCGAAGCCCTCGATCTCCGCCGCGAGTCTGCACAAACTCGCCAGCTCTACGGCGACAATCTCTTCGGCCAGTCCTGCCTCGCCGCCCGTCGCCTCGTCGAAGCCGGCAGCAAAGTCGTCACCGTCTTTTGGGACGAGTTCGGCGTCGCCGCCAGCGGCTGGGACACCCACTACAACCATTTCGAGCGGATGAAAGTTGAGCTCGCCCCCGGCTTCGACATTGGCTGGCACGGCCTCATCACCGATCTCGAACAGCGCGGCCTCCTCGACGACGTCCTCGTTGTCTGCACCAGCGAACACGGCCGCACGCCGAAAATCGCGCCCAAAGATGGCGGCGGCCGCGATCACTGGTCGCGCGCGTATTCTTCCCTCGTCGCCGGCGGCGGCACCACCCGCGGCAAAGTCATCGGTGCCACCGACAAACAAGCCGGCGATGTCGCCGACCGCCCCGTCAGCCCCAAAGACCTACTCGCCACTATGTACCACCTCCTCGGCATCGACCACCACACGCAATTACACGACCGCCAAAACCGCCCCCTCCCCCTCGTCGACGGCAACATCCTCAGCGACATCATTGCGTAAAAAAATCCGAAGCACGAAGCACAAGCACGAAATCCGAAACAGATTTCAAGCAAGAAACACGAATGACAACAAAGCGCGCCAAGCGTTTTAATCTTTCGTGCTTTTGAAATTCGAATTTGTTTCGTGCTTCGGATTTCGAATTTCGTGTTTTGATTCGCAGCTCAATTTCCAATGCGTCTCGGCCTCTACGGCGGTTCCTTCGACCCGGTCCACTACGGCCATTTGCTCCTGGCCGAGTGTGCTCGCGAAACGCTCTCCCTCGACGAAGTCTGGCTCATCCCCGCCGCCGTCCCGCCGCATAAACAAACCCGCGAGCTCGCTCCCGCCAAGCATCGCCTCGCCATGCTCGAGCTCGCCCTCGCGGGACACGAGCAAATCAAATCCTCGCAGCTCGAAATCAATCGCGGCGGCATCAGCTACACCGTCGATACGCTCGCCGCTGTCCACGAGCAGTACTCCTCCGCCAACATATTCCTGCTCATGGGCGCCGACTCACTGCACGATTTACCAACATGGCGCGAGCCACAACAAATCTGTGAACTGGCAACGGTCGCCGTCGTCCGCCGCGGTGGTTCTCCTGAGCCAGACTTTAGCGTGCTAACACCAATCACAAGTGCCAAGAACTTGATCGCAATCCGCGCTTCCCAAGTCCAGATGCCCCTCATCGAGCTCTCCAGCACCGACCTCCGCCACCGAGCCGCCACCGGCCAAAGCCTCCGTTACCGCACGCCGCGAGCCGTCGAAAAATACATCGAAACGCACAGCCTTTATCGCACGTAACGAAATCGCCTCGCCTTGGCGGGCCTGAAACTCGCCAGTATTCTGGGACGAGCCCTTGGCGCGCCGCTTGCACTGGTTTCGGTGCGCAACAGTCGTCTCCTCAAGGAGTTGTAATGAGCCTGACGGTCGGCCTGACAATCCTCGCCATGGTGCTACTCACCGCGGTTTTTGCCGCCTACGAGCTCGCACTGGCGTCAGTCCGGCCCGGACGGCTGAAAATGCTGGCCGAGCAAAAACGCCGCGGCGCTGCCACCGCCCTGCGGATGAAAGAGAACATCGAAAAAAGCCTCGCTGCCGCGCAGCTCGGCATGACGCTCACCGCTGTGATCGCCGCCGCCACCGGCGGTGCCAGCGTCGAAGAAAAACTCTCGCCGCTCATCAAACAATACTTCCACCTGCCGGAGCCCTACGACGACATCGTCGCCCTCATCTGCTTTGTAATCCCACTCGCCGCGCTCACCACCGTCGTCGGCGAGCTCGTGCCCAAAGTGCTCGCCATTAAAAACCCCGACTGGGTCTGCGTCACCCTCAGCCCGTTCATGTGGGGCTTCACGGTGGTCATTTACCCCGCCGTTTTGCTTTTTGAATGGGTCACGACGACCGCCGTCGGAGCGATCGAGCGACTCCTGCCCAGTAAGAAAACCGAAGATCATCTGGCCGGCCTGCACGAACTCCGGGCGCAGGTCAACTTGCTGCGGGCCAGCCAGGCCATCGGTGTCCAGGAAGAGCGGATCATTTTGCAGGCCAGCCGCCTCTCGGCGATGAAGGTCAAAGACATCATGATGCCCGACGACGACATCGTGATGGTCCTCGCCGACGCACCGCTCAGCGAAAACCTGATCATCGCCCACATGGACATGCACACGCGGTTTCCGGTCACATCGCGCAAGGGCGACCCCGAAGGCATCATCGGCTACGTCACGTTCAAAGACATGGTGCTCCTCGCCAAAACGCATCCTGGCAACCCGGTGATTCGCGAAATTGTCCGCCAGATCATCAGCCTGCCACAGGACATGGCGCTGTCCGAGGCCCTGCGGCGAATGATCGCCGAGCATCACCACCTCGCGCTCGTTCGCGACGGCGACGGCAAAGTCACGGGCATGATCGCGCAAGAAGACATTTTTGAGGAGCTCGTCGGCGACATTCAGGACGAATTCGACCGCCTCCCGCGGCACATCAATCCTGCCGGGCATCAACTCGTCGTCGGTGGCGGCGTGCAACTCGGCCAGCTTCGCGATGTGCTCAAGCGGCCCGATCTTGGCGGCGAATTGCCCGCGAGCGTGTCCCTCAACGACTGGCTCAACCACGATCGCGAAGTGCCTTTGCGTGGCGGCGATATGGTCGTGGTCGATCGCGTCTGGTGTCAGGTCCGCAAAGTCCGCCGCCGCCGCATCACCGAAATCGTCCTCGACCCTCTCGGCAGTCCTTACCAGGCCGAAGGACACACCAAATCTCAATCCGTCTTGGAACGAGCCTGATTTTCTCGCCGACACATTTCTGCCGCCACAATTCTATGGCACTGACCATTTTTCTCGCCGACCTCAACAACTCCGAGCATCAGCGATCCATTATCGATCTGCTCGACATGTATTGCCGCGACCAATTCGGCGATTCGAAGCCGCTTTCCAATCACGCCCGCGAAAATCTGATTCCCGGCCTGATCAAGCACGGCGGCGCGCGTGTCTTCTTAGCCTGCGAAGAAAAAAAACCGCTCGGCGTCGCCATCTGCATGATTGGTTTCTCCTCCTTCCGCGGCAAACCGCTCATCAACATCCACGACATCGCCGTTAGCCCCGAAGCTCGCGGCCAAGGCGTCGGCCGCAAGCTGCTTAATGCCGTCACAGACGAAGCCAAAAACCTCGGCTGCGGCAAAGTCACGCTCGAAGTCCGCTCCGACAACATCCGCGCCATGGGTCTCTACCAAAGCGTCGGCTTTAAATCTAGTGAACCGGAGACCTACTTCTGGACCCAAACGCTTGACTGAACTAATGGCCTCGGTGCACCAATATCGACAACATGAACCTGGCCCAGAAACGCCTTGGCGGCTGACTTCGCGAAACCAATCTTCTCCGCCACGAATATGCACGTATGGTCTGCTCGAAACGTCGGCTCAGCCGGCTCACCGGTATCACAATCCAGACCACTGGGTAAATCGACAGCCAGACGTTTGGCCACAGCCGAATTCATCAACCGAATCGCCTCGTCCATCGGCGGCCGCGGCGAACCGGTCGAACCAGTCCCAAGCAACGCGTCGACAATCCATTCAGCACCCTCTAACTCAGCCGCAAACCGCGCCGCCTCGAATCGCTTGGAAAAGTCAATCATCGGCAATTGGGACTTAGCCACGATCGCATAGTTCATCGCCGCATCGCCGCGCAACTCATCCGCCGCGCCGATCAACAGCAACTTGACGGGAATCCGACGCACATCCAAATGTCGGGCCATCACAAAACCATCCCCCGCGTTGTTCCCTTTTCCACAAACAATGATTACCGGCCCATTGCACGCCAGCGAAACCAAGACTTCAACACACCCGCGCCCCGCGTTTTCCATCAACACAATGCCCGGTACGCCAAATTCCTCGATCGCCCGTCGATCAATATCACGCACTTCAGCACGGCTCAGTGGACGAGACACTCAGAACTCCCAATAGCCGGGACCAAACTTGGTCCCGGTGTGCAACGATAGGTAGTCCATCGAAAATTCTCCGGCGGCAAGTTTGCTACCGGCTGTTTCATTAGAATATCGTTAGTCACGGAGAAATAAAAAATGCCCCTCTACGAATACCATTGCATAAGCTGCTCGTCTGATTTCGAGTTGCTCGTCCGCAGCAATGAAAAACCCCATTGCCCCGAATGCGACAGCCCACGCCTCGAGAAACTTCTCAGCGTCCCCGCCGCCCCGCAGGGCTCAGCAAACGACCTGCCAATCTGCCGTCCCGCCCCCTCCGGCGGCTGCGGTCTTCCCCAATGTGGCCAAGGCGGCTGCATGATGTAGCTTCGGATCGAATTTAATGTCCCGCCAACCCACCATCATCTACTCCGCCGATAACCCGCAGCAGGCCCATTTGCTGCGCTCGCTGCTGGAGGATGAAGGCATTCAAGCCTGGGTCGTCAACGACGCGATTCAAATCGCCGGCGGCGAGCTCCCCATCGGCTGGCGAGCCGCCGCCAAAGTGGTCGTCAAAGATGAGCAAGCCGCCGCCGCACGTGAATTCGCCGAAGCATTCGACCACAAAGCTCAGCAGCACTTTTTTGAGCCCAGCGCTCAGCCAGACGACTCCGCCGACGACAATTCACTGACCCCCCAATCCGCCTGGCCTGTTTGTCCAACATGCAATGAGCCCAGAAGCGCCCGCTGCCCCATCTGCGGCGAATCCGGCGTCAATTTTCCAGCAGCCTATTCCGATTCGGACCACCAAAACCACCAACCGCTATTTCTCTGCCCGTCGTGCGACGATCCCATTTCCCCCGAATGGTATCGCCTCTGTGCCCGCTGTAGCCACGATTTTGGTGCGGGCCTCGAAATCAAAAAGACAGAGCCCGCTGGCGTTGGCCTCACAGTCCGAACGCTCATCGTGCTCGTCGCGTTGCTCTGGCTCGTCGCTGCGATTGCCGCTTACTTCTTTTGGCTCTTTACTGGCGGAAGAGCATAGCGTGCCGTGTTGCGAATAGTCAGCTCGGCATGCCGAAAGCATGTCACCAGGTGATCGTTGACCATGCCGGTAGCTTGCATGAACGCGTAGCAAATCGTGCTACCCACGAACCGAAATCCGCGGCGCTTGAGAGCCTTGCTCATCGCGTCGGACTCCGGCGTGCTGGCCGGCACATCTTTCATCGATTTCCGCGCGTTCTGCTTTGGCTGACCACCCACGAAAGTCCAAACATACGCGTCGAACGAGCCAAACTCCTTTTGGACGGCCAGAAATGACTGAGCATTGCTAACAGCCGATTCGATCTTCAGCCGATTGCGAACGAGTCCTGCATTTTTGAGCAACGATTCTGTTTTTCTTTTGTTGTACTTCGCCACAACCGCCGGATCGAAGTTGTCAAAAGCCTCGCGATAGTTTTCTCGCTTCTTTAGGATCGTTGCCCAACTCAAACCCGCCTGCGCCCCTTCCAAAATCAAAAACTCAAACAGCAGCCGATCATCATGAACCGGCACGCCCCATTCGCGATCGTGGTAGCGAACGTAATCGTCGCCGACCGCTTAGGGGCAGCGAGTGATGATTTTCGTGGGTCTAAGTTTTGGCATGGATGCCTTTACTGAACCATATTTTGGCTGGCGAGTTGTCCCCACTCGACATCACGAGGATATCGGTAGCCTGTGAAGCCAAAAACTTGGTCATCGGCGATTATCCTACTTTCACCTTGCCGGCGCACCGAGGGCATTTCCGTGATGTGCCGCTGTACATCGGTGGAACATCGAATTTGTGTCCGCACTTGCAGGCGACAACAATCGTGCTTGGCTGGGCCGCCGAATCGGGAACCGTGCTTTCCTCGCGAGCTACGCTCTCTTCCAAGGATGTCACGGTAGTAGCTTCCGCAAAACACGCCTTGCTGCAACACCCCGATATCGTCCAGTGTTTATCCGGAGACGGCAAAAAGGGTGCTCCGCAAACGGTACAGTTCTGCCCGCCCTTCTCACGCATCGCCGCGCGAGCACGCTCACCATCAAGTTTTCGTCGATGCTCCACATATCGAAACGCCACATACTTATGATCACGCCAGCTTGCCAGAACTATTTTCATTGCGTCGGCGGCAGAAACATTGTCGGTCACGATTTGAATCGTTTCGTCGTGCCGCTTCCGCATTCGGACATCGAAAAAGAGTTTAAGAAATAATGGCACAAGACCAAGGGTGCATTTCCGTACCTGCGCGGTCAGCAGGCTTGG
>DASXLL010000247.1:0-13392 GCA_036496265.1 Pirellulaceae bacterium | reverse complement strand
GAACAGGTTCACGAAACCATCGACGATCGTGCGATCGGCGATAAAGTCCCAGGTCTTCGAAAACCAGATGCCAGTGCGGGCTGTGCCATCGAGGAAGCCGTCGATCCAGCGTTTGTCGAATGAAGCGATCAGCCGCGAAACCACCATCGTCGGCTGAATGAAAATCGCGTCGTACAGCTCGTCGAACCACCATTTATTGACGAGCAGGTTATAGATTGGCGCGAACTGTCGCCGCACGTCGTCGGGATTGAGATTGCCCCACCAGAAGAACGCGGCTGCGAGGAGAATGCCCGCGACCCAGGAACTACTGGCAAGCAAGGTCGAAGGCACGACGATCGTCGCGAACTGCGCCTCTTCGTGGGCAAAATGCTCGCTGGGCCAGGTCCAATTCGGCCGCCACGCGGCGGTCGCCGAAGCCAATGTTCCTTCGGGCCGGGCTTGTTCGAGCAGAGCTTGCAGCGAATAGCCGTCTTTGGCGGTGGGGCCGATGCCTTGTTGAATTAGCCAGCCGACGATGACCGTGGAGGCGACCATTGTGGCCACCCAGCCCCAGGTGAGCGGCGGCGCGGCTGGAGCATGATGATCGTCGTGATGGCCGTGCGCGTGATCCGCATGACCGTGAGGCGCGGGAGCGACGTGCGCCGTTTGGGCGTGCGTCGGATCGTGCGCGATAACTTCGCGATGCTCTTCCGCTTCAACTTCGTGGGCGTGGGGATCGTGAGCATGGGCCACGGCGCCGGGAAGTCTCTTAAACCAGCCCTGCTGGATGCCCTTGCCGACGAAAAACGCGGCAGCGACGGCGAAATAGCCGATGTATTGATAGCTCCAGGCGACGCTGGTCGCGAGGACCGCGAGAATCACCAATGGCAGAAACATCACCGGCGGCGATTCGTGAGCATGATCGTAGGCATGTTGATCGCGTGGGCGGCCGACGAAGGTCATGAACCACATGCGGAACATGTAGGTTGTCGTCATCGCCGCGCCGGCGAGGGCGAGGACGAAGAACACGCCAGCTTGGGGCGAGCCATTCACGTGCCAAAAAGCGAGCGACTGTTCAAGGATAGCGTCCTTTGAGTAGTAGCCGGAGAAGCCGACGACGAAGGGGACGCTGACGCCGGCTATGGCAAGGCAGCCGATGAGCATTGTGATGGCCGTGACGGGCATCTTGTTGAAGAGGCCGCCCATCCGGCGCATGTCGTTGGTATGCACGGCGTGAATCACCGAGCCGGAGCACATGAAGAGCATGCTTTTGAAAAAGGCGTGCGTGATGAGGTGCATCAGACCGGCGAGCCAGCCGCCGACGCCGAGCGCGAGCATCATCAGGCCGAGTTGGCTGACGGTCGAATAGGCCAGGACGCGTTTGATGTCGTTGGCGGCGAAGGCGATCGAGGCACCGAGCAGCATTGTGATCGTGCCGACGATGGCGATGACGAGCAGCACTTCCGGCGCAAAGGCCGGGAAGAAGCGGCCGACGAGATAAACGCCGGCGGCGACCATCGTTGCGGAATGCACGAGAGCGGAAACGGGCGTCGGGCCTTCCATCGCGTCGGGAAGCCAGACGTGCAGCGGGAATTGAGCACTTTTGCCGACGCAGCCGCAGAAGATGCCGAGGCCGGCGAGGACGAGGAGCCAGTAGCCGTAATTCTTTGACCGCCACTCGGGCATGCGGGCGGCGATCTCCGATTCGGCGCTTTGCAAACCAGCCCGCGAGCTGGCGTGATCTCGCATGATTTCGCCGACGGCGCTCACTTTCCGCTTCTTTTTCGGGTCGTTCGTGTCCAGTTCCTCTTTGGCGTCGGCCCGGACCATGCCGTCGGGCACGATGAGGGTGCGCGAGGGGCCCGGACGGACGAGCGAGAAGATGCCCGGCTCGATTTGCTTGTGACCATCCGCATCGGTGCGCTCGATATCGCCGAAGGCAAACGTGCCGAGCGTGGACCAGAGGACCATCAGGCCGATGATCATGCCGAAATCGCCGACACGATTGACGATGAAAGCTTTATTGGCGGCAGTGGAGGCGGTTTTGCGCTCGACGTAGAAGCCAATCAGAAAATAAGAGCAAATGCCGACCAGCTCCCAAAAGACAAACACCATTGCGATGTTGCCGGAGAGCACTAAGCCCAGCATGCTGAAGCAAAACAGCGATAAATATTGAAAAAATCGCGGGAAGCGGCCGGGGCGATGCAGCGGCTGACCGTTGGCAAGCAGCGATTCCTTATCCACGACGTCGGTCAGCTCATCGGCCATGTAGCCGGTGGCGTAGAAATGAATGCAGGTGGCGATGAACGTCACCATGCAGAACATGAGAACGGTCAGCGTGTCGATGTAGTAGCTGATCGTGACACGAAGCGGGCCGAATTGGCCGAGCGTGTAGTATTCGCCTGTTTTGACGGGCCGCTGAACGACCAGATGTTCGCCGTGCTCGGCATCGGCTTCTATCGCTTGCCCCGGATGAGCCGGGCCGGTTTTGGCGCCGTCCGGTGCGTGCTCTTGCAGAAGAGCGACATAGTGCAGCGACTGCGAGTTCGCGCTAGAGTGCTTTTCGTGGCCCGCGCCATGTTCGGCGTCACCGCCACTGCCGCGCTCTTCGTGCGACGCTCCGTGACCGCCGTGATGGGCCGGCACGGGCGGGAAATTGCTGATCCAGATGCCAAAACCCAGGAATGAGAGGACGGCGGAAACGAGAATTGCGCCGGTGGCGATCGAGCCGGCGACTTTGCCGAGCTGCCGCGCGAACAGCAGGATCGTCGCGAACGACGCCAGCGGCAGCAGAACGGCCGCACCGTAAATCGTCGGCAAATGGTCCATTTACCGGGCTAACCTTTCAGCTCGTCGGCATGATCGACGTCGATCGTGGTGTGGTTGTTATAGAAATTGAGGGCAATAGCCAGGGCCACGGCCGCCTCAGCGGCCGCCAGGACGATCACGAACAGGGCGATCAGCTCGCCATCCAAACCGAGCGTGCTCTCGCGGAGATACTTGCTGCCGAAAGCGACAAAGTTGATGTTCGCGCCGTTCAGGACCAGTTCGATGCCCATCAGCACGCCCAGCGCATTACGCTTTGTGGCCATGCAGATCGCGCCGGCCACAAATAAGACCGCGCCAACGGCCAAATAATGCGAAACGGTGACTGGTTCGGTGAAGGGGTTCATTACTTGTCAGTTGTCATTGGTCAGTTGTCATTGGTATTTGACAACCGACGGTCGACAGTGGTCAGTCCATTTGGTCCCACATTGTGGGTCGTTTGCCGGTGGTTAGCAGCAGAATCAGCAGCGCGACGGGGGCGATGGCGATCACGAAAAAAATGATGGCGACGCGAGGATCGAGACCGGAGTTACCGAGCGCGAGGGCTTGCAGGATCGTCACGACGACCAGACCGACGACGCCCCACCGCTGCCAACTGTCAATGACGAGCAGCATGAGAACATTGGCGAGGAACAGCGCGCCGAGCACCGGAATGACCCAACTGGCCGCGATACCGGGGAACAAGTCGGTTGTGCCGAAGAATTGAAGCATCCGCTGGTGGACCCAATCGCGGACAGGTGGCAATTTCCAGTAGGCCAAGCCCAGCAGGCCGATTGCCAAATTCACCGCGATACCAGAAACAATGCCGCCGAGGACCGCGAGGCTGCGCTGTCGATGGCGCGGCGGTCGGGGCGGGGCGGCCAATCGCTCGACGACTCCGCCGGCGGCGAGCCGTTTGGTGCGGGCCATGTAGCTCGCGCCGATCAGGACGACCAGTAGGTGCATCGAGATGATGACGAACGGAAATAGGTAGCCCGACATGCCATGGCGAAGCTGCACATTGGGCTCATCGAGTTGATCGACGCGGACGCCGGCGAGTGCGAGGCCGATGGGCGTGCTCGTTTTGCTGACGGCCATCGACAAGCTCGCCAGATCAGCCCGCGGATGCGTCCAGGATTCGACGCTCAAACCACCGCGCAGCAGCAGCAGAAATAGCGAGCCGCCGAGGATCGCGGCGAGCACCCATTCACCGCCGCTGGTGGCCATCGAGATGAAACGCGCTTGCGCGGTGAGCATCACACCGAAAATGAGCAGCACGAGCGTGCCGCCGACATAAATCATGAGTTGCATTGCGCCGACAAACTCGGCGCCGGCCAGAAAGAACAAGCCCGACGTCGCGCCCAGGCACAGCGTCAAATAAAACGCCATCCGGACGATGTTGCTCGTCGTCACGACCGCAATCGCGAAGCCAATCGCGATCAGCGAGAAGAACAGAAAGGCGATGGAATGCCAATTGAGGGCCGCCAGGAGCGTCATTGGGCGACCTCCTGCGGAGAAGGCTGAAGGCTGAAGGCTGAAGGCTGAAAAGCAACCGTTTCGCCATTTTCATCCTTCATTACTTCGCCTTCATTCTGTTGCAGCACCCAATCCTCGCGGACATCGGCTAAGGTCTGATTGTTGAGGCGAGCCAAGTTATTGACCGTTGGCCAAGCATTCAGCTTCCAGATCATGGCCCCAACGAAGCAGATCGCGGCGAGCGGGACGCAGTACTTGAGGCAGGTCGCCATCACCTGATCGATGCGGAGCCGCGGCAGGGTCCAGCGGACCCACATCATGACCGTCACGCCGACAGTTGCCTTCAAGATGAAATTCGTGACGCCGGCAACCTGAGCGATATAGCCCATGGGATGCCAAGCTGTTTCACCTTGCTCATAGGCCCAGCCGAGCATGTGAAAAATCGGAATTGGGCCGTTCCAGCCGCCAAAGAACAAGATCGCGGCGAGTCCGCTGACCAGAAACATCGAGCCGTATTCGGCCATGAAGAAGAAGCTCCAGCGGAGGCCGGAATATTCGGTGTGAAAGCCGGCGACGAGCTCGCTTTCGGCCTCGGCTAGGTCGAACGGAGCGCGGTTGACGCTCGCAACGGCGCAGGTGAAATAGACAAAGAAGACGATGAACGTAAACGGGTCGTGAAAGATCAGCCAATTGGTGAAGAGGCCCGCCTGAGCTTCACCGAGCGTGACCAGGTTCATCGAGCCGACGATCAAGACGGGAATCACGATGCAGAGGCCGATGGGAACTTCGTAGCTGACGACCTGAGCCGCTTCGCGCATGGCACCGAACAGCGACCACTTTGATCCCGATGCATAACCGGCCAGAATCACGCCGAAAACTTCCAGCCCCAACACGGCGATTATGAAAAACACGCCTACATTGACGTTTTGCGCCGCCCAGCCGTTGGCAAACGGCAGCGCCATATATGCGGTGAAGCTCGCCGCGAAGCTAACATACGGCGCGAGCTTGAAGAGCAAATGGTCGGCGTCCTTCGGCGTGATGTCTTCTTTGGCAACGAGCTTGATGCCGTCGGCCAGCGTCTGCAACCAGCCGAATTTGCCGCCAACACGGGTTGGACCGAGGCGGTCTTGAATGCGGCCGGCGATTTTGCGCTCCATCCAGATGAAGATGAGCGCTCCGACGGCCACGACGTTGATCAGCAAGCCCAAATGGACCGCTGCAGCCAGCGCATAGCCGATCCAGGAATCGTGCCCCACCGAGCTGATGAGCCGGTGCAGAATGTCGTTGAAGAATTGTGCCACAATCTTGCCCGGTCTTCGGGCGTCCGCCGCCGGCCGGATGGGCTAAACCCACCAGAGATCGACCGCTCGGAAACCCTGTCGCCGCAAGTCCTTCGGACGCGGTCTCGACTGCTTCTATCATCGTGATAGCAGATCAGTCGCCGCGTAAAAGTTTGTGAAATATGGCACAAGGTGGGTGAAATCGGCAAGCCCCCATCGCGGAACACGACTCGCTGGATTTTTCCCGAGCCCATCCCGAAATGAGGCGGATTTTTGGTATCCACGTGACGGATCGGGTTGTAGGATCAGGAAATTCCCACAGTCTTCATTTATGCAATAATGAGTTCGATGACTTGCTTAATCCCTCACGATATTGAACAACGATTAGCAGCTCGGGCAGCCAAGCGCCAGACAACCGTGGACCAATTGGTCATCGAGGCGTTGCATTGGTATTTACACGTGGATGAAGAGACTTTGGATGAACTCTCGGCCTGGCAGGAGATTCGTGACGAGGCGGCTGATTTGATTGAGGGCGATGCTCCGTGACTTTGGGAGACATCCATTGGGTTGAACTGCCCGACCGTGGCGGACGCGAGCAGCGCGGGCATCGTCCGGCCATTATTTGGCAAGACGAGATGGCATTTCCGAATTTGCCAACAGTTCTCGTAATCCCGCTTACGTCACGGCTGGATGCTCAGCGTTTTTCAGGCACTGACCTCGTGCAGCCGACAATGTCCAACGGCCTGAGTGTCGCGTCGGTGGCTCTGGTCTTTCAAATGGGTGCCGTCGACATTCGCCGTGTGGGCGGCCGCATTGGAAAATTGGATCAGACTGATTTGGACCAAATCCGCGATATGGCCAGGAAGCTACAGCAACTGTAACGTGCTCGGGACTAGAAATCGCGAGTGGTTTTGACCTATCGTTGCACGGCCGCCCACGGAGTGGCGTCATACGGCCGACGGCTGGCGGATTCGCCGGGCCAGGATTGCGGCTTGGAAGCTGAGGCTTGGTTCAATTTGGCGGCTTCGCGGCGGGCGAAGTTTTCGGCGAGACGGCGGGCGGCTTCGTCGCCGTCTTGGTAGAGGGAGACCAGGAACTCGCGATTGCCGCAATTAAACTGCTCGTCGAACGTGCTGCTGATGACATTGCGGCGGATGCCTTCGGCTTCGCAGCGGATGCGAATGTAGTCGGCCCGCCAGTTCGTTGGCACCTTAAATACGAGACCGTATTCGCGTGTGCCTTCGAGCAAATTGCGCGGGGACGATTTGATTTTGAAGAACAAGGCGTTGCCGCGGTCAAGCGTGCCGCTGGCGGCGACCGTTTCCAGCGGCGGCAATAGCTCGTATTTGACGCTCGATTTTTTTGTCTGGCCGATGCCGGCGCTGGGTCCGGGCAGCGTCAGCAGTTCATATTTTTCAGACATGTTGATGCCCAGGGCGATGGCTCGCTCGGTGCTGTCTTCTTTTGTCACGGACGAGGCATTTGCCTCATGCTTCGTTTTGGGAAGGTAATCCGTGATGACCAGCGTGTGGGCGGGGCTTTCGACGCGAATGAAGAATTGAGTGAGATCTTTTTCTTGGCCGGCGGCGAGCAAGGAAGAGATTTCGAGCTTGGCTTCCATCAGCTTGTAGCCGGGATACAGTTCCGAGAAGTTGGGCGACGTGACATCCCGGCAGGCGACGGCATAGGGCATGTCGAAGCGGACGCGCGGCGCGTCGGCGAACGCGGGATTCGGCACAATATTAAGCACTGAGAAGCTGAGCGAAACGGGCAAGAGCAGCCAGCCAATGCGGTCCATCGTTCCAGACTCCGCGGAAAGAAAAGGGGGCAAGAAGAAATGCCGCGCGTCCGATGCGCTTGCATTCCAGACCCCATCATGGAGCTGGCAGCAGATGGCAGACGAGAACGTCTGCCTCACGCGAGAATGGTATGCGGCTGTCTCAGCCGGTCAAGCGAATGTCCAGTGCTAGCGATGCCATGGCGGCGGAATTTTTACCCTGGGGTACCGTTTATTTCGTCTGGGAAGAATTGACAATGGTAGACTCGGATCAGGCCACCCGCAGTGGAGTAATATTCCGCACATCCTCCTTGATTGCCGCCTGGGCTTCCCACAAATCAACGGACCGTTGCAAATTGAGCCAGAACTCCGGTGTGTTGCCAAACAGTCGCGACAGGCGCAATGCCATTTCTGGACTCACGGCGCGGCGCTCGCGCAGCAGGTCATTCACGGTCTGTCGCGACACGCCGATTGCAGCGGCTAACCCACTCACGGTGAGCTCAAAATCGGGTAGAAACTCTTCACGCAGAATTTCTCCGGGATGTGTGGGTCGCCGCTTCATGGGCCTGGTGTTCGGTATGCTCATCGCTTGGTCCCCGGTCAATGGTAATCACAAAGTTCCACGTCAAAGGCGTCTTTATCTCGGAAATGGAAACAGATTCGCCACTGATCGTTTATGGCAATCGCGTGTTGGCCGGCACGATCGGCATGCAGCGGATGTAGCCGATTACTGGGAGGCACCCGCAAATCGGATAGTTGTGCGGCGGCGTTCAATTGCTCCAGCTTGCGTGCGGCCCGCTTCCAGATTTGCTTGGGAAACCTACGTGACGCTCCGGTCACATACAATTCCTGAGTGTGCCGGTCGGCGAATGTTTGAATCACCTAGTAAGTGTAATGCGTCACGTGACACTTGTCAAGCGTTAGTCGAGGCGAACTTCCGAAAAGTTGTCAATCGCCGGATGTGGTGCGCCGGCGCTGGTTTGGTTTGGCGTATTGCCGGGACGCACGACAAGGGCTGTTTGTATGCCTGCTGTGCGGGCGGCATCGAGCTCGGCGATGATGTCGCTCAAAAAAAGGATTTCGGGTGCAGGAAGGTGGAACTCGTCGGCGATTTTTCGATAGCTGACCGCTTCCTTTTTGCCGCCGATCGTCGTGTCGTAATGGCCGCGAAATTGGGAGAGCAAATCACCGGCGATGGTATGACCGAAGAACAGCTTTTGCGCCTGCACGCTGCCGGAAGAATAAATCCGCACGTCTTTGCCGGCCGCGTTCCAGGCCGCGAGAGCCGGCGGAACGTCCTCATAAACGTGTGCCTTGAGCTCGCCGCTTTCGAAGCCGCTTTTCCAGATCAAACCTTGCAGTTGCTTGAGGCCGGTGGCTTTCACGTCGGCGTCCATCAGCCGAATGACTTCCTTGCAAATGACATCCGCAGCCCTAAGCGGGTTGTCGCGCGTGAGCGACAACGATTTCAGCCAGGCGTCGAGCGATTCGTGGCCAGCGTCCTTGGCGATGACGTGAAACGCGTCGATGTACTCCGGCTCCAGCCAGTTTGAAAACACCTCGAACGTCAGGTGCTTCCGAACATACGGAAACATCACGTCATAGACGAAGCTGACGCTCGACGTGGTGCCTTCGATATCAAGCAGAATGCCGCGGCCGGAGAAGTGCATCGCGAGATCGCTAGACCTTCACCACCGGCTGAAAATCGACCGGGCGGACGTAAGCCGGGCCGAGGCAGACGGGGTGATACTTTTCGTGAAGGCTGTTTTCGACGTAATTCGGCGTCCAGCCGCTTTGATCTTGGAACAGGCGGATGCAGCGGATGGTGCGGTCGCTACAGAGATCAAACCAATGCTGCGTTCCGGCCGGCACATTGACCAGGTCACCCGACTCAACTTGAATGCCGAACACTGGTCCATTCTTCGGGTGAATGTGAAATACGCCGCTGCCGCGAACGGTGAAGCGGACTTCGTCCTCGCTGTGCGTGTGCTCTTTGCTGAACTTGGCCAGCATCGCATCGAGATTCGGCGTTTGCGGATTGACGTTGATGACGTCGGCCGTGACGAAATTGCCGGCTTTCTTCAACCGTTCGATTTCCGGCGCGTAAGTGGCGAGGATTTCTTCGTTGCTGGCCTCAGCGCCCAGACGGCCTTCGACATCCCATTGCTCGTACCAAATGCCGAACGGCTTGAGGAACTCGCAAATCTCTTGCGAATCGGTAATCTCGCGGTTTTCGTCTTGGATTCGGATCGAGGCCATCTGGTTTTCTCCTAGCCGGGAGCAAACTTGCTTCCGGTATGCCGGTTTCGATTGTCAATTCTCTTGCAGGTCTTCGGGACCAGGTTTGGTCCCGGCTGTTGGACTTGTCAAACCACTCCACTGGTTTTCAATTCGCCCGTGAGCGTCATTTTTCGCACGACGCACTCGAATAGAAACTCAAAAATCTCGACGTGGCGGCGAGCTTCGTCAAGATCGCGACCCCAAGTGTAGAGGCCGTGACGACGAATGAGATAGCCATACTGTAGTGGATCAGCCGCGTCGTTCATTCGCTGCCGCACTTGGACCGCCAGCGAGGGAATATCCTGCGTATTGTCGAAGATTTCAACCCACGCCGTCGTCTCGTGCGTGGCGATGCCTTCCAGGCCCTTGAGCATTTCATAGCCCGACAGTTCGAAACCGCCCTCGGGATAGAAATAGTCGGAGAGCACCGTGCTCCACACGGAATGCGTGTGCAGCACGGCACCGACGCCCGGCTGCTGCGCTGCGACAACATGCAGCAGCGTCTCCGCCGACGATTTGGGTTGACCATCGTAGGTCGGCCGGCCCGATTCGTTAACGCGGACGAAATCGCCACTTGTCAGTCGGCCTTTGTCTTTACCGCTGGCGGTGACGAGCAACTCCAGCGGCTCGCGATTGAGCACGACGCTGTAATTGCTGCTCGTGCCGACGCTCCAGCCGCGTTGCCAGAACATTTGGCCCACGGCGCGCAGTGCATCGATTGGCTCGTCGAGGCCTGACAAGACCGAAGCGGTCGGCATTGCACGTACAGACGCAGACATGACTAGTATCGCCGCGGAAAAGTAGCGGGGAGCAATCAGTGTATCAGCGCCCCGTCAAACCACAATTCCGGCGGCAATTGCCTATTCAGTTGCCGCTGCGACCTGCTTCTCGGGTGCGGTTTTGCCCAGTAAGCCGTCCAAAATGGTCGAGACTTGGCTGACCGTGGCCTCGCGTTTTTGTCCTTTGAAGACAGCCGGGTTGGGGGCCAGGCCGATTGCCCCGTCGTAGCCGATTTCTTCCAGAACGCTCAGCAGTCCACTGAAATCGACGGCGCCAGCCTCGCTTGGAAGCAGCCTTTGGTCCTCGTCAATTGCCGAGGGATCAAAGCCGGACGGCAAATCAGCCAGCCGGACGTTCAGAATCTGCTCGCCGCGGAGGGAGCGGACTTTTTCGACGTCGCCACCGCCAACCCACCACCGCCAGGTATCGAGCACAACTCCGACGTTCTCGCGCTGAATGCCGTTGACCAACAGCAACAACGGATCGACCTGATGGATGAACTCAAAGCCGCCATCGGCCCGATCTTTGGCCGCAGCCTGGAAATCCAGCCCGAGCTTGATGTTTCCGGCTGCCAGAACGTCCGCAACGCGGCCCAGGCGATCGACGTGGAACTGAAAATTCTCGTGGAACGGCCGCTGATCACACGTCGGCCGGATGCTGGTGAAACACCGATCCGCGCTCAGCACGCCGCAAACTTCTAACAGCAGGCCTAATTGCGACAAATCAGCTTGGAATTCGGTTTCAGCCGCTTCACAGCGAACTGGCAGCTCAAAACCGCCAATTCGCACCTGCGCACTGGCTAAATAGCGGCAGGCTTGCTTTACATTCGTCGATTGAGCCCGCTTCAACACCTCCTGAATGTCGATTTCAAGGCCTTCGAATTTATGGGTAAGAGCGATTTCCAGCAGTTCACTTTGCCGTGCTAAAATGCCAATGGCAGAAGGACTTAGGCACTTGTACATGCTACTCCCTTTCTGTTCCGTGCCGCACGATTAGGAAGGTTCTCGCTGTGCGGCAACCAGATCCCCGAGCGAGAAGCTATCCATTATCGTGAGCCGGCCAGGGGCAACAACCCGGCCACCCTCCGCTTGGGTGGGTGGCGATCGTTGTGGGGTATAGTTGTCGAAGTTCTTGGCCCCGGCCGCGCTGATGCCCTTGCCGAGGGGCGCGGGATGCCACCGGGGCATTCCGTATAGCGCCTAGACTACCCCGTCTAAAAACGTCGAAATCGAATTCGAGGTTGGATGCAGCAGTTTTCTTTATGGCAGGTGCTGGTGCTGGCCATCGTTCAGGGTGTGACCGAGTTCTTGCCGGTCAGCTCGGACGGGCATTTGGCGGTAGTGGAGCCGCTGCTCTGGAATAGCAATCAGCCGAGGCCGGAGTCGCTCGATTTGACGATCGTGCTGCACCTGGGAACGCTGGGTTCGATTCTGGTGTTTTACCGGCGACAGATCTTTGAGCTGCTTACCGACGATCGCCGCGTCCTGTGGCTGATTTTCCTCGGCACATTGCCTCTGGTTTTCATTGTGCTGCCGTTGAAGCTGTTGCTTGGCGACACTTTTGACCTCTACTTAAAAAACGTGTTGCTCGCGGGTTTTATGCTGCCGGTCACAGGCGCGGCACTCATCTGGTCCGCACATTCTGGCGGTGGAAATCGTGATTATCGCCAGCTCCATTGGCGAGATTCGCTCCTGATTGGCCTGGCACAGGCGGCGGCGATATTGCCGGGACTTTCGCGGAGCGGGAGCACGATTTCGGCTGGCCTGGGCCTCGGTATGACGCGGAAGGCGGCAGCGACATACTCGTTCTTATTGGCGATTCCAGCACTGGCCGGTGCCGGCGGCTACGAGGTGCTGTCGATATTGCGCCATGGGGCGCAGTTTTCCGCTGCGCCGGGAGATTTGGCAATCGGCGCAGCGGTTTCGTTCGTCGTGGGACTTGGGGCGCTGTCGGTATTGTCGCGCGTCATCGAGCGGGGCCGCCTGAGTTACTTCGGGTGGTATTGTATTGGCTTGGGTGCGGTCGTTGTAGCGCTGAATTGGCCCCAGTAGGATCACTCTGGATTATCAAGCCGTGCTTCTAGCCCGCACGCAAGGCTCGGCGGTCCCTAACAGTGGAGTTTCAATCATGCATATCCCCGAACATGCCCTCGACCCCACGACATGCGCGGTCGCCGGCGCGATTTCCGCGGCCGCGGTTGGCTATGCGCTGCATCGAGTGCGGCAAGAACCGATTTATCGAAAACTCCCGCTGATGACGATCGTCGGGGCATCGATTTTTGCCGGACAAATGCTGAATTTTCCGATTTCGCTGGCCTCGTCCGGTCATTTCCTTGGTGGCGCCTTGGCTGGAATCATGCTCGGGCCGTGGGCCGGTATGCTCGTGATGGCCGCGGTCGTTGCCCTTCAGTGCTTTGTTCTGCACGACGGCGGCGTCTCGTCGCTCGGCGCGAATATCTTGAACATGGCGGTCGTCGGCAGCCTCGTGGCCAATCGCGTTTACGGCCGAGTAACAAGCTTCGTAGCCGGTCGTCGAGGCGCAATGGCAGGTGCGGCCGCCGGCGCGTGGTGCTCAGTCATGGCCAGCGCCCTGGCCTGCAGTGTTGAACTTTCGCTCGGCGGCGGATATGCCGCTGCCGCTACGATTGTCGCCATGTTGTCCATTCATAGTCTGATTGCCGTTGGCGAGACGGTTTTGACTGGTCTTGCCGTTGCCGCGGCCAGCGCGGACGTCGCGAGATGTACCTGGCGCACTGCTGCTGTCGGTCTGACTTGTATCGCGATTGCCGCGGTAACGCTTAGCCCCTTCGCGTGCCGCCTGCCCGACGGCCTCGAAACCGTTATTTCTGCGGAAATCACCGACGCGGTCCATCCTTAGGCAGGGCGAAGAAATAACCTTTACAAATTGGCATTGGTGATTTGAGCGGAACGTGCGATGACTTGCGCATGCAAGAGGCGCAAGTGGAGGCGCGGATTCGCCGCAAGTTTCGGCTAGTCGCTGTGGAGCTGGACGAAC
>DASXLL010000246.1:0-13407 GCA_036496265.1 Pirellulaceae bacterium | reverse complement strand
ACTGCAATAAGCGATGACCCGGTCGCGGCCGCTGCGCTTGGCGACCGCGAGCGCTTGATCGGCCATATCGATGAGCGTTTCGGGCGTCGCCGTGTCGGCCAGCCGCTGCGCCACTCCAAAACTCGCGGTGACGTTGATGTTCTTCCCGTTGACCGGCACAGTGATTTCAGCAATCCGGATCCGCATCTGCTCGGCCCACTCAATCGCCTGCTGCTCCGTCGTCTCCGGCAGCACGACAAGAAACTCTTCGCCGCCAAATCGACCCAGAAATTCGCATCCGCAGACCGTTTCCTGCAAGACTTGGCCCAATCGGCGCAGGATCTCGTCGCCCGCCTGATGGCCGTGTGTGTCGTTGACCCGCTTAAAAAAGTCGATGTCGATCATCACGCACGATAGCGGCGTGTGATAGCGCTGCGAGCGGTTCCATTCGCGATTCAAGTCGTCCAGCAATACCCGCCGCGTTGCCAGGCCCGTGATAGCATCGGTCTTTGCGAGCCGGCTCAGCCGCTGCTCGAGCTCCATCACTCGCGATCCCGAACGAATCCGCGCTAAGAGCTCATTGCGATCGAGGGGCTTCTTCAAAAAGTCGTCCGCGCCAGCTTCGAGGCATTTGAGCAGCTCGCTCGACTCCGTCCGCATTGTCAGAAAAATCGTGTACAGATAATGGCCCAAATCCTGTGAGCGCACCCAGCGGCATAGCTCCAGGCCATTGACATTCGGCATTTCCCAGTCGGTCACGAGCAGCCGCGGCCGCTCCGCCTCGATCAGCTCCATCGCCATCCGGCCGTCGCCCGCGCGCAGCACCTGATAGCCATCCGCCTCCAGCCACTTCGCCAACATGCGCAGCATGGCGGGATCGTCATCGGCAATCAGGATTTTCGTCGGTTCGTTCGACATGTTCGCGATGGTTTGCGGCGGCGCGGGGATAGGGCGCCATTGCCGGCGTAGGGAAATGTCCACCGCAAACGTAGGACGCGATTTCGGACCTGGTTCCGTTTGTGCAGCTATCAGCGAATAGAACGCTGGCGCGGGCAGCCAAACTGCTTCATCGTTGCGATTACAAGAGTGCCGCATTCCGATTTTGTCGGTTATGCGACCTGTGACACGATTGTCAGCCTGCGGCCGCAGCCGTCGTTGACCGTCGGGGGCCGCGCTCAATCGCAATCCATAGCACGATCCCGGCTATCACAAGTCCAATGCTGATCCACTGCGAAATCGTCAGCGGATATTTGGGCTCATCCGAACGGATCATCTCGATCAGAAACCGCGAGATCGGATGAAACGTTAGCAGGATTGCAAAGACTTCGCCGTCGCGGCGGCGAAATGGAAAATAAAACCACAGCACGGCTGCCATCAGAGCCGCGTCAATCGCCGCATAAAGCTGAGCGGCATGAATCGGCACGCTGCGCGGCGGCGGCTTCGCGCTCGTCCAGCGGACGATATGGTCCGGTGTTTGAATCTCATAGGAAGTACTTGCCGCTGCCAGCTTTTGACGAGCTTCGTCAAGCGAAGCGATCTCCGAGCCATTGATTGTGAGAACCTGATCACCTGGACGCAGTCCCGCCGCGGCTGCCGCGCCGTCGGGAGCGACATACCCAACGACAAGAGCGTCTCGACGATCGTCAACCTCAAGCCAGACGCCGCTCCGCCAGCCGTACCTCTCCTGTTGCAGATACGGCGGGCTATCCGCTGGAAATGTGAGGGCATAGTCATGCGTCAAGCAAACGCCGCCAAAGCAGCAGCCGTTGAGAAAGCAGCCCAGGCGACCAAGCGACAGGCCGACGACCATGCTCGGCGCGATCACGTCACCGATTTTGAGCACCTGCAAACCGCGTTTTCGGCAAAACCAAACGCCTGCCGGCACGCCGAATAGCACGGAGCCATAGACGACGAGCCCGCCCTTGGGAACGTTGACTATTGTCTGAATCGTCGCCAGCACGCTGCCCGTTCGCTGTGGTGAAAACTCCTGATTCCAGTATTCAATGACGTAAAACAGTCGTGCACCGACGATGCCCGCCAAAAACATGGCGATCGCCAGCGAATAAATCATCTCGGGATCGATGCCGACTTGCCACGCGCGATAAGCGGCCAGCCCTACGCCGCACACCGTCCCCAGCATCATCATCACGCCGTAGCCGCGAATCGGCAGTCCGATCGGCTTGCCGCTCGGCCCGGCTTCGACCAAAGTCGGCAACACGAACGCGATCACGGCCGCGACGAGCAAAAACACCGGCAAGTAGCCGGGCAATTCGCGCCGCGCGCTAGGCCGCTGCCACAATATCAGCCCCGCGACTACGGCCAAGACAATCCACGCCAAAAGCATCCAGCCGAAACCAAACACCGGCCACCCGGCAAGCTCAGCAGGCACAAAAAACAGCGTCGTTCGCACGGTTTGCTTTTGACAAAAATAAAAACGGATGAGCTAAGTCAGGGACCCCAGGATGCGATTATCGATCAGTCGCGTGTTGCCAACATGAGCCGCAATTAGCGCGACGGCCGAGCGATCGATCGTGCTCAACTCGGCCAACGTGTTCGGATCGGCCACCGCGGCGTAATCCAGTTTTTCAATTCCAGCCGTTCGCAGCGTCTCTTTCATCGCCGCGGCAATTCTGTTCGCATTCCGCTCGCCGCCGCGGACCATTTGCTCCGCCTGGTCGAGCGCTCGCGACAAGCTGAGCGCCCGCTGCCGATCGGCGGCCGAAAGATACCGATTGCGACTGCTCATCGCCAGTCCATCCGCCTCCCGCACGGTCGGGCAACCGACAATTTCCATCGGAATCGCGAGATCTTGCACCATGCGCTTGATGACCTGAAGCTGCTGATAATCTTTTTGACCAAAGCACGCGATGTGCGCTGGAACGATTTGAAACAGTTTCAGCACGACCGTCGCCACGCCACGAAAATGACCCGGCCGGCAGATGCCTTCCAGTGGCTGTGCCACGGCCGGCGGTTCGACATACGTCGAAAATCCAGGCGGGTAAATTTCAGCCGCTGTCGGCACAAAAACCAATTCACAGCCTGCCGCACTCAAGCCGCGCAAATCGCCATCCAGCGTCCGCGGGTATTTTTGAAAATCCTCCTGCGGGCCAAATTGAGTCGGATTGACGAAGATCGACGCAATGACAACGTCCGCCAACTCTCGCGCTCGCTCAACCAGGCTGATATGTCCCGCATGCAGCGCGCCCATCGTTGGCACGAATCCAATTCGTTTTCCTTGGCGGCGCAAGTCCAGAACGGCTGCTTGAATCGCGGCCGGCGATGTAAAAACCTTTAACCTCGGCTCACTATTCGCCGCTGTCGGCAATTCGCTCAGCATCTCGTTTACGGTTTGTCGCAGCAGCGGATGAAAAAAATCCGCCGCGATTTCCGCGGCTGGCGCCAAAACAAATCGCCGCTCGTGCATCCGCGGATGAGGAACCGTGATTTCCGCCGTTTCGATAGCCGTGTCGCCATACAGAAGCACGTCCAAATCGATCGTTCGCGGTCCCCAGCGTTCATTGCGCACGCGGCCGAGCTTTTGTTCGATCGCCATCAGGGCACGCAACAAGTCAGCCGGCAATAACTCCGTTTCAATCACGGCCGCCGCGTTAAAATAGGCATCTTGGCCCGACGGACCACCGACTGGAGAGGTTAGGTGAAATGAGCTGACCCGGCGCAGGAGAATCGTCTGCTCAGCCCGTAGCAGCTCCATTGCTTGGAGCAGATTCTGCGCGCGATCGCCCTGATTCGAACCGAGCGCAATCAAACATCGCACCATCCGCTCAGTATAGGCACTTTATGGCGAGCGGGAGGCGTCAGCCTCCCGGTAGGAGGTGAATCGCGCCAGACACATCGGCACACTTCAAATTACTCTGAAAAAGTAGGGGCGGCATCCGTTCCACGAGCTGGTCGCCGACTGTCGTTCCGTGCGGTCGTCGGCCCCCAGTGGGCAAAAATCGCGGTGGCAAACATTCGCCGCCGCAATTCGATGTGTCTATGCTGTACCTTTACGTACTAAAATGGCTGCTTCTAACGAACTGCAACAAGCCGTGAGCCACGTAAGTGGTTGCACTCGCTGGTTAGAGAATTTGCGGCGGCACGGCAACTTGCCGCGTCAAAAGCGGACCGCGAGAAAACGTCTTCAGGAAACTTCATCCCACGCGATCGTATCACGAGCGAGCGCCGAAAAATCGTTCACGAATCATTCGCGAGTTTTTTGCCGGCATCCGAACTCCGGCAATAACGTTCGCGACTTGTCATCCGATCTTCGCCGCCGTCCACATCCCATGCGGAAGTGCTACGATCGACTCGGCACATTGTGCCGACGCACCGCCGCTTGTCAACAACACCAGGCATGATTTTTTCTCGAACAACCCATTATGTAAAAATGCGCAATCTGATTTCCATGTCCGCGGCCGTTTTGCAGTGAACCTAAGTGCGTCATAAGTGCAATCAGGCTGCTAGTCGCGCATTACAAACGAATCAGACCGAAATGAATTCGCCGCTCGAACATTTTTCACCAGCCGAAGCGCGCAAACTGCGCGAACAACTGCTCGACGCCGCGAGCAGTGATGCTTCGACCGCCACAAACGATGTCGATCAGATTACCTTCTTGCAGCAACTGCTCGGCGCGTCGCTTTGCCGCAAGCTCGGCATCTATCACATTCCAAGCGATTTCCATCTCTCGGTGATCATGCCGGTCTATAACGAAATCCGCACGCTGCCCAAAGTGATCGACCGCGTGCTAGCAACGCAATTGCCGATCGAGCTGATCATCATCGACGACGGCAGCTCCGATGGCTCGCGCGAATTCCTGACCGACCTCCGCGACCGCCGCGGCGCGCCCAACACGGATCTGCAGGTCATTTTGCACGACAAAAACCAGGGAAAAGGCGGGGCGATCAAGACTGGCTTCCTCGCCTGCACGGGCGACGCCGTGATCATTCAAGACGCCGACCTCGAATACGACCCAGCCGATTATCGCGCTCTATTGCAGCCCATCATTGAAGGCGAAGCCGACGTGGTTTACGGCAGCCGCTTCAGCCACATCGACGGCCCTATACACCACTATTGGCATCGCTGGGGCAACCAACTGCTCACGCGGCTCTCCAATTGGAAATCGGGCCGTACGCTGACCGACGTCGAAACTTGTTACAAGCTCATCCGCCGCGAGCTCATCCAGAAAATCGCACCGCAGCTCCGCGAACGCGGCTTCGGCATTGAGATCGAGCTCACGATGACGCTGGCCCGACTTCCAAACGTCCGCTTTTATGAGCGGCCGGTCAGCTACGCTGGTCGCTCGTGGACGGAGGGAAAAAAAATCGGCGTTAAAGACGGCCTGTGGGCACTCTGGTGCATTTTGTGTTACTGAACGGCGACAGTCATGGTCGCGGGCAGTACGCCGTTGATCATGAGCGACTGTGCTCCGTCGCGGCGGATCATTTGAATTCCGCCCGGCATCATCCGCGCGCGCGAGTTTCTCAGCGACTGGCCCCAGGTGCTCAGCCGCTCAATCAGTTCCGGACTCAGATTGCTCGGCATGCCCTCCGCGCGAGCGATCACGACACTGCGATCGTTCCGCAGCGACCACAACCGCCGCAGGTGGTTCGCGCTCACTGCCGCCATATCTTCCTGGACGAAAATCGTCTCGCCCGTCGCCGCCGCCAGTCCCGCCTTCGTTGCGACGTACTGTCCTTGCCGCGCTGAATGAGCCACCAACTTCACCTGCGGATATTGCCGCGCCAGTTCGCTTACAATCTCCGCCGTATGATCCCGCGATGCATCATCGACGACGATGATCTCGAAACGAATGGTCAGATCGGGCGCTAAATCCAGCAGATAGTGAATCCGGTCCCGAATCACCGCCTGAGCGTCGCGAACCGGTACCACTATGCTCAGAGAATCTTCCACGGAGGGGCCTTTCGCGCGGCGAGCACGGGTGCGATTTCGAGTTTGATCGGCTGCACGCCGATTTAGCCGCAGTCTTTAGCAAAAACGTCGCGATCTACGGCGTTTGCCGATCAGCGCGACCTCCTGCCGGCTCAACCGAACCAGCCGGTACAATATTGCTTCCATTCTCAGAGGTTCATGTGATGCAACCCCCTTCAACACCCGCCACCAGCCCCGATTTCAGCCGAAACGGCGGCCTGATCGCCGCCGTGGCCCAAGACGCCGCCAATGGCGACGTGCTCATGGTCGCGTGGATGAACGCCGAGGCGTATGCCGAGACGATCCAAACTGGCCGAGCCGTCTATTTCAGCCGCAGCCGGAACAAGCTCTGGAGAAAAGGCGAGGAAAGCGGCCACTTCCAAATCGTGAAGGCCGTCTATGTCGATTGCGACGCCGACACCGTCCTCCTCAAAGTCGAGCAGCAAGGCGCCGCCTGCCACGAAGGCTATCGCAGTTGCTTTTTTCGGGAAGTCACGCCGGACGGGCTAAAAATCTCCGCGACGAGACTTGTCGATCCGGCAGAAATCTATAGTCAAAAATAACTGGCTCTCAAATCGAAGCACCAAACAACAAGCACCAAGCATCAAACAATTTCCAAATACGGAATGTTCGAAATGGCGTATTCCGTCATTTGAATTTGGAGTTTGTTTGCGATTTGATGCTTGTGATTTGGTGCTTCGCGCTGGCTCGGCCGAGCGCTATATTCATGCACACGAAGTCGTCCCCATCGTTTATTTGAGGAGCCGAGACCATGAGCGCCGAATCCAAACTCGTCGAGCTGAACCTGCAGTTGCCGCCGATTCCCAAACCCGGCGGCGTTTATAAACCGGTCGTAATCGCCGGCAATATGGCCTACTGCTCGGGCCATGTATCTGTCCGCTCAGACGGCACGATCATCTCGGGGAAAGTTGGCAGCGAAGTCGACCAAGACTTTGGCAAAAAGGCGGCCGAAGGCGCCGGCCTCGCCATTCTCACCACGCTCCGCCACAACCTCGGCTCTCTCGACCGAGTGAAACGCCTCGTCAAAACGCTGGGCATGGTCAACTGCACCAGCGACTTCCACAATCATCCGGAAGTCATCAACGGCTGCAGCGAATTGTGGAAAAGCATCTGGGGCGACGAGCACGGCGTCGGTGCCCGCAGCGCGGTCGGCATGGGTTCATTGCCGCGCAATTGCACGGTCGAGATTGAAGCGATTTTTGAATTGGCCTGAAAACAGCGTCGAATCAGCGCTACTTAGAGTGAGCTGCTTCGGACGACTGAGTTTGTTCGTGCGCGGCTGCGGCCTGCGTTTTCCCGGCGAATTTCTGTACGAGTTTTGCCGGTCCATGGCCCATTCGCACGGCCAGCCCAAAACCGATCGCAAAATTCGCGGCGCAGACAGTGAGAATGAACAGCATGGAGAGCATTTGCATGGTCCAAGGGTGGCACTGGCATCTTGCCAGTGCCCTGCCGATCGGAGTTGGCGGCGGATACGCATGCCACGCTCTAATCTAGGCCACACGCAGAACCAGAACCAATCGGTCGTGTCGTCTTTGCCGATTGTGAGATCAATAATCCGACGATTGACCGCGAATAACGGATGTGCCAGTCCGGGGCGGGCCGGCCGCTGCCGTTCTCACCGGCGGCTGAGACGCGCGATTCGCCAGCGCCGCCCGCTGCTCGCCACTGGCACGCGCCGCGTGCGTAATCCGAGCGACGAGGTCCGGCGCGGCCTGATCGACCACATATACATCGCTCCGCTGCGACGGGTCGCGCTTGGAGCGAACGATGAAGACGATTTCGGTGTCATCGCCAGCAGCCACCACCGGAGCCACGTCCGGCGTTCGCGATGGAAAGGCGATTTGCGATGGAAAGGCGATTTGCGAGGGCGAACGCATTTGCGATTCTGCAACGGCTGGCGCAGCCATCGCCATTTGCGGCGGCAGGGGAATCTGCGGCAGCGCGGGCACCTGCGGCGCAACGATCTGGGAGGGGGAGGCTCCCGCCGAGCCTGGCTGAATCACATTGCTTGCCACCGCCGCCGCGCTCGCCAGCGCACTCCGCTGATAAATCTCCGACTGCCCAATTTGATCGAGCTGCCAATGAATCGACGCCAGCCCCGCATAAATGCCCTCATCATCCTTCGGATCAGCCGCGTTGCAGATGCCGATCAAAAAACCATCGGCTGAGAACAATCCTCCGCCGCTGCGGCCATCGATCGGCTGGCCCGCCGCCGTAAAATTTGGCTTCCCGCGATATTTGTTGACCGCTGTAATTTGCGTCTGCCGAATGCTTGGATCAGCGCCTTTGTCGCAGCCAATCGTAAACGCGCGATCGCCAGGCCGAACGGTGTAGCCCGGCGGCGCAACAGCGGCTGCCTTTGCACCGGGCCCGCTGCGAACGCTGATCAACGCGATGTCTCGTTCGAGATCGTAGCCAATGAGTTGTCCATCGACCGTCTGAGCGGCGCCGCTGACAAACAAATCGGCAGTGATCTTCCCTTTGCCTTTCGACTCGCGAAATAAGTGGCCGCAGGTTACGACGAGGGCCTCGCTATCGTGCATATCGATGATCGTGCCCGTGCCGAAGCCATAACCGCCCGCATCTTCGACTTTGATACGAACAGTGGCGGCGCGGGCGGCATCCGGCGACGCGGTGGCCGTTTGCGCAGGTGGGCCGACGCTCGCCGAGGCCGCCTTGTCCCACCCTACGAGAGCGGCGAGCTTGTCGGGTGAAGTTACGCCTTCAATGCGGCCGATCTCGCGTCCGCCGCTGACCGCGACAAACGTCGGCACGCCGGCGATCTGAAACTGCCGCGCGACCGAAAGCTGCTGATCGACGTCGATCGTTTGCACGTTGACGCCTTGCTGGGCCAACTGCGCGATGACCGGCTGCATCGACTGACAATGCTGGCACCGCTGCGACGAGAACTGCAGCAGCGTCGTATCGGGCGCCGCGGCGAGAACGGCCAACAAGGCCAAAGACGAAAACGAGCTCATGCTTCCCTCCATGGAAGTTGGCGGCAGGAAGCTTAGCCTTTCGGCTGCGGGGAGCTTCCTAGTCGCGAATTTGGACCTCGATCCTTCGAGGCGGGTTGCGTACTGTCGTGACAGTTTGAAAAACTTACAAGGCCAATCCAGCCTCCAAGGCCGATCCGCCCCTGCGTCGCTTCGCCTATCCCCGGAACAAATTCAAGCTAAACCCCTGCGAATTCAACGTTTGCGGCAGCGGATGATGCGTTTCATGCGGTCATCCGCCTTTGGCGAGACTGGCGGTAAAGCACCTGGCGTGCCATAGGCAAAAGCACGTCGAGGCACCGTGATGCCAATGCAGGGGGGATCTCAAACCTGTTACGTAAACCAGCCTCGGTTGTTGCGAATCCCAGTGGGGCAGGCCAAAATTGATGCACTGCCGTTAACCATCTTGTTCTGCTGCCCTCAAGAGCACTCATGGCCGCGCTAACGCCCGTCGAGAGCGTCGCAGCGCTGCTTCGCGCTATCGAAAAGAGCAGCCTGCTTTCGTCGGAATCGCTGGCGAAGGCCCGCGAGACTGCCGCGGCGCTCACCGATCCAAAGGCCGTCGCCCGAGCGCTGATCAAAGACGGCACGCTGACGAGGTGGCAGGCCGATCAGCTTCTGCACCGCTTTCATCGCCTGATTGTCGGCAAATACAAGCTCCTCGATCAGCTCGACACTTCGCCCACCGGCCGTGTCTATCTGGCCGAACATGTCCAGATGGGCCGGCGGCACGCGCTGAAAGTTCTTGCCAAGCGCCTCGAAAAAAACCCCGACGCGGTCGCTCGCTTCCTGAAGGGTGCCCAGAACGCTTGCGGCCTCGACCACAAGAACATCAGCCATGTCTATGACGTCAGTCAGGACCGGCTCGGCCATTACGTGGTCATGGAGCAGGTCGAGGGCCAAAACCTGGAGCAGCTCGTCGAAAAGCGCGGCCCGCTGAAGCTGCCTCAAGCTCTCGATTTTATTTCGCAAGTCGTTGACGGCCTGGCTTACGCTCACTCACACGGCGTAGTGCATGGCGATCTGAAACCGGCGAATCTGGTGCGAGACAGTTACGGCGTCGTCAAGATTCTGGAGATTGGCCAGGATGGTTCTGGCGCGTTGCCGGAAACCGATGATGCCGATGAAGATGTCGAAACGGCTTCGCTGGCGGCAGTCATTTTCCAAGCGCCCGAGATGCGCGGCGACGGCGAAGCAGCCGACATCGCTTGCGATGTCTATTCGCTCGGCAGTGTGTTCACTTTTCTGCTGACCGGCAAAGCGGCCAAAAACGCAGCGACCGCGGCCGCCCATCTCGGAGCGAACCAATCAATCCCCGCCGAAATCGTCGCTCTGTGCCGCACTCTGATGGCGGATATCCCGGCTGATCGACCTCGCTCGATGGACTCGGTTCTCGGCAGCCTTCAATCCGCGATGGCCAAGGCAGCGGACGCCAGCAAATCCGTCATAGCGGCGGAAGAGGCACTCGCCGCGCCACCGCTGGCAAACGTTCCAGCCGGATTGCCAGTGATTGTTATTGAGGGACAGATTCCACCGGTCGTTCCACCGCCGCAAGCGGAGTTTGTGATTCAAACGCGCGATCCTGGGGGCAAGCGGCCGGTGGGTCGTCCTGGTGCAAATTCGCCGTCGGCTGGGCGCTGGTCCGTTGCCGCGTTGACGACCCGTTTTTCGCCACTCGTAATCGCCGGAGCGATCGGTGGCGCTGCCGCGTTCGCGTTTGGAATCTGCGCCATCGTCGTGTTGCTCGTCGCGGCCAATCGCACGGCGAAACCGCCGGCCAAAGTCAATAACGATCCAGTTTACACCGCTCAGCCAGAAGTTGCTGAGGCCCCCGCGGCTGAAGTAGCCAATCCGATTTTGCCCGACGCGAATCCGGGAATCGCGGTTGCTGCCCCGCCGGCGAAGGTCGATGCCAATCCACCGTCGCCGGCGTCTGCGCCGGCCGAAGCAAACTCTCCACCGCTTCCTCCTGCTGTTGATGCGACGCCAGTGGCCGACCCGAAAACCGAAGCTGGCGATGCTCCGTCAGCCGTCGTTGCCGCCGCGCAGGCCAAATTACCGGCCACGGGGACTCTGCCGACGAAGAACTCAAGCGGCGATCCATTTAAAGGACTTCCAAAATCGATTTCGCTGGCGCCGTTGCCGGAGGCGGACTCGCCAATGGCGTCGTCGCTGAGGCCCGTCAGCTTCGGCCACTGCGATCTCGATGGCGATTCTCCCACAAACATCGCGCTCCTCGGCGGTGACACGGCAATTCGGGCGACACGGCAACGGTTTGAGCTAGTGCCGCGGGAAATGAACTCACGCGAGTGGGACATTCAACTCACGGGCAACCGCGACGCGACGACGGTTGCGGCTTTGTCGGTGAAAAATGGCGAATTGCTCTTCCAATGGACCGAAGAAGCAGCCAATCAGTCGCTCGTCGCCCGGCACCTGATGAATTGCGCGCTGGCGCTTGGCAAATCGAAGCAAACGCTCGCCTTTCGCATGCCCCAGAAGGCGCAGCCGCTGCTCATCGATATCGAAAAGCCCAGCGCGTCGGTGAAGTGGTCGGTTAATAATTTGCCGCTGGCGAAGCAGATTTTTCTGGAGGTCACGCGGACGGAAGGTTTTCCTAAGCTTCGCCAAGAGCCGAAAGGGCCGACGAACGTGGGCGATACGGTGTCCGTCGGCACTGGTCCAGCGGAGAAGTCGATTCCACTCTTCTTTAAGCTGAACACTGCGTCAGCCGCCGCGGCAATCGACGTGCGTTCGCAGGCCGCTGTGAAAGTCGAAAGCTCGGGCGATCCGCGGCCTTATCGCCGCAAGGACTTGACCGCGGCGCAGCTCCAATATCAGCAGGAACTGGCACGACTCCGCGGCGAGTTGCGGAAGGCCAAGGACTCGCGGCCACGCGCCGATGCCGAGAAAGAAGCCCGCGAGGCCACGATCACGCGCCTGGCAAACGAAGAAACGGCCCTGAATACTACTTTGGATCAGCTTCGCTTTATCCTCGAATTTGCCGGCGCGACCGAAGGCGCGGCAAAGATCCATTTTCGCGTCTATTTTCTCGCCGGCGACGCAAAAATCGAATTGCTCAAGACCGACGACGAAGAAGACGTTAAGTAACCGACGTCATTTACTTCGCGGTCGCCGTCGAAGGCGCTTGCCAATTCCCCTCGGCGGAAGTCGATGCGCCGCGGTTGGTGGCTGCCGCAGTTCTCGTTGTGCCGGAAGGATTTTCCACGACTCGAATCGGCTGGCGATCGGCCGGATCAGTCGCCAGTCGCGTGGCGCTGATCGGCGGAGGCGGTGTCTCGACAGATACCGAGACTCGCGGCGACATTGTTTTTTCTACCGGTTGCTGAGCCGTCGTGCCCGTTGGCGGATAATACGGCGACACCTGCGCCGTGGAGGGGGCAGGCACTTTGTAGGGGCCGAAGACGGCTAACGGATCGGCCGATTGGCAGCCGAGGCAGCTAACAGCACTAAGTAGTAGAACGAAGCGGATCACAATGGCGCCTCGGTAGAATCGCCCGCCGGCTGCAATCGACAGCCATGGCAACTCGCGGAGCGTGTTAAGCGAGTTGCCTACTTGCGGCGGACTCTAACGCCGGGCGCTTGATGAACCAAGGTCGCTTGAGCAGCGAATGCGACTGCTAGCGAGCCGCGCTGGCGACGAACGGGTTGTCCATTTTCAATGCTTCAACCACTTTTTCAGTCGCGTCGTTCTGCTTGCTGGTGTTTTTGGTTGTCACATACGGATTGTCGATAATCTGCGGCTCGGGCGCAGCAGCCATAGCCGGCTCGCCGACGTACGTGATCGGCTCCATGCCGGGTGACCAGGCAAACGGACTCGCCCCATAGTGCCGGGCGGTGATCTGCGAAGAATAATAGACGGGCGGATAGATGGCGTAGTACGGCGGCGAGGGGACGTAGTTCGTCGCCTGATTGAATCCCCAGCCGTAGCCATACCCGCCATAGCCGCCGTACCCCAGATAGGGCCAGTAAGCGCTCGCGGCGTTGGGCACGGCGAAAACGAGAAGAATCAGCAATAGCGAGAGTTTGCGGATCATGATGCGGCTCAAATGTCGGCGATTATGGAGAACTGCGACCTATCTTTCACGGTAATTGCCGCTCTTTGCCGCCGCAACGCAATTCAGGGGTCAAATCAGCCGATTCGTTGCGACGTGTTCATTGCGGCCAAGCCAATTGCATTGCAAAATGAACACTGGAATCGACAAAACCGCGCAAGCAACGCTCCCCATGGCAATCAAAGTTCAGTGTTCCTGCGGCAAGGCGTTCGCCGCCAAAGACGAATTGGCCGGCAAGACGGTGAAATGCCCCGGCTGCCAGAAGCCCCTGAAAATTCCCGGCGGCACTGCGCCTGCTAAGGCTACGGCCAAGCCCGATGCTTCAAAGGCGGCGGCTGGAAAGTCGACGCCTGCCAAAGCGGCGCCTGCGAAAGCGAGTGGCGCTGATGACGATTACTCGCTTTCCG
>DASXLL010000245.1:0-20735 GCA_036496265.1 Pirellulaceae bacterium | reverse complement strand
GGCACCCCTTATCGCGAACTTACGGGGTGAATTTGCAGAGTTCCTTAACCACCGTTCTCCCGAGCGCCTGAGACTACTCGTCTCGCCTACCTGTGTCAGTTTTAGTACGGACACGACTGCTTTAACCCTTAGAAGATTTTCTTGGACATCCGTCTGATAACTTCGGGATCGTAAACGCCCTCGCGTGATACCCTTGGCGTACGGGGCGGATTTACCATTCCCCTACCTTGGATAACTCGACCGCCACTTCTAGTCGGCGGATCACCTTCTTGATGCCGTCCCTCCATCGGTTCACAGCCGTGGCGCAGGAATGTTGACCTGCTGTCCATCGTCTACGCCTTTCGGCCTCGACTAAGGTCCCGGCTAACCCTGGGCGGATTTCCCTTCCCCAGGAAACCTTAGGCTTTCGGCGAGCAGGATTCTCACCTGCTTTATCGTTACTCATTCCGGCATAATCACTTGTACGGCCCGCGACCCGTCGTTACCGTCGGGCTTGTATCTGCCGTACAACGCTCTCCTACCACTTGCTCTTGCGAGCAAATCCACTGCTTCGGCGATGTACTTACTCCCGATCATTATGGGCGCGAAATTGCTCGACCAGTAAGCTGTTACGCACTTTTTAAATGGTAGCTGCTTCTAAGCTAACATCCTGGCTGTCTCAGCAAATTCACTTCCTTAGTGACTAAGCACATCTTTGGGGCCTTAGCAGATGGTCTGGGTTGTTTCCCTCTCGTCCCGTGAACCTTATCGCTCAGGGACTGCCTCCCGGGATAGTCGTGATGGTATTCGGAGTTTGGTTCGGCTGGGTCACCTGGAAGGGCGCCCATGCCAATTCAGTCTCTCTACCCCCAACACGTAGTGGCCCAAGGCTATACCTAAATATATTTCGGAGAGAACCAGCTATCTCTGCGTTTGATTAGACTTTCACTCCTCCCCACAGGTCATCCCACCGGTTTTCAACCCAGACGAGTTCGGCCCTCCACGCAGTTTAACCCGCGCTTCAGCCTGCCCATGGGTAGTTCACGCAGTTTCGGGTCTACCACCAGCGACAAAACGCCCTATTCAGACTCGGTTTCCCTGTGGCTCCGGTCCGTAAGACCTTAACCGGGCCGCTGACGGTAACTCGCCGGATCATTATGCAAAAGGCACGCCGTCACACATTCCCGTAAGGGCATAGTGCTCCGACCGCTTGTAGGCACATGGTTTCAGGTTCACTATCCTCCGCTTGACGCGGTTCTTCCCATCTTTCGATCGCTCTACTGAGTTCGCTATCGGTCGTCAAAGAGTATTTAGCCTTGCGGAATGGTCTCCGCGGATTCAATCGGGGTTTCACGTGACCCGATTTACTCAGGAACTTCTCGGGAGATCACTCATTTTCACCTACTGGACTGTCACCATCTATGGTTGGCCTTTCCATGCCATTTGGTTAACAAGTGATTTGGTAACTCCCATGTGAGAGGCCCTACTACCCCACGAAGGAAAACCCTCGTGGTTTGGGCTGTTCCGCTTTCGCTCGCCGCTACTGACGGAATCGATTTTTCTTTCTTTTCCTCCGGTTACTGAGATGTTTCAGTTCACCGGGTTGACCGCCTGCACCTATGGATTCAGTGCAGGCTAATTAGGGAATTTCGGGATCAACGTTTGTTTGACAACTACCCCGAACTTTTCGCAGTCTTCCACGCCCGTCATCGTCTTTTGACGCCAAGACATCCCCCATGCGCCCTTAGTAGCTTGACCACAAATATCCAAAGCTCTGCACTGAGTTTAACTGCCTGAATACAGGCGAGACTGGAACCTAAGCCCCACCAAGCCCATTGACCGACGTTATACCCAGCACCTTGCCAAGATCTCGTGTAGCTACACTGCTGCTCATCTCCACAGCCTCGCGGCTGAAAAAATGTTCGTTTGCGGCTTGGTAACCGCAAATGAGATCCCGTGCGGCCCCCGAAAAAGGACCGCACGAATCGCGAGTAACGAAATATTGCTCTCGTATTCTCTACTTGAACAACACCGGCAAGATGCCAGTGCCACCCAAGCACGCTTAACTAAGAGAACACACCCGTGAAAAACGACTAGCCTTGCTTGAACCGATCCCTTGCGGGACGAGCCCCTACTTGGCAGCCGCAATCACGAAGATGCCATCTACCCAACAACCAAATTGTCAATGATCGTCACCCGCAATGATCACCCGAAGGCGTTCATCACAGGAGCCTGCTGAGCAGGAAGCAAGAACGAAACTTCCACACGGGTTCATCGGTGTCCTTTTGAAATCCTTACGGATCCCATCAGCGTGCCAGGTTCTTCCGATCCTGACACCAACGACAAAATTCCGAATCTCGTTCGTGCTTCGCACTCAGCCGGCAACTGCCCTCTGACTTCGTCCCGCCGCGATTTCAATCCAGCACCGTGGTCGATTCAGAGGCAAGCGGCTGAATATAGAGCTAGGTCGGCAGGTCGTCAACTCGGGGGAAAATTACTCGAGCTGATTAAGAAAAACCCGCCAAAACCGTCCTTCTACTACTTTTTCTTCAGCGACTTTCCTTCTTCGGAAGTTAACTATACAGGTCTTGAGGAAGGCTGAAAAGGGCCGCCGAAAAAAACTGCCAGCAGCCGCTGAAGTCGTTGCTGGCAGAAGAGTTTGCGGCCAAATCCAAGAGGTCAGAGATCAGAAGTCAGAGGTCAGGAAGGCAAGCATTTTGAACACTGACTTCTGATCTCTTACTTATGACCTCTGGCCGCAGTGGAGACGAAGGGGCTCGAACCCTCAACCCCTGCCTTGCAAAGGCAGTGCTCTCCCAATTGAGCTACGTCCCCGTGTGGCAGAGGGGACTCGGGGCTCGGGATTCGGGGCTAAGGGGAGTCAACCGAGCAACACCCCTTAATCCCGAACCCCGAATCCCGAACCCCTTGCTTCCCAGTGGGCGGCACAAGATTCGAACTTGTGACCTCGTCGTTATCAGCGACGCGCTCTAACCAACTGAGCTAGCCGCCCGGCTGTTTCGGGGCACGTCGCCCCAAAATTCTCCCTCTCCCTCTGGGAGAGGGCCGGGGTGAGGGGGCTGCCACTCCTCTCGCCCCGATTTCCTACAGAACACACGATTCTAAATGACTCGCCGACACTGTCAAAGGGTTCGCGCCAATGCCGCTTCAATTCCATTCGGCAACGTGATGGTTACGGGCCGGCCCATAGTCGCCTTCAGCGAATTTGTTCTGTCGCAACGATAATAACCCTAGCATGTTCCGGCAGGTGTACAGCCGGATCGAGCGGCCGCACGAGGCCGTTTTCAACAATGCCGGCCACGGCGATCGGACGCCTGCGCGTGGCCATCAGCGATTCAATAGGCATCGGTTTCGTTCCAGCAGGAATTTCAGGCCAGGCGATCGGCGGCTCGGCTGCAATTTGCTCGTCGAGCGCCTTGCGCTCCGGACTTCGATCGTCGATTGAAGGGCTAACCATAGTTTCGGCTAATACGCCGTGATGACGAAAACGGGTGGTTCCGGCAACTCACCAAAAATGTCGGGAATCTCGTCACTCTCGCGGTCGAAACGCCAGATCACGGTAATACGGCGCCCCGCTGGCGTCTCGGCAAGCATCAGAATCGAACCGTCGCGACGCTCGCTGTAATCATACGCTAAATCAAAGGCCGCTTCGACTTCTTCTTGCGACAAAGCATGCGCAGCAATCTTGTTGAGATTCCACTCGTTCCATTTGAATCGCCGCATGTCGTCGATTTCCGCCGGACACCCTGTCAGAGTGATCAACCGTTTTTCACGACCAACTCGAGCCGGCAAGCGCCTGATTCTACCTCTATAACCCCTACGATTGGATTGAATCTAACAGGGTTGCGAGTTCATTGCGTCCGCACTGTCACAGCACCCTCACCTTTCGACCTAAATTTCTGCGGCGTCTCTTCTGACCACCTCGCATTTCTGTTGATTGTGGAATCTGTATGGCTCGCATAAATCGAATCCCCGTGTCGATCATTTTGGCCGCCAATTGCCTGCTGTTCTTCGCGGGAATCGCTCAAGCCGAATTCACCACCATCGCCGGCTGGAACAACCAACTCTTCCCCTCCTACGTCGTCGCCACGGCAACGCTGAAGCCCAGCGAAGATGCCGAAGAAGAAGATGGAACAATCCTCGGCGATCCACGTGGCCTGTTTGGCATCGAAATCGAATCTCCCGGCGACGACGTCGAGATCAAAGTGACCATCATCGCTAGCGACATCATGGAAGAAAGCGTGTTCACCGGCACCCTCGAAGAAGAAGGCGGCGAATACACGATTCGGCCCCGCATTCGTTACAAGTACAACTCGCTGACCCACAACAAGCAAGCCACGCCGGTAACCGTCACATTCAAAGTCGAAATCGACGACGAAGACGCTGAGGAGCAAACGGAAACGATCACGCTGCGGTCGATCAACGACTGCCCGTTCGGATTGGTCGACGAAGACAAAGAATTCACCGACCTCTGCTTCATGTTCGCGGCTTACGTCAACGAGCAACACCCGTTCGTGGACAAACTCCTCCGCGAGGCCCTCGACCGCGGTGCCGTCGATTCATTCACCGGCTATCAAGCCAGCGATGAAGGTGAAGTCTATCGCCAGGTGTTTGCCATCTGGGACGCCCTGACCGCTCGCGACGTGCGTTATAGCGACATCACCACGACAGCCGCGGAGTCCGAAAGCGTCTATTGCCAGCACGTGCGGCTGATCGACGAAACCATCAACAATAACCAGGCCAATTGCGTGGACGGCAGCGTCCTCTTCGCCTCGGTCCTCCGCAAAGTCGGCATCGAAGCCTATCTCGTCATGGTCCCCCGCCACTGCTACCTCGCCTTCGCCCTCGACGAAAAAGGCGATACTCTAGTCGCCCTCGAAACCACCATGATGCAGTCCGAAGCCCCCGAGAAATTCCCCAAGATCAAAAGCCTCGCCGCCCTGCTCGACGAAAAGTGGCTCACCGAAGACTCCTACGCCGTCTTCTCCTCCGCCATTGCCGTCGGCACGCAAGACCTCACCAAAAACGCCGACAAATTCGCCGCCGAAGACGAAGCCGACTATCTGCTCATGTCAGTCACGAAGGCTCGGCAGATGGGGATTCTGCCGATTGGATTCAAGTCGAATGTGCAGTTTGAGTCGGTTTCGGCCAACAGGTAACGCCGAGTTTGGAAGCTTAAGTGAGCGGGCGCCAAACTCGCATCAAAGAGATGCACTCGTTTGACGGCAAGTATGTCACCGTCAATTCAACGATTGAGGCCGTAAAAAAGTCTGCTGGCTAAAGACACCGTCCCCAGCGACAACCGATCGAGGTCCAATTATGCTGCTAGTGCTTCAGCGAAAGAACGAAGCGGTCGGCGCTACAAATTACGGCTCATGATGCCGCTCATGAGCGCAGTGCCAACGGCCAGGACCAGGCCAATTGAAATGATTAGCAGCAGCACGCCGACCACTTGCCACCAGGCGATAGAATCTTCGCCCTTCAACTCCTGCTGATGCGCCGGGGTCATGTGCTGCCAGATGTCGTCCTTCTCGTGCGATTCGGCATGATGTGCATCAGTCACGGCTGCTACCTCGATTTTACTGCCAAGCAAGTTCGTTAGTCGGCGGTTGGATTGCATCACATTCTGAACGAAATCGGGCAAAAACGCCATGCCGCTTGATGGGAACTCTCTGCCGCTTGTTCAAAAAACGCGACCCCGCTTCCCCTTTCGTTTTACTATCAACCATGTTGCATTTCGCGAGCCCCAAACGCCTTGTCCCGCGCCGCGCCCACCGCTACATTTGACTCCGGAGGGTAAGCGAATGGCTAGCAGACTGATTCGAAATCAGTTGCCCCGCAAGGGGTTGCGGGTTCGAGTCCCGTGCCCTCCGCTCTTCGATTTTTGGGCGGATTAGCCGGCGCTTGATGATTTAAAAGCACGAAACAGTAGCATCAGCGACGGGATGATGAGCACGAGGCCAACGGGCAGCGACAACAGCATGAATTGAATTGTGGCCAGCGGGGCGGCTGTGGCTTCAAAGGTGAGATCGGGATAAACAAGGTAGGGATGCTGTGCGACGGCCCAGCCGAGAATCAGCAGGCCGATTTCACCGATGGCGAAGGCGCGACTGAGGCGGTAACGGTGCGTGAAGACCGACCAGGCGGAGCCGAGGAAGCACACTATTCCCGCGAAGATGATGACGATCGCTCGTGGGCTGAGTAGGCGATAAAAGAACCAGCGGGATCCGAACCAGGCCAACAGGAGAACGCAGCCGGCGAGAATGGCAGTCGTTGTGCCGGCGAAAATGGCCCGCTGGCGAAAATCTTCGCGCAGCTCGCCCTCCGTTTCATTGGTTAGATAGACGGCCGCTAGATAGGCACACGCAGAAAGCGCGAGCACGCCATTGGCGAGGCAATAGGGCGATAGCCAGAGCGTGGCGGTGCGAAGGTGAACAGTGCCATCGGTCACGCGAATGCCGCCTTCCGTGACGATGCCGAAGGCGATGCCTAGCAGGAACGGCGAGATGAGCGAAGCGATGCCGAAGACGATGCCCCAGGCGCTCGTCTCCGCTGCGGCGTCTTGCTGGCGGCTTTGATAGGAGCGGAAAACAAAGGACGCGCCGCGGAGCATGATGCCGAGCAAGGCCAGATGGAACGGAATGAAGAGCGCGACGGACAGTGCGGCGTAGCCGGTCGGAAAACAGGTGAATAGCACGACCAAAACAAAAATCAGCCAAACGTGGTTGGCTTCCCAAACGGGGCCCATCGCGTGTTGAATCGCGAGCCGCTGCTCTTTTTTTCGTGGGCCGGTCGCCAAGAGATCCCAAACGCCACCGCCAAAATCGGCGCCGGCTAAAACGGCATATGCCACGACGCCAGCGAGCGCCGCCAGTGCCGATAGATCCGACCAGAGACGAATGTCATTCATGGTTCATGACCAGCAGAGGCGATTCGCCGCAATAGCACGACAACGGTTGTGCCCAAAAGCAGATACAGAGCGGAAAAAGTGTAGAACATCGCCGGCACGCCGGCCGCTGGCGTCACGGCGTCGCTGGTGCGCAAAACATGCTGAATGATCCAGGGCTGGCGGCCGACTTCCGTGACAAACCAGCCGGCTTCGAGCCCAATGAATCCGAGCGGAGCGGTGCTCACGACGGCCCATAATAGTTTTCGTCGTTCAGCAATTGCGTGGCGGCCACGGACGAAGGCGATCCAAAACCAAATCGACACGGCTGTAAGCAAAGTGCCTGAGCCGACCATGATTTGGAATGCCAGATGAGTGACTTCGACGTTAGGCCAATCGGATTTGGGCACGCGGTCGAGACCGGGCACTTCCGCCGCGCGATCGTGTGCCGCCAAATAGCTCAAGCCGCCGGGAATTTCGATGGCGTAGCGGGTGGTTTCGGTTTTTGTGTCGGGCCAGCCGCCGATCCGCAAGGGCGCGTAGCGCTGGGACTTGAATTGCCCTTCCATCGCCGCGAATTTCACCGGCTGTGTTTTGAAAACGAATTTGGCGAGCCAGTCGCCCGTCGCCGGCTGAAGGAGGGCCGCGACGGACCCGACGATCATGGCGATGATCAGCGCCGAACGGTTGTAATCGTTTCGCTCGCCGCGCAGGAGCCGCCAGGCATACCAGCCAGCGACCGCAAAGGCGACGGACAGATAGCAGGCAAGCGTCGAATGGATGGCCATGTAAAGCCAGAGCGGCTGACGCAGGATGGCGACGGGATCGGTCGCAATCACAAGGCCATCTTGCATCTCGAATCCGACCGGCTGCTGCATCCAAGCATTCACACCGAGCACCAGAATTCCGGACAGCATGCCGCTGACCGCGATCACCACGCCGCACCACCAATGTGCGACAGGGCTCAGACGATCCCAGCCATACAAATACAGGCCGATGAAAATGGCTTCGAGGAAGAACGCGTAGCCTTCTAAGCCGAATAAATGCCCGACGACCGCGCCGAGCAACTCGATGTATTTAGGCCACAGCAGCCCGAGCTCCAGCGACAGAGCCGTCCCGGATACCGCGCCGACGGCGAACAGCAAGCCCGTCGCCTTGGCCCATTTTTTGGCCAGCGCTTTATAGTGTGCCTGCCCTGTGCGGAGATACAGTGCTTCGACAATGACAAGCAACAGCGGCAAACCGATTCCGATCGCCGCGTACACAATGTGAAACGCGAGCGAGACGAGCATCTGGAGTCGGGCGGCGAGGAGGTTATCCACAACGACGTCTCTTGTGACCGAATGCAAAGACTACCGCCGCGGGTTGGCATACCAGACGACATTCTTGCTGTTCTGTCCGGCGACGAGCAAATCGAGATCGCCGTCGTTGTCCATGTCGATGGCGCGGATGTCGTAGGCTTTTTGATCCGTTCCGACCACGTGCGTCGTGAAGTTGCCTTTGCCGTCGTTTTCAAACCACGCGCACGTGCTGTCGCCGAATGCGCAAGTCGCGCAATCCACGTCGCCATCGCCGTCCATGTCGATCACGGCCAACGAATGCGGCTCGCGAAGCGTGGGATGAATGTCATGAATCTTCCAGGTCGGGGCCTCGAACCAAATCACGCCCTGCTGATGCCCACGCGTGGCGATGAAATCCATTTTTCCGTCGCCATTCACGTCCGCCGGCTGAATGTTCGTGGCGCCACCTTGATGATCCGCCAGCACGTGCTTCGTCCAAGGCTGCTGCAGGTCACGAGGCGCTTGCCACCAGGCGAAATACGCCTCGCTCGTCGATTCAGCCTGATTGCCGCCCTTCGCGGCGAGCGAAATATCCGGCCGTCCATCACCATCGACATCACCAAAGCCGAAGTAGTGGCTCAGACCTGGCGCGTCGCCCTTGGCGAACACGTGCCGGTCCCATCGCTCCGCGCTACGCACATCCTTCGGCAATTTCAGCCACACGGCCGAATTGGGAAACGGCTCTTTCGGCTGCCCGCTATTGGCAAGTAAGTCCGGCCGTCCGTCGCCATCGACATCGCCTTTCAATAAGCCGTGAATGCCGTCGATCTTGTCCTCAGCAATACGCAGCGTCCAGCGGTCCTCCAGCGGCTTCGCCGGTTGCTCCAGCCAGAAAATCAATCCCGGCGTGTAGCGCGCACCGATAAAGTCGAGATCGCCGTCGCCATCCACATCGAACGTTTCACTGTGTATCGCGCCATAACCCGGCGTTTCGTCGAGGATGATTTCGCGCCATTCGGGAGCAACGAGCAGCCGCGTTTTGCCGCCACTGTTGCAAATGACATCGGCCAGGCGATCGCCGGAGAAATCGCCGCCGACGGCTGTGGCGCAAAAATCGCCGCTATAAACGACGTGCTTGCGCCAGGCGTCCTCAGCCAATGTAAAGTTGGCCACGGTGCCCACCACAATCAGTGCCAACAGTTGGCTTGTCATAGTTTCAACCTTTCTTATTATTCTTCTGCGTCGGCGGACCCGCCTTGATCGGCTCAGACGAAACGGTGACATCCTGTCCGCGGAGATGCTTGTCGAAGAATTGCTTGGCCCGATTCGGAACCTCCTGCGTTCCAAAATCGCCGTGCCCGCCGCCTGTTACAGGAACGAGCATGGCATCGACGCCGGCTTTCTTCAAATTTTCCAGCAGAATCTCCGACTGCTTGAACGGAATGGCCGGATCGTTCGTTCCGTGGAGGATTAGAAATGGCGGATCGTCCTTCGAGACAAAAGTGATCGGCGACGACTCGCGCGCGGCGTACTTCTTGTCTTGAACGCCACCGCCGAGCAACCCTCCGATCGGCGAAGTCGGATCATTGGCCCCGCCGCCGAGTGCCAAAAAATCGGAATGGCCAAACTGATCGACGACGCACGTCACGCGACTGCTGACGTTTAGATTATCGCCGAGCTTACCCTCCAGCTCCGGCACATCGCCGCTCGTGCCGAGCAGAGCGACCAGATGCCCGCCCGATGACGTGCCCATGACGCCAATCTTGTCAGGATCGATGTTGTAGTCCTTGGCATTGGCCCGCAGCCAGCGAATCGCTGCCTTGCAATCGTAAATCTGCGCCGGCCAGATGGCTTCAGGAACCAATCGATAGCTAATGCACGCCGCCGCATAGTCGCCGCTCTGCAAAAACGGTGCGACTTGAAAATAGCTCGTCCGTTTGTCACCCACTCGCCACGCCCCGCCATGTACGAACACAACCAGCGGCAACGGCTTATCGCTCTTCGGCGACTTCGGCAAATACAAGTCCAGCCGCTGCTTCGGATTGTCCGTCGCAGCATAGGGCAAATCCGGTATCGACCGCACGGTATTGGGAATCTGCGCGTTCGGTCCTTGCGGATTCGTCGGGCGGAACTTCTGCTCTTCATCGGATGTGATCACGCCATCTTTGTTGGTGTCGATCGCATCGAATGAGTCTTTAAACCACGCCGGCATCTCCTCCCGCGTCACCTTGCCGTCTTTATTCGCATCCCACCGGCCGAACCGATCGCTCGTTTGCTGTGCTTGAACCTGCGACACCGTCGCAATCACGGCCAAAGCCGCCCAATTGTTTACGAACGCTGAAAAACGCATGGCAATCTCCGCGACGGCCAACGCGCCGACGTCTTTTTGGAAGAAACAGTTCAAACTGAACGCCCCATAGCTTAAAACAATCCAATAACCAAAAGGAACCACCTCATGCCGGCCCGTCGTTATTTGTCATCCGCCTTCTTGTTCGCTTTGGGCCTGATCGTGACGATTAATCCCGCGTCCCACGCCGCGGACGACGACTGGGAATCGCATCCCAACGGCATTCAAGGCCAACGGGCCGAATTCGACGGCGCGGGCGGCGTTCGCATCGCCGGCTACGTGCGTAAACCGTCCGGTTCCGGCCCTTTCCCGCTCGTGATTTTCATTCATGGTGGCGCGCCGACGGCCAAGCCGGTGCAAGAAGCTTCGACCGACGAAGAACTAACCAAGCTGCGAGCCGCAGAAGCCACGCGAGCAAGCAACCAATTGGGCCGCGCGACTCATCCGCCACTGCCCGATTTCCTCGCTCAAGGCTGGGCCGTGTATTCGGTCGATTTCCGCCCTAACCCCCGGTACACGCTCGATCCGCTCGAATGGGACGACACGCTCATCGCCATCAATAAGGCCCGCGGCTGGAGCTTTGTCGATACGAAGCGCATCGCCATGCTCGGCGGCAGCCACGGCGGTCATGTCGTCGGCCGCATGGTTTCGCGAACGCCGCTCGTCTGCGCCGTCCTCAACGCCCCCGCCGGCCTCGATCTGATTTCCCTCTCTAAGCTCGCCGACGCGGGCACGAATATCGGTGGCAACCAACGGCTCGTCCGCGAATTCGAGCAACGCGCCGGTGTCAAAATGGCCGCCGTCGAGAAAGACCCCGCCGCTTATCAATACACCTCGCTGCTCACCGAAATCCCGCAGGCCAAATGCCCGGTCCTCATGGTCAGCGGCAAGAACGATCAAAATGCCCCGCTGCCGGTCATGGAAGCCTACGTCAAAGCCATGCAAGCCGCCGGCCACGAAGCCGACGAATATCATCCCGACAACGGCCCTCACGGCTTCTACTTCGGCATCCCCCAAACCATTCCCGAAACGGCCGAATCCACCCGCCACGCCGTCGAATTCATCAAACGACATTTTGCAGCCGTGAAACCCTGATCACCAAACGCCGGCAAAGCCAGCGCCACTAGTAAACAGTCGCACGATGCGGCTCGATTAAAAAAACCAGCGCCTTGATTGTGATCATACCAACCCAAATCGACAGTTTCAAAACTGCGAGGTCCTAACTCTGAGTCCTGTTTACGGGACTTTTTCTTTTAGCCCTACGATTTATCGTGGGGCGACCCGCACGACGCCGAACGCAGCCTAAGCCATTGGCCAGCGGTAAGCGCAGCGGCACCGCCGGTTTACGAACCCAGCGGATAAAACGTCCGACCCTGCAGCGCTCGCAGCATCGCCTTCCCTGAACCTTGGACTTTGGACCTCGGACATGCTCAACGCCGCCCTACTCCACTCCAACCGCCAAGCAGATGAGTTCCCCGCCCCCACTACCACTTCGCAGAAATAGCCGGCCGCCGGAAAGAGCCGGCAAAGCTCGCGTCGGTTCGGAAGAGACGCGCGCGGTCGCCAGCTCCCGATATTTCGTTGGATCGGCGGCGGCGAGGAGGAGGTGGCCATCGGCTTTTTGGATGAGGAGTTTGTTGTCGGCAAAAATGATGTGGGCGACGCCGAAGCCGGTTTTTTTCCATTGAACTTTGCCGGTGGCGGCTTCGATGCAGCGGAGCTCGGCGACGCCTTGGTCTTCGCGGCCGTGGATGCCGTAGAGGTAGCCGTTGTGCTCGATGGGCGTGGCGTATTGGCTGGAGAGTGTGTTGTCGTTGGTCCAAATGGGCTTCACCGGCTGATCGGTCAACGGGGCGAGGGCAGCGCCGATGCCGTAGCTGGCGGTGACGAACAGTTTGTTGCCGATGACGAGCGGCGTGGCGGCGTTGACCGTCGGCCCGCGCTGGCCGAATGGGAACAGTTTTGTGACAGTACCGGTGGCCGGGTCGGCGACAACGCAGTTCAGCCGGGTGATGAAGATGGCTTTGTCGTGGCCGCCGATGTGGGCGGCGGTGGGGGACGAATAGCTGGCGGCTTCGTCGCTGGCTTGCCACAGCGTTTTGCCGTTGGATGGATCGAGTGCGACAATGCCAGCGCCGCGGCCGCCGACATTCACGAGGAGTTGGCCGCTGACGAGGATCGGTGTACTGCCGGCGCCGAAGTAGCCTTCGTCCCCCTTGTAGTCGGCATAGAGCGAGCGGGACCAGAGCTTGTCGCCGGTGTCCAGCTGGACGGAGTGCAAATCGCCGGCGGCACCGAAGACGAAGACGCTGGTGCCGGCGATGAGCGGCACGCAGCGGGGGCCGGTGTCGGGGTCAATGCCGCCGCGATAGGTGGCGGGAAAATCGGTTTTCCAGAGCGATTTGCCGCTAGCAGCGCTGAGGCATTCGACGCACTCGTTATTGCTTATGCGATGAAAGACAATGACGCGGTCGCCGGCGACGGCCGAGCCGGCATAGCCGCTGCCGAGCTTGTAACGCCAGAGGATTTTCGGTCCGGCGGCCGGCCAGCTTTCGGCCAATCGCTCGTCTTCGGCATGGCCGTTGCGGTTGGGGCCGAGAATTTGCGGCCAGTCGCCGGCGGTGGCGACTGCGGACAGCAGCAACAGAGTACACACCAGCAGCCGTGTTATGCTGCGCAAAACACAGCCACCCAAGCCGAAGCCGATGCATCTCAGCCGCATTTTTTCGTCCTCTTATACACGCGCCGCGCGAGTCGGCGGAAGGAAACTGGCGGGTTCGAACTACCGGGGGACTGACGTCCCCCGCTCGCCAATTGCGCGCATTGTACCCGCGTTGCCGTGTTTTCTGGCCGGTGGAAGCGATTCGGCGAGCGTGGTGGTGTTGGAAAAGCGTAACTTTCACTAGGATAGAGGTAGTGGGCGGCTGTGAGGGTGTTTGTCCCGGACGATCGCGCTGGGCACGGATTGTACGGTTCTCGCCGGAGCGGACACGTGGCCCGATTCTTTCGTTTAGTCGAGAAAAAACGCGGCGAGCGCCGCACCGGCTCCAACTGGTTGGGCCAAGTGGGCGAAGCTGCGTTTTGCGGCTGCCTGTTTTTGCTCGGCACGCTGCTCCTGTCGGTCATCGTCGCGTCGCACATTGTGGAGCCGAACCCGGGTCGGTTCGCGTTTGGCTATGGGGGGTGGCTGCTGATTTTGGTGACGACGTCGTCGATTGTGCTCGGCGGCGGCGGCTTGATCTGGTCCGTGCTGCGGATTGGCACTTCGGTCGAGCGGCGAAGCTCTTTGGCCCGACAGGCGGCCGATACCGATTTTGTGCACGCCGCGGTGCCGCGGCCGCGAAATTATCCGACGGTGCCGTCGTTCGATGGGCTGACCAACAGCCCAGGGATCGAGCTGGCCTATCGATTGCCGACGACGCATTCGCCGGGCTGGCGGCTCTTGGCAACGACGATCTTTGCGATGTTGTGGTGCTTCGTTGTGTTCCTGCTGACGGCGTCGGTCATCCGCGGGCATGTGAATGGCAGTCACGAATGGCTCTTGAGCGCCCTGCTCATCGGCTTTTGGGCGGTGTGTTTTTGGGGTGTGCGGGAGTTTTTGCAATTGCTGCTCCAAAGCAGCGGCATGGGGCAGACGACGCTGGAGATTTCGGATTTGCCGCTGGCGCCCGGCGGCGAATATCGAGCGTGGCTGGTGCAGCAGGGCAATTTGAAGATGCGGTCGCTGGAAGTCTCGCTGATTTGCGAGGAAGAGGCGACGTTCACGCAGGGGACAGACATTCGGACGGAGATGCGGGAGGTTTATCGGCAGTTGTGCTTTGAGCGGCGCGACTTCGCGATTGAAACGGACCAGCCTCTGAGCGAGGTGTGCCACATCGCCGTGCCGATTTCTGCGATGCACTCGTTCCAGTCGGGCCATAATGTGGTTCGCTGGAAGATTGTCGTGCATGGCCAGGCGGATAAATGGCCTGCGCTCGTGCGCGGCTTTCCCGTGGTGGTCTATCCCGGCGTAATGGCGAAGGAGGTCGAGGTGAGCAGCCGAGTCGCTCGGCAGGCACTGACGCCGCCGGCGTTGCCCGCGGCCGTGGCGGGAGCGGGAGCGTGATTGAGCCGCTGTTGAGCTTGTGCATCGCCGGCACGAATCGTGAGTTTGCAGCCGGCGACGAGCTGGTCTGCGAATATCAGATCGACGCCGTCGATCCGGCCGATATTCAGGCGGTCGAGGCTTCAGTGCTATGGCACACCGAGGGCAAAGGCGAGGATGATCTGGGCGTGCATTTTTTTGAGCGGCGGCTGCCGGCGGATGCGGAAAACGGCGACTTGCGGCCCATGCGGCGGCTGCGGACGCGGTTGCCGAACAGCCCGCTGAGCTATCGCGGGGCGATTTTGAGTATTCAGTGGTGCGTGCGGCTGCGGCTGTTTTTGCGGCGCGGGCGGGATTATGTCGTTGAGCAGGCGTTTACGCTGGGGCGCGTACCGAGTGTGCTGCCGAAGGTCATGGCTGAACCAGCGGAGATTTCACAAGCGGCTGAGTAGCAAGCGGCTGAGTAGAATGAGAGCACATGAGCTCCAATCCGTTTGCGACGCGATTCATCCGGCCGGGAGCGATTCCGTTTTTGTTTTTGGACGGCGATTCGGCCGAGGCGATTGTGGGGCGGCTGAAGGCCTGCAACTGGCGCGGGCAGATTATTGGCGCGCATGGCAGCGGGAAATCGACGCTGGTGGCCATGCTGGCGCCGTTGATGGAGGCGGCTGGGAGGCAGGTTGTTATGCTCAAAGTGGGCCCAGGGCAGCGACGATTGCCTCGGATCGAGAAGTCATCGCTTTCGCCAGTCACGCAACTGATCATCGATGGGTACGAGCAGCTTTCGTGGTGGTCGCGAATTTGGATTCAGTGGCTTGTGTGGAGGAGCGGCGGGGGATTGCTGGTGACGGCGCATGCGGATGTTGGGTTGGCGACGTTATACGCGACCAAGTCGAGCGAAGATGTAGCGGCTGCCGTCGTGAATACACTTATCACGGCTGAAGGCTCGGCGCTCGGGCCGAGTGAGATCGCAGACGCTTATCGAGCGGCGGGCGGAAACGTGCGCGAGACGTTGTTCAAGCTGTTCGACGTTTATCAGCAGCGGGGAGCGCTGAAGTAGTCACTTTGACGAAAGTGCCTTCCAGACTTTGGGCGGCGACATGGGGAGATCAGTGAGGCGTTTGCCGGTGGCGTGGTAGAGGGCGTTGGCGATGGCGGCGGGGGGCGGGACGATGGGGGTTTCGCCGACGCCGCGGACGCCGAAGGGGTGATTGGGATTGGGAACTTCGACGATGATGGTTTCGATAAGCGGCACGTCGAGGCAAGTGGGAATGCGGTAGTCGAGGAAGCTGGCGTTGCGCATGCGGTTTTGATCGTCGAACCAATATTCTTCGTTGAGGGCCCAGCCGATGCCTTGGACGGCGCCGCCTTGCATCTGGCCTTCGACGTAGCTGGGGTGAATGGCTTTGCCGGCGTCTTGAATAGCCGTGTAACGAAGAATGGAAACCTTGCCCGTTTCGGGATCGACCTCAACATCGACGATATGGGTGCCGAAGCCATTAGTTGAACCTTCCGGCGCGACACTGGCGCGGCCCATGACGGGCGGCAGGTTTTTTTGCGACAGTTTTGCGGCGAGTTCTTTGAAGCTGAGCCGATGGCCGTTGTGACTGTATTTGCCGTCTTCGACTTTGACGGACGCGGGTTCGCAGTTCCAGAGCTTGGCGGCACGATCTTTCATTTGCTCGACGAGATCGAGGCCGAGCTTGTAAGCCGCGAGGCCGGTGGCGAAGGTGACGCGGCTGCCGCCGGTCAAAAATGTGTAGCCGACGGAATCGGTGTCGGCGACTTGGGGTTTGACGTCTTCGGCGGCAATGCCGATGGTCTCGGCGAGCTGCATGGCGATGCTGGTGCGGGTGCCGCCGATGTCGGTCGAGCCTTCGAGCAAGGTCACCGTGCCGTCGTCGTTGACGTTGGCGGAGCAGCTGGAAACACCGCCGATGTTGAACCAAAAGCCGCTGGCGAGGCCGCGGCCACGGAGGGGCGCGGAAGCGCCGGGCACATCACGCGGAGCGTGATGGCTACTAACAGAAGACTTCCAGTGGTCGCTGTTTTTGGCGGCTTGGAGCGTTTCGATGAGGCCGACGCGGGGATATACCGGACCATCGACGCGGCGGGTGCCTTCTTTGGCGGCGTTTCTCAGGCGGAACTCGATCGGGTCGAGTTTGAGCTTTTCGGCCAGCTCGTCGATGACTTGTTCGGTGGCAAAGGCGGCATGCGTTGATCCGGGGGCGCGATAGGCCTGCGTGTGCGGCTTGTTGTTGACGACGTCGTAGGCCTCGACGCGGGCGTGCGGGAAGTCGTAGCAACTGAAAACGCACATGGCGCCGGGGCCGATGACGCCGCCGGGGAAACCGCCGCATTCGTAAGCCATCCAGGCGTCGCCGGCGACGAGCGTGCCGTCTTTTTTCGCGCCGATTTTGACACGAAGGTAAGAGCCGGGCGTGGGGCCGGTCCCTTCGAAGACTTCGCTCCGCTGCATCGCGAGTTTCACAGGCCGGCCGCATTTACGGCTGAGCAATGCGGCGACAGGCTCGAGATAGACGATGATTTTGCCGCCGAAGCCGCCGCCGATTTCACAGGGGACGACGGTGACGCTGGAGACGGGCATCTGGAGCAGCTCGGCGATTTGCTGCCGGGCGTTGAATGCACCCTGCGTGGCGGTCCAAATCTTGAGGCGACCGTCTTCGTTCCAATTGGCGACGGAAGCGTGCGGCTCGATGTAACCTTGATGGACCGTGGCGGTGCGGAATTCATGCTCGACGACGACTTCCGCTTGCTTGAAGCCATCGTCGATATCGCCTTTCTCGAACACCATTCGCACTTGAACGTTGGTGGGCTTATCGCCTTTTTTGCCCATTTCGTCCGTGCGGAGATCATCGTGCAGGATCGGCGCTTCGGACCTCATCGCGTCGAGGACCCAGGTGACGCTGGGTAGGACTTCGTACTCGACTTTGATCAGCTTGGCGGCTTCTTCGGCGATATGCACGTTCGTCGCAGCAATGGCGGCGACAGCGTGACCTTTGTAGAGGATCTTGTCGTGCGCGAGACAGTTGGAGGCGAGGTGCTTGAGGTTGATCGCGCCGGCTTCGCCCATGAGGGCGAATTTTTCCTTCAGATCCGGGAAATCGTCGTGGGTAACGACGGCGAGGACGCCGGGCATTTTCAGCGCTGCGCTGGCGTCAATTTTCTTGATACGCGCGTGGGCATGCGGGCTGCGGACGATTTTGCCGTGGGCCAGGTTTGGCAGGGCGAGGTCAGCCGTATAGACGGCCTTGCCCGTGACCTTGTCGGCGCCGTCATGACGGACGGGTCGCTGACCGATGACGGAGTATTTTTTCTTGCCGAGGTAGAGGTCTTGGGTATCGGACATTGAGTTGGAATCCTTTTGGTCGGTCACGGAAGGCCGCGGGAGGGCATTCCCTACAACGCCGTTTACTTGGCGGCTAATTCGGTGGCAGCTGCTTGGACGGCGCGGACGATTTTGTCGTAGCCGGTGCAACGGCAGAGGTTGCCGGCGAGCTGGAATCGGATGTCGTGCTCCGTCGGCTTTGGTTTTTTGTCTAGGAGGGCCTTGGCGGCCATGAGGAAGCCGGGTGTGCAGATGCCGCACTGCAGCGCGGCACCTTCGAGGAAGCATTGCTGGAGCGGGTGCAGGTGGCCGTGCTCGGCGAGTCCCTCGATCGTTTCGATGTTCGCGCCTTCGACTTCCGCGGCCAAAACAACGCAGCTGTTCACGGGCACACCGTTCATGATGACGGTGCAGGCCCCGCAGTTGCCGTTGTTGCAGCCTTCTTTGGCGCCGGTCAGACGCAACGTGTCGCGGAGCGCTTCGAGCAGGCTCTGCCGCGGCTCGCAGAGGAATTCAGTCGGTTGACCGTTGATGGTGGCGGTGATGTGGAGTTTTTTCACGGCGGCAGAGTGAGTAGGTGAGTGGTGAGTAGGTGTCAGGCGAGGGCTCGCTCGGTGGCGTGGGCGAGGGTGCGTTTGACGAGGATGCCGACAAGGTGAACGCGATATTCGGCGGTGCCACGCATGTCGGTGATGGGGGTGGCGACTTTTTTTGCGATTTCGCCCGCTTCGGTAAACGTCGCTTCAGTGGCGGGCTTGCCGGTGAGCCATTGCGAGGCTTCGGCGGCGAATTTGGGTGTGGGAGCGACCGCGGCTAGAGCGATGCGAGCTTTTTCAATCGTTTTGCCGTCGCTAAAAAGCTGCACACTTGAGGCGGCCCCCACGACCGCGATATCCATTTCGTTGCGCGGAATGAATCGCTCGTAGGCCGAACTGCCGCGCGACTGCGGAGGCGGGAACTGCAGGGCGACGAGCAGTTCGCCTGGCTGAAGCACATTGCGGCCGGGTGCCGTGCAAAACGACTCAACCGGAACTTCGCGCTGGCCGCTTTGACCGGCGATTACGGCGACCGCACCGAGTGCAATCAGCGCCGGAATGGTGTCGGCCGCCGGTGAGGAATTGCAGAGGTTACCGCCGACGCTGGCACGGCTTTGGATTTGCCACCCACCGACGATGCGGGCTGCATCGACGAGTGCTGGATAGGCTTTCGCAATCTCCGCATTGTCGTAAATGCGGTAGCAGGGGATGCTGGCCCCCAGTCGCAGCCCTTTGGCCGCTGAAAAGTTTAGTTCCGTCAGCTCTGGAATCTTTTTAACATCGATGACCAGGTCGGCTTCGCGCAGGCCTTCGCGAAGCTGCACGATGATATCGGTGCCACCTGCGAGGATTTTTGCCTTGCCATTGGCCTGGGCGAGCAGCTTTGTCGCCTCTGCGACGCTCGAAGGCGCAGCGTAATCAAAGTCTTTCAAGGAAGCGCTCCGCTCATTAAGTCAGCGATTGAATGAGGCTGATTATAGCGGAGGGTCACTGACGCTACAGCGGCTGCATTATGACCGTTGACGATTGCCAACTTACCGGGGGGCCTTACGGACCCCGCTCGCCCTAGGGACGAGGCGCAGCGACCGGTTGCAAATCGGTACGGGTTTCTCGCGGGGGCAGCATGATCGTAACACCCACCGGTAGCAAATCAGGACGCGAAAGCACATTGCGGTTGGCCTCAAAGATTTCGCTGGCCCGCTGCTTATCGCCCAATAAGCGTTCGGCGATCAATTCCAGCGTGTCGCGGTCGCGGATGCGATAGGGCCGAGGCGGGCGCGGCTGAACCGCCGGCTTCACGATGGCATCCGGCCGCCAATCGTTCGGTTGAATCGGCGGCAATGTCGGATGAAACGAAACCGGCAGCGCTGGCGGCGGCGCGAGGTTTTCGAGAGCGTAATTCGGAGCGGTAGGGAGCGCAGCGGGCTGCGGCAGTGGGATTTCGTTGACTTTTCGTTCCTCGTGGAGGCCTTCAGCCGGGGAAATATCGATCCTTGGTGCGAGCTCCAGCGGCACATCGGGCCGTCGGATTGTCAATTGCATGGGCATAGCCGCCAGCCGCGGCTGGATATCGGGCGGCGCGGGGTACTGACGAAAGGGCCACGCGGCGATGACGCCGGCAGCGACCACTCCCAGAGCGAAAAGAACACGCGACGCACGCACGAGTTGCTGACTCCGCCCGCTTCGAGCGTCATCCTGCTCTCGTAAGCGCAATAATCGATTGAACCGCTATTCCCGCGAACCTCGGCATTGCCGACGCCAGGCGAGTCATCCGACCGTCGCCAGGCGAGGAGTGCCGGAGTATGAAGATCGACACGGCCTGCCGCCCCGCTGCAAAAATGCGAGTTGCGACGGCAGAGCTTTCGGAGACGCGAAATTCACTAGAAGTGGCACCGTTGCGAAATTGTGCGATGTCAGGGGGGCCAGAGTTTAGCTGCGATCAGCATGAGTTGCCAGTTGATTCGACCACCGGATGAGCCGGCATTTTCTTGACGAGCGACGGCAATTGCCATAGGTTGCGATTGAAGCTAGGGGGTGGATCGGGGGTGTCGTATTCAAAAGGATCTCGCCATGAATTCGTCGCCACAGAATTCTTTTCCAGGTCGGCGCGGATTTAGCTATGTAGGGTTTTGTCAAGACGCGTTGTGGTCACATGGCTGGGGCTGCGAGTTGGGGAGCCGGCCTCCCCGCGGAGCGCAGGCCCTTACCCAGCCGGAGTGGAGCGGGGTGGCCGGCGGCGCGGTTCGTGTTGGC
>DASXLL010000244.1:0-7930 GCA_036496265.1 Pirellulaceae bacterium | reverse complement strand
TCAAATTCTTGAATTCGGCCCAGCCGCTGCAAGCATTCAACGGCACTGGTCAGGTCCTGACCGACCAAATTCGCGCCCGCATTCGGATCCAGGCAAAGCCGCCGAAACGCCTTGTACGAATCGTTGAAATTGCCGTCGGTTTTCAGCTTTTGGGCCTGACCGCGCAGTGTTGCGGGATTCATCGGTTGCGAAAACGCGAGCGGCACGGCCAACACGCCCGTGAAACAGGCAAAACATATCAGCAAGCGTTTCATCGGGCACCTAAAACCAGAAGCCGAACGAGAAGCGACGGTCGAAGTTAAGACGATGCACCCTGCTGCTCGGATTTCCGAAGTATCGCGTTCCAAACCCATTTGTCCATCGCCCACCTGGCCGTCCTCAAAGCCAAAACCGTTGTTGTTTCATTGCCGGCCATTTATGCTTGCATGACTCATTTATTGGAAACTTAGTTGTGTCCGACGGCTTCAACCCCTATCGCGAATGGCTCGGCCTGGACGTCAGCTCGCCCAACTATTACGAGCTACTCGGTCTGCCGTTACAGGAATCGGACGCGGCTAAAATCGCCGCGGCAGCCGACCGGGCCATCACGCGCGTCCGCAGCTTCCGCCCCGGACCACAAGCCCGCGAGTGGGCCCGCCTGCTCGACGAAATCCGAGCGGCCAAGGAATGTCTCCTCGACGCGAATTGCCGAGCGCGATACGAAGCGGAGCAAGCGAGTGCGGCAACGGCTGATCCAATTCTGCCGCCAGAGTCGTCACCTGAAGCTGAAGCATTGCCAGAGGCCATCGTGCTAGCCACGGCCTCACCAGCCTCACAAACCTGGTCCGCGGGACCGTCGCCGATCTATGGATTCGCCGGAAATGAGAATGCCTCACCGGAATCACTTCCAGCGGCAATTACGATTCCAACTTCATCGCAAACAATGACGCCGCCGATCGCGATTCCCGAGCAGCCGGTTTTGCATGTCGCCTCGGGGACCGCGCAGCGGGCGACGTTTCGAGCGGCGACAACTCCGCCCCTAAAAATCGCACGCCCACGCGGTCGAGGCGCCATGTGGGGTGTCATCCTCCTGCTCTGGCTCGTGGTGGCAGGACTAACGTATCGGCTAAGCGTTGTGGCGCGGCAACGGCAGGCGGCCGAGGACGCCGCTACTGAAGTAGAGGCAAAACGCGATGTGACAGAGCCGCGTGCGAATTCATCGCCACCAAAGCAAGCCGAAAGCCGCAGCCAATGATCCAATGAGCCACGTCGTGAAGTTGGGTCAACAACCGTTCACAAAACGATGCGAGCACAACCGCTTCGACTATCAAACTCAATCTTGGCCGCCGCACTGGCGGTCATGTTCGCGAACTTGTCAACGGCGTCCATTCAATCAAGATTCGACATCAACGACTTCGACGAATCGATTTTGGCCGGAGCGGAGCGCTGCGAGGTTCACGGCGACCGCTCGGAGGCCGTCGTCGAGAGTGCAAAGCGGCGGCTCTTGTTTGACGATGGAGGAGATGAAGTTTTGGGCCTGGGCGCGAAAGAGATCGTCGCGTTCGGTTACGAGAGGTTCTGTCCAAGTCCAGCCGGAGTCGCCGAGCATAAATATTCCCGCGCGGTGCTCGTGGAAGCGGATGGCGAGGCTGCCGAGAGCGCCGTTGAGCTGGATTTGCGTTTCGTTCGGAGCCATGAACTGGTTCAGGGTTACGGAAGCTAGAACTCGACCACCGCAGCAACGGCCGATGATGTGAACAGTGTCCTCGACCTCGACGTCGGCCAGTTCTTGGTGGGCGTAATCACAGAAAATCCAGTCCAGCGGGCCAGCGAGGTGCTGTAGAAGATCGAACAGATGCGTGGCGGCGTCTTGGACCGCGCCGCCGCCGGTGTGGCGGCTATTGTAATAAATGTCGCGATAAGCGGGTCGCAGCGAAGGGAAATGCTGCCCGGCCGTGATGGTGACTTGATGTAGCTTGCCGATGACGCCCTCGGCCAGGAGTGTGCGGACGTGCTGTGTGGCTGGATGATGACGAAGAACATAGCCGACTTGGATTGCTTTGCCGGCGGCCAGTGATTGCAGACGCTTGGCATCTGCGAGTGATGTGCAGAGCGGCTTTTCGATGAGGAGGGCGTCGGTTGATTTGACAAGCGCGGCGGCGTGCTCGGCGTGCAGATTGGCGGGCGTGGCGATGACAACGCCGTACCAAGCTTCGCGAGCGGCGAGTGCGATGGTCGGAAATGTGCGGGCGAGCGTGTAGCGCTCGGCGATTTCCGCAAGACGGGCAGTGTTGGAGTCGCAGAGCGCAACCGTGCAGCCGATGTCTTGGAAGCAACGGAGGTGGCGCTCGCCGATGGAGCCGCCGCCGACCACGAGGAGATCTAAAGCCATGAGAAGTTGGACCGAAAGCTGGGCACTGAAATTCAAAATCCGAAACTCGAAGCACGAAACAAATTCTAAATCACAAATTCAAATGACAGAAACACATGTTCTCGGTTTAACCATTTGAGAATTGATGCATTTGGATTTGTTTCAGATTTCGTACTTCGTACTTCGTGTTTTTTTAGTCAGTGGCATGTCCAACCTCCATCGACCATGAGATTCGTGCCGGTGACATAGGCGGAGGCATCGGAGGCGAGAAAGACGACGGCGCCTTGCAGATCGTCGTGGCCCATCATTCGCTTGAGCGGTACGCGGTCGCTATACCGCTGCACGAATGCCTCGGGTTGGTTGTTGAAATAGCCACCGGGGCTAATGCAGTTGGCGCGGATGCCGTCGCGGCCGTAATAGCAGGCCAGATAGCGGGTGAAGTTGATCATGCCTGCTTTGACGAAATTGTAGCTCGGCGGCTGAACCATTTCCGTGCCGGCGTAGAGGCCCGGATCGTTGGAAACGACGCCGTAGATGCTGGCGATGTTGATGATCGACCCGCGGCCGTGTTGTTTCATCGCGGCGATGGCCCGCTGGCAGTGGCGGAAAAGACCAGCGAAGTCGCCTTGGGCGACTGTGTTTAAATCGCTGGCCGTCTGATCGGCGAAGCAGCCGCGATGGCCTTGCTGGGCCAGGGCGCTGTTCACGAGGATGTCGAGACGGCCGAATTTCTGCAGCACTTGATCGTGAAGGGCGTCGATCGAGCCGGGGTCGAGGAGGTCGAACGCCAGGCCGTGAACGTCGAAGCCGCGGCCTTGCATTTCGATGGCAAAACTGTCGTTTCGTTCGCGGGAGCGGGAGGCGGTGACGAGGGTCGCCCCGGCTTCGGCGAGGGCGGTGGAGATGCTGCGGCCGAAGAGCGGGCCAGCGCCTCCAGTGACGAGGGCGACGCGGCCGGTGAGGGAGAAGCGGTCTAAAACACCCATATCCAATTACCAAACTAGCCAGTGGACGGAGTGGTCGTTATGTTAGCACGACACGATAGTTGGGGATTCGTTTTTTGGGGGACAGGCGGGACGCCTATCCTACGAGGTTATGCACGACGGTTTGAAGACATTCGATGTGGTCGTCGTTGTGCTGTACGTGCTGGCGACGCTGTACATCGTGTATCGCGCGTCGCGGCATCAGAAGAATACGGACGATTTTTTTCTGGGCAGCCGGCGACTGCCGTGGATGGCGGTGGGGCTGTCGATCATGGCGACGCTGCTGTCGTCGCTGACGTATCTGGGGCTGACGGGCGAGATTGTGAAGAATGGCATCGCCGCGTTCATGACCCAGGCGGCGATCCTGCCGGCCGCGCCGCTGGTGCTATTTCTGTTCATTCCGTTTTTCATGCGACTGCGGTTCACCAGCGCGTATGAATATCTGGAGCACCGGTTCGATTTTCGTACGCGGCTGATCGGCGGAATGCTGTTTTTTTTGCTGCGGCTCGGTTGGGTATCACTGGTGATGTACAGCGGTTCGCTGGCGCTAGCCACAATGGCCGGCTGGAATTTATACGTCACGATCGCACTGCTCGGAATCGCCGCGACGCTGTACACGTTTTTTGGCGGCCTCGAAGGTGTTGTTTGGACGGATGTGATTCAGGCGCTGATGTTATTTGGCGGGGCGGCGGCGATTGTGGTCTCGGTGTGGCTGGATACGGGCGACGGGCCGCTGGTGTGGTGGCAAGTGGCGGGCGAACATTCGGCGGCTCACAAACAAGTCGATTGGTTTAGCTTGGACCCGACGAAGCGAATGACGCTCGGCACGGCGCTCCTGTCGGGCTTCTTCTGGCAGATTTGCACGCATTGCTCGGACCAGGTCGTGCTGCAGCGATATGCCTCGACGCCGTCGCTGGCGGCGGCGCAAAAAAGCTATATCACGAACATGGTGGCGCTGTTGTCGATCACCTCGCTGCTCGGCATTTCGGGTTTGGCATTGTTGCATTTTTACTTGCGGCACCAGGACCAGTTGCCGCCGGGCCTTGCGCCAACGAGTGTAGGCGACAAGCTGATGCTGCATTTTTTTGCGACCCAGCTTCCACTCGGTTTTAGCGGGCTGATCTTCGCGAATTTCTTGTGCGACGCGATGCAGACGCTGGTGTCGGGCGTGAACAGCATTACGGCTGTGGCGACGCAGGATGTGTTGGACCACTCGCGGCTCGCTCAAAAGAGCGCGGGCACGAATCGGTTGGCCCTGGCCCGCGGTGTGACGCTGCTCTTAGGCGGACTCACGACGGGCATCGCGCTGGTGGTGGCCTGGTTTGCGGAAGCCTCGGGCCGAAACATTTTCGATTTGATGCCCAAGACTTTTAATATGTTCATCGGGCCGCTGGGAGCGCTGTTTTTGATTGGGATGTTTTTGCCGCGGGCGACGGCGCGGTCGGCCCTGCCGGCAGTCGTGGGAGCAATGCTGGTTTCGATCGTGTGGAATTACTGGAAAGAGATTCTGAGCGTGCCATTTGTGTGGCAGTTTGCCCGGCGAGCGTTTACGGCGCCGTTCGATCTGTCGATCATGTGGGCCTACGGCGTGGCGTGCGTCTCGGGCGTCGTTTTCGCGGCTGTTTTGTCACTGATTGTCGATGGCGGCGACGATCATCCGGGTCGGGCTTATACTTGGTGGGCCGTGATGCGGCGGCCGTTGCCGTCGCCTCCGGCTGATGAACCCTGAACCCCGAACCCTGAATCCTTTCGATGTCCAATCCGCTGCTCGCTTCGCAGAACCGAATTCTTCCCGCGCTGGTGACGCCGCTGACGCCCAGTGGCGAGCTGGATGTGCGGAGCACGGAGCGATTGGTTGACCACTTGTACCAAAAGGGCGTCGGCGGGCTGTATTTGACGGGTAGCACGGGCGAAGGCATTTATTTGAGCCGCGAGATTCGGCAGCGGCTGGTGGAGGTCACGGTTGGCATGTCTAAGGGACGCGGCAAGGTGATCGTCCATGTGGGTGCCGTTCAGCCGAGTTTGGCCCGCGAGTTGGCCGAGCATGCCGCGCGAGCTGGCGCAGATGCAGTGAGCAGCATCCCGCCGTTTGCCGGCGGCTATTCTTGGGCGGAAGTGCAGGCGTTTTATGCCGACCTGGCCGCAAAAAGCCGATTGCCGGTGATTGCGTATTACATTCCGGGGCTGACGGGACAGCCGCGGACTGTTGAGGAACTGGCGTCGCTGCTGACGGTTCCGAACATCGCGGGATACAAATTCACGGAATTCAACTTGTACACGATGCAGCGGCTGCTGATGCGTTTTGGCCGCGATCAGATCATGTACAACGGGCCGGACGAGATGCTGGCGCTGGGGCTGCAATTTGGGGCGCACGGCGGCATTGGGACGACATACAACGTGATGCCGGAGCTGATCGTGCAGATCGCGAAGCTCTGTCGCGAAGGCCGATTCGCGGACGCCGTGGCGGCACAAAAAAAGGCGAACGATGTCATCGAGCCGCTGATTGCGGCCCATGGCGTGGCTTCGACGAAGCAGATTTTGTATTGGCAGGGACTGATCGAACACACGAATTGCGCCCATCCGCGAGCGGGCCTGAGCGAGCAGCAGCAGACGGATTTGCGGCGGCGATTGGCGGCGACGGCGATTGGCGGGACGCTGGTGCGGTCGTGAGCCATTAGTCCCGCTTGGTTTTGCGACCAGAGTGGCGATCGTCGCCGTCATCTTCTTCGGCGTCCAAGTGAAACTTGTGCATCGCGCGGTGAATGATTGGTGCGAGCAGGACGGCCATCATCGAAAGAAAGGCGACGCCGCTATAGAGCGCGTAGACGGTCGCAAACAGCTTACCGCCCGTCGATTGCATGGGATCGACCGGCCCCATGCCGGTGAGAATCATCGCGGAGTTGAGGAGCGCGTCGATCCACGGCAGACCGCCGAGGAAGTGATAGCCGGCCATTCCGAAGGCCAGGGAGGCGGCGATGATGGCGAGCGTCACGCCGATGGCAGCGACCATTCGTTGGAGGAATTGGCGGCGCGGGAGCAGGGGCTGCGACTTGTGCTCGAACATTGACTTCGTAGAGAGTTGGCTCATGCGGATTCATCGCCTGGCTGGACGGGATTGGCCAGAAAGCGATAACCCATATCGCGGATCGTAAGAAAATGCCGCGGGTTGGCTGGATCGGTCTCGAAAGCTTTCCGCAGACGAAGGATGAACTGATCCGGCGCACGCGTTTGAATGTGACCAGGCATCCGCCAGACTTTTTCGAGCAACTCCTGACGCGGAATAAGGCGGCCTTCGTTTTCGACGAAGAACTCGAGCAATTCCCATTCGCGCTTTGTGAGCTGCACCGGCTTGCCGTCGATCGAGAGCTCAAACTGCGGAAAGTTGATTTTCGCTGCGGCGAATTCGTAGATGGAGAGACCGTTTTGGCGCTCGGCGTTTGAATGATGTCGGCGGTTTTGGTGCGTGAGCAAATTCTTGACGCGGCTGAGCAACTCGTCGAGGTCAAATGGCTTGGACATGTACTGATTGGCCCCGACATCGAACCCGCGCGTGCGATCTTCAGACAAAGTTCGAGCTGACAGTATCAAGATCGGCACGTCGCTGCCTTCCTTCCGCAGCGCCTCGCAGACGGTGTAGCCGCTCATGCCGGGGAGCATGATGTCGAGAATGATCAGATCGACGTCGGCTTCGTTCTCTTGAAAGGCTTCGAGTGCGGCGGGGCCGCTGCCGGCGACGGTGACGCGGTAGCCTTCACCTTCGAGATTGAATTTGATGCCCATCGCCAGATGGCGTTCGTCTTCGACGACCAGGATGTGCTTCGCAGAGGGCATGGACCTGAGGAATGACGTGTTGGGAGTGCGACTGACGTCGCGCGAAAACGGCCGCTCGACGGTTGCTATGCTACAGCATAATCTACTGCATCCCGAGCCAGCTTTTGTTCTTGTTAACGGACGATTCAAAATGGCAAAATCTCTCAACATCGGCATGATCGGTTACGGCTTTATGGGCCGGGCTCACAGCAATGCGTATCGCAAGGTCAACAACTTCTTCGACCTCGAATATCGGCCGGTGCTCAAGGCCGTTTGTGCCCGCGATGCGGACAAAGCAAAAGCATTTGCCGACACGTGGGGCTATGAATCGGTCGAGACGAATTGGAAGCAGCTGCTAGCCCGCAAAGACATCGACGCGGTGGATATATGCACGCCGAACAATTTGCACAAGGAGATTGCAATTGCGGCGGCGGAGGCGGGGAAGGCGATTTTGTGCGAGAAGCCGTTGGCGATGAATACGGCCGAAGGGGAGGAGATGTGCCGGGCGGTGGAGAAGGCCAAGGTGCCGAATATCGTGTGGTACAACTATCGCCGCGTGCCGGCGGTGACGTTCGCGAAGCAGATTATCGACAGCGGCAAGCTCGGCAAGGTCTTTCATTATCGGGCTAACTTTTTGCAGGATTGGACGATTAGCGCCGATTTGCCGCAGGGCGGAGCGGGGCTATGGCGGCTGGATGCCGCGGCAGCCGGGAGTGGAGTGACGGGCGATTTGCTGGCCCATTGCATCGATACAGCACTGTGGCTGAACGGCGGAATCAGCAACGTG
>DASXLL010000243.1:0-16379 GCA_036496265.1 Pirellulaceae bacterium | reverse complement strand
GCGATTGATGCCGCTGCGATGGTTTCTTGGACAGCAGTCGGCTGACGAGCGCCGCGACGCGAGTTCCCAGCTCCGGACGAAACTGTCGCACATCCGGCGGCTCATCCGTACTGTGCCGGAGCACCTTCTGCAGTGCCGTGCCTTCCGGAAACGGCGGCTGACCGGCGAGCATGAAGAACAGCGTGCAGCCGAGAGAGTACAGGTCGCTGCGCACATCCGCGACCCGTGGATCGCGGGCTTGCTCAGGAGAAATATAATCGAACGTGCCGAGCATCACGCCGCTGGCGGTCAAGTCGTTAGCGCTTGGTTCAACCTGGTGCAGCCGGGCCAGCCCCATATCGACCAGCTTCACCTGACCGGCCGCCGTGAGCAAAACATTCGACGGCTTGATGTCGCGATGGATCACATCGCGGCCGGACGAATGCCCGAGCGCTTGCGCGATTTGCAACGTGTAGTAAAGGGCCCGCTCCAAGTCGATTGGCCCGCTGGCCTGAACTTCGTCGCGGAGGTTAACACCTTCGATGAACTCGAAGACGATAAAATTGACGCCCTGATCTTCACCGACGTAATAGACGCGGGCAATATTCGGATGATCGAGCCGCGCGGCGCTTTGGGCCTCGATGCGAAAGCGGCGAATCGTTTCTTCGTCGCCCTGATCGCGCGACAGCACCTTGACCGCAACCGTTCGGCCGAGCCGCGTGTCTGTGGCGCGATAAACGGAGCCCATCCCGCCGCCGCCGACGAACTCGACCAATTCATAGTGCTCAAGCCGCATGCCCGTGAGGCTCGCGGCTGGATTGGGGAGCAGCGTGGCCGTCGGCATTTGTTCCAGCGACATCGGCGGCCGCTTGGTAATGACGGTTTTGTCTTCGGGCGCGGGGACTGGCAGGGTCGCGGAAGCTGAAGGAGCCGCTGAGACACCCGTCAAGGCAACGGTGACAGAGCTGGCTTTGGGCGCGGACGGAGACGGCGCATTTGGTAAGAGCGCATTGGGAGACACCGCCTTTGCCGACGACAGATTGCTGTCTTCAAGTGCCATAGGGAATGTGACACGTACGCGAACAGATACCCACATCGCTGGCAATCGCGTCGATTGCTAGCGGCGGCCGCTTCTCTATGTTCAATAGTGATAAGGCTTCGCCGGGCAAATCCATGCCCAGCTTCTGATTAGATGAGCGAATCCCTTCGCCTAATTGCTTCCATCTTAAAAGCCACGCCATCAAAGGTCAACTAAATCGGCTGCTGGCAGTGAGTTACGGCGAAAATGCGTCGCGAATGGCTCGCCCTGAACATCTAGTTGCCGGCTGCGGATTGTGGGCCTCGGCCAACTATTTCCGAAAATCTGGCCCGGTTTTTCCCCGAAATTGCAATGGAGCTTTTCAGAGGGCCGGCCGTGCGCGCTGTCATCGCCTGATGCGGCGCGGCTGGTCCCGAAAACGAGTGTCCCCAAGTGAAAGGATCAGCAATCGCTTATGAAAAGCTCCATCTTGTTGCCGGTTGGCGAACGACACTGTCAGCCAGAGGCTTTTGGGTACTTCACGGCCCAGCTGCCTGAATTGAACACGACGAATGGCCTCGTGCGGGCGGCGCTCGCCGTTTCGATGCACGCACTGGACGACATCGATCCTGTTTACATCGAGCAGCGAATGCGCGTTTTGAGCCTTCGCGTTTGCGAGCGCTCGCCGAGCCGCCGCCCCGCGGCAATTCTCGCCAACATGCATGCCGTGCTCTTCGAGGAAGAGGGTTTTCTCGGCAATCTCGATCACTACTACAACGCTCTCAATAGCTATTTGCCAGCGGTGCTCAATTCGCGGCGCGGGATACCGATTATTTTGTCGCTGCTTTACAAGGTGGTCGGCGAGTGGGCCGGTTTGCGGGTGGAGGGGATCAACGCCCCCGGCCACTTCATGGTCCGCGTGCATTGCGACAACGCCTGGATGTTCGTCGATCCGTTTTTTGGCGGCCAGGTTCTGAACCGGCAAGAAGCGTTCGATCGAATCGACCGCGTCGCCGGCCGCCGCTTGCCGCGAACCAATCAAATGCTGGCCACCGCCACCCACGAGCAATGGCTGATTCGCATTTTGGGCAACCTTCGCCAACTCTTTAGCACGGAAGGTCGCGTCGAGGACCTTGCGGCAATGACTGAGCTGCTGGCAGCGCTTACGCAATTTTCGCAAAAACCAAAAAGGGGCGACTCGCTCCACGAGTCGCCGTGACGATCCTCCCAAGCCACCGCACTACTAACCTGCTTTCGTGGCACTGTCCTTCGGCTTCGGCAATGATTCCAGAAGCTGCGGGATCTGCTCCGCCGTCGTGCAGGCCGCCGAGTAGCTGTGAAAGTAATAAAGCGACGTCCGGTTGCAATTGCGATTGGAATGGAGATCCAAGGCAACTACGGCTGTTGCGGCTGAGTTGCTAGTCGCTCGGCAATGCCGGGAATTATCCGGGCTGCATTCTGGTAGTAGATTTTTTGCAGCACCTCGTCCGGCAAGTGAATACCGTAGATGTTCCAAAAGCCCTGCGGCGGAAATGCCTTCTCCGAGTATGGAAAATACTCGTCCTCGGTTTCCAGAAAGCGCCAATACAGCCGAACGCGCTCCTCTGGCCAGGGGCCGTCTGTGCCAAAGAGGATGCGGTCTTGGTGTTGGATTAAGAATTTCCGGGCCGTCGTCGGCTGCCGGCCAAGTTCCGCAATCCGGCTGGCGATTTCGACATACAAGTTCGGGCACTCATCGAGCCACAGACTGACCGCCGCCAAATCTTCGGCGTTGCTGGCCATGTGCGCGGAAATGAACGTCGTGTTCGGATGTGATTTCACGACGCGCAAAAAAGCCTCGATCAGTTTTTCTCGCGACGGGAACTGCGGTCCGTAAAAGCTCCACTCGGGATGGCGATGCAGCTCCTCCCACCGCTCGTTGGTCTCGTCGATCGGTAAAAAAAATGCCGCCGGATCGGCGACGTGGATCAAAATGGGCAGCTTCAGTTCGCCGCAAGCGTGCCAGATGGGATTAAAGCGATCGTCATCGATCGCAATCAGCGAGCCGTCGGCATTTTTGTAGTCCAGGCCAAATTGCTTGAAGATTTTGACGCCACTGGCGCCGCGCTCCTTGAGCTTCCCCAACTCGGTCGCAACTCGCCTCGCAAAATCCGGCCGATTGCAATCCCAACTCGCCGGATCGTCGGCTTTGCCGGCGCCTTGCCAGTCGATGTTCGCAAAAACCACGAAGCGATCGCGATGTTTAGTCCAGAGCAGCTTCTCGTGCTCATCAAAGAAATCGCCCCATTGACCATCGAGGCTCACGCAGACCGCAATTCGGTTGCGATCCATCAGCCGGACCCATTCGTCGAGTGCTTCGGCCGAGCCATGAAACTTTTGCCGAAAGTGCGTGTGTACATCAATAACTGGGAACTTGGCCCGCATCAGGATGTGCTCAGTTACCTTCAGTATCGGCCGCGGCCGAAAGCTTTCGAGTAGCAACTCGCGACCTTCGCGGCCATCCAGCGCGGGGGACGTTTCTTGTGCCGCTGCGCTGCCCAGTAGAAGCGCCAAGCACACAATTCGAAGCACGAAGCACGAAGCAGGTCTCAAAAGCCCCATCTCAATATCACCAAACCGGGCACGCACGTTTCTCTCCTTTGCGTTTATCACATTTGGGCTTATTTCGGCTTTCGGTTTCGTGCTTCCTGGCGCGAGAAGACGGGAACCGCGACATCGGGGCGTCGCTAATTTGCCGCCGCAAGGAACCAGAAAAAAGCGACGCGCCTCCAAGAAATAAAAAACTGATCGCGGTCGAGCGCTGGTTAGGCTGGTTCGTCCGCGATCAGTGTGTACTAATTCCGAGCACCGGCCGCCGCCCTATCGTCATTAAAACAGCGGCCGAACCGCACGGGGTTGAGGCATTGTAGAGAAGAAACCCGCTACGGTGCTCAGCGAATTAGAATAGCACTTCTCGTGCCCGACAAAAAGAGCGAAATCCTTTTCCGGACCGCCATAATATCCATAATATCGCTGCATTTTTCTATCTGAAGGGCACTGCACTCGCGAACTGTAGTCGCCCGCCAGACCGCTTAAGTTATTGAAAGAACACACGTTCCGCTGTCTTTTGCAGCAGACATTCTCGGTCGCCTGCCGAAATACCATCCAGTAGGTCGCGTATTAGCGCAATTGACGCCGCGTAGGTGTTTGGAGGCTGGACTTGATAGGGCGAATCGCTGGCCCACATGCAGCGTTCCACGCCAAAAGCGTCCAGAACGCGACGAATCAGCGGTAATAAATCGTCATACGGCGGCTGCTTTTTCCCTAGCGCGTAATAAGCCGACAGCTTAACCGTAACGCGCTTGTTTTTGGCCAGGCTGCACAAACTTGCCACATCCGTGTCGCGGATTTCACCATTCACACCGACGCGAGCGAAGTGATCGATGACGACTGGCGTGCCCGGATGCCGCTGGCACATCGCGTCAACCCGCGGCAGTTCCTTGACGTCGATCAGGCAGCACATGTTCTGGCCCGTCTCGCTCGCTGTCTTCCACAAGTCGTTCATACCTGGCCCTTCCAGCCACGACTCGCCACGAATCCGCGGCGTAATCCGCAGACCGCGCACGCCAGCTGGCAGCAGCTCTCGCAGCTTCTTGCCGGCATCGGGCAAACGATCGTCGATCATCCCCACGATGCTGAACCGGCCCGGATACTGCTTCCAGCAATCCAGCAGGTACGAGTTATTAAAGCCGTGATAAACCGTGTGCTGAATCAGCACTACTCGGCCCACTCGCTCTGGTTCGGCCAGCGCAAATAACTCTTCCGGCGTAAAGCTCCGCGGCTTCAAATCATCGCGCGTTTGCCCCGCCGCCAGCGGCCAGCGATCCGTATCCGGCGACCACACATGGGAATGCGCGTCGATATACGGCAGCTTTGACAGATCAGGCGCAGCGGCAAATCCAGACGTAAGTGAAAGTCCTGTCGATACGGCGGCGACGCCTGCCGTCGACGCGGCCAGAATCTGGCGGCGCGAAAAGCCATTCTTCGCGGCGCCAGAAGAACTGTTGATGGTATGCAAGGCATGGCTCTCCTAAATGGGGACCGCCTCATGGTAGGCGATCCTCAACTGAGATGCAGCAACGCCGAAGCTCGGACGAACGACTAACGCCTTGGGATCAAGGCGCATAGTCGAATGTGTATGTCGTCGTATTGCCATCCGCATCGAGTGCCGTGATTGTAAAAGTCATATATCCATCGGGATTTGAAATGTTCACCGTGAACGATCCGTCGTCGTTGACTTGGACGTCGCCCGCGGCGTTATCCAACGTCATCGTCAAACCGGAGAGATCCATATTGTCGGAAACCAGACCTGTGACAACGATTGTGCTATCCGTGTTGTCAACTTGAACGTCGGAGAGTGTGGGATCGCCGCTGGTGTCGCCCGTTCCATCGGTGCCAGTTCCATCACCAGTTCCGTCCGTGCCCGTTCCGTCCGTGCCCGTTCCATTATCACCCGTTCCATTATCACCCGTCCCATTATCACCCGTCCCATTATCACCCGTCCCATGATCACCCGTCCCATCATCACCCGTCCCATCATCACCCGTCCCATCCGTGCCAGTTCCATCCGTGCCAGTTCCATCCGTGCCTGTTCCGTCCGTGCCTGTTCCATCGTCACCCGAATCGTCCGTGCATGTTTCGTCCGTGCATGTTCCATCATCGCCTTCACCTTGGGCCAGCGATCGGAGCAGGAGCGGATTTGCACTGGCCAGCTCCGCGGCGGCAGATTGATCGGCTGTCGCAGTTGCGACCTCAGCGGGTCCAATGGGACCCATCGCGTGTTCTTGGGCTAAATAATCAGCGAGCGACGGACCCGAGACGTCACCGAGCGGCGCAACGGACATCACGCTGCGATTTTCCAGGAATTCGGCGCGGAGACACCGGACATTCCGCCGTCGAACCGGTGCTTTCGATTTCCCGAACAAACGATGAACCGCTTGAGACCACCAACCGCGCGTGTTTTGCCGAGCCATTGCTATTCACCTTTCCCGATGGGCAGAAAAAGAGAGAAACTGCACCTAAGAGGTGCGGATTTCCCTGCTAGCATCGCGATGATGCCGGCGTCCAATCGCGAGATTGAAAAGGCGAAGAAAAAGCGGGCGTATGAATCGCCTATACCGCCCAACTTATGGGGGTTCTACGCCCGGTCAGGCGTAAAACGCGGGTTAGCGCAGGTAGAATAGGAAGAATGTATCAAACAAGGATGCAAACGCTCAGCGACGCCGCGCGAGGGATGTGTGCGGACTTTTGCTTCCTTGGACAAACAGATTCCAGTCCGGAGTATTAGAGTACTCCTGCAGCGGGCGAATGTTTGCTCGGTATTTCAAATCATGCACCGCATTGGCGGTCACGCTCGCATCCACGAACGAGAGCAACGGTTTTAGCTGCACTGGGAATGGCGCGGTTGCTTCTATAGGAAGCCCGCTTTGGAGGGCAAGCGCCAAAAGATCAATTGCTTTTTTGCGGAAGCGCGAATCTTTCCTGGCCGCCTCGCCAAAGACTACGGCTGCATAAAAGGGACCCTCGAATGTATCGCCGGCAAGACGATTGTATTCATCAGCATCGGCCAAGCATTCGGGTGATGGAATCATTGTCTTTTGGTTCACAACAGCGAACACGCCGGCAAGCGCTCTGTTCTGAATGGCATCAAGGTTGTGAGGATCGATTGACAGGATCTCGCTGTAAACCTGCTGAGCCTCGCGATACCTTTGCCGATTCCACTGAGCTCTGGCCAAATTAAACAGGAATGGAATTTCTCGTTGGCCCATTTCGTGCGCTTGCATGCAGTCACGGTATGCTGTCGCATTGTCCTTCAGTCGTATATCGCAATAGCCAGCCAGTGCGTAGGCCCAAGCTGGATTCGCTTCTTTCAGCGCCATGTAATCCGTTCGAGCCTCGCGCCATTTCTCCAGCTTCCTAAAACTCTGTCCGCGTCCGAATAGCGAGTCGGTCCATCCCGGCTTTTGTTCCAGACACTTAGTGAAGGTCGCGGCCGCGTTTTCGTATTTCTTGTCGTTGTATTCGTCGATGGCTTGCTGATAAAGCAGTTCCAGCGGCGTGCGGCGGGTGCTGTGGTAGGCGGCAAAGCCGACGAGGCCGGCGCCGAGAAGACCAACGGCGGCGGCGAGAACGGCGCGGCGGGATTTGGCGGGCCTCGGTGTGCCAAGCGCGAGAAGGGGAGAGGGGGAGAGAGGGCGAGGGGGAGAGGTTAAAGCAATATAATTGTGGAGGGCAGTAACAAGCTCCGTCGCCGTTGCAAAACGCTCCGCCGGATCGAAACTTAAGCACCGGATGATGATGTTCTGTAAGTCCTTGCCGCCTACAGCGCCTTCCGGTTCCGCAAACAGCGCCGCGGTAGCCTGTCGCTTGCATTCCAGCCACGGTTCATACGCATCGAGCGGCAATCGCTCGGCATTCTCGGGCTTCGCGGGCAGTCGATTAGTGAGCAACTCGTAGAGAACCGCGCCGAGCGAGTAAATGTCGTAGCGCGGGTCGAATTGTCGCGCTGTCTGGCCTTTGTCCGTTAGCACACTGGCAATCACCTCCGGCGCCATATAAGCCAGAGTTCCGCCAACTCCCGGAACCATCGCCGCGGCGTCGGTCGACAGATTGAAGTCCAGCAAAACCGGCCGGCCGGACCACGCCAGCAGCACATTCGAAGGCTTGATGTCGCGATGCAAAATGCCGGCGTAGTGCGCGGCTCTCAAAGCTTCCGCCAATTGAATTCCCAGCTGGGCGATCCCCTGCGGATACGTCAAATTCCAATCAAATCGTTCATTTTCAGTCACTGCCGCTACAGCCAGCGGCCTCGTCTCGCGGGCCACTCGTTGGAGGAGTGCGGCATTTCGCGTCGCCCCATCGCTAAACGCTGCATCCAGCAAATCCACGCCCGTCGCCGCCCCTAAAAGCGGCATGCAAATGACCGTCCAACCCGCGGATTCATCGCGCTCAACCGAAAACACCGGCATGATGCTCGGATGCGACAGTTTGCCCAGCGTATGCGCCTCGCGACTCGCAAACCGCGAAACCTTGATCACGACCTGGCGATTGCCCAACTCCGGCTGCCGCGCCAAAAACACCCGCGCCATGCCGCCACGACCGAGCGGCTCGACAATTTCAAAACCCAGAAACTCGTCGCCCGGCGCCGGCCAGCGTGTAGCGTCGTTGACCGCAAACTGCGGACACTGATCGAGAAACTCGTACACCTCCAGCAGTCTCGAGAGCGACTGCCGATACGCGGGAAAGCGATCGCAGAAATCACTTTTGGTGATCTCATCGCCCGCGGCTGTCCGCGCCTCGTATTCAGCGAGCGCCAGATCGAGGACGAGCGACTTCGCGTTTCGCAACGCGGGGTATTCGGCCAATAGCCGCGACGCATCAGGCTTTTGGCCGGCATGCCAGGCGTCGATCTTGTCGCGCACCAGCGTTTGCAGATCAGTTGGCTCGGGGGTGTCAATCATGCGGCTCTAATCAAGGCGGCAGTTTCGTGGTGCAACAGGACTCAACTCTGCGGTTGATCGTCAGAGGCCGCGCGGCGCTTGAGGCTCCGCATCACCTTGCGGGCGCTCGACTCATCCATCTCAAGGCATTGAGCGATCTCTTCAAACGTGTTGCCCTCGTATCGCAACTGGGCTACGGCCCGTGTTTCGTCGGTCTGCTGATCGATTAGCCGATCGAACTCTTCATTGAAAACCGCGACGGCGCTCGGCGTCGGCAGTCGCGTTGCCGGATGCTGGCCGACGGTGTCGCTGTCCTCCTGCACGGCGACCTCCAGCGCGAGATTTCGCTTCGTAATGCGACGATGCCGTCCTTCAATTACCACCTTGTTCTCCGCCATCGCCTTGAGATAGGCGATCAGGTCTTGTGGCGTCTGAAACTCGGGCAGGCTCCCGCGATCGTTGAAAAACGACGCCCACACTTGCTGCACGAAATCTTGCGAATCGAATTTCGACCGCAGACGATGCCACATCCGATGCCGGACACAGCGGACGACATACTTGACGTATGTCTCATACAGCTCGTGAGCCGCCTCCTCTGAGCCAGCCTCCGCCGCTCGCATGAGAACGCGAAATCGCTGATTGTCTGACGGTTCATTCATAACGCACTCAGTCAGTTTGTCGCGGCCGCGACGGGCGGCATTGTAACCGTTAGGTACTGAGGCAGCAAAATAACGCCCCGCAATTTCGTGGGGAAATTGTGGCGGATTTCCGCCAGACCGTCCCGCGGTACGCCGCAATGACGTCCGGCTTTTTTTCTTATCGACACGACAACCGATGAATGCCAGTTAGTTTGTGCATGTTTTGAGCGGTTCCGGATCGTCATCGTGTGGATGTCACGTTGTTAACGACATGCTCAGCTTGATCACTGCCGCGGTCGCATCGCCGGCGATGATGGCGGCATAAGCAGCCGCGTCGATCTGGTCGGCTGGCTCACGTTTATCGCCGGTCCAGGCCAGAAATTCTGCTTCGAGTTGCGGTCGCCACGATGAATTGTGCTTAGGAAATAGCACTTCGCCGTTTTCCATTTTTACGACCAGGCGGCCAGCCCGAATAGCTTTGTCTTTGTCGCCCGTTGGAATGCAGCGGATGGGCAGATCGTTTTGGAGCTGATCGACAGTGGCTTGGCCGAGCTTCTCGCCTTCGATCCAAATTTGCCACGGCCGCCATTCAACGTAAATGTCGCGAATCGCCTGGCATAGCTCGCTGAAACCAAATCGCGCGCGAACTTGATGACGCAAGATCAGAAAACGATGGAGTTCGTTCGTCGGCTGATCCCAGACCTGCAGCACGCTCCAACTTGCCGTCTTTCCATTGACTTCATTTACTCGATCGGCTGAAGTCCCAGCCGGATCGATCGTGACAAACCGACGGCACTTGCCATCTCCGATTGTCGCGAAAATTCGCCCGCTCGGTTCGAGCAACTCCAACTGGCCTTGCGCTTCAATGTAATACCGCAACCATTTGGCTTTGAATGTCGCGTTCTCCTGAATGGTCCAATCGCCGTTCATCAGTCGCTCGCGTGCGATTGTCGGCAAGTGCATGAGGGTCCAGCGGTATTCGGCTTCGTCGAGGAACGGGTTATCGGCAATGCGGGAGGGGATATAGATGCGGTTGTTCGAGGGCTCGGCATTCGGCTCCACGAATCGCTGCTTGACCCACAAATGCCCAAGGCCGCCTGGGTTGCTCGCGCTCCGCATTCGCAGCGGGACGTTAAGCGACTTTGTGCGGCGGAGGCGACTGAAGAGGAAAAGATAATCGTCTTCCTGAAAATCGGTCAGCTCGTCGAAGGCGATGAATTGGAACTCGCTGGATGCATAGCGGAATTTGTCGAGCGGGCGGGCGAGATAGCCGAAGGTGATCGTCGCTGGCGGGCCGTCGTCGTGCGGAAATTGCCATTGGCGTTTGACTTGATTCCATTTGGCGTCGGTGCCGGCGAGCCATTCGTGCGAGCGCGGAATCAAGCCGCCGGGCAAGCCGAGGCGTGGGAGGTCTTTGCGAAGGATAAGTGCGGCGTAGCCGGGTTTGTTGACATGTTGAAGGGCCGCCATCAATAGTGCGACGCTTTTGCCGCCGCCGGCTGCGCCGCCAAAGAAAACTTCGAGCTCGTTGCGCTCGAGGAATTCTGCTTGCCGCTCGGTGGGCTGGTGTGGGCAGTGCGGGATTGAGAGTGAAGAAGCGGACATGGCGGCTAGGGAAACGAAGTAAAAGGGGTCGGGAGTCAATTGCGGTGACGTCTTTCTATTTGGTTGGATTCGGGCCGCAATTGACTCCCGACCCCGTTGCGTTCGCGCTCAAGTTGGAAGTTTTTTCATTACGACGGGGCTTGGTGAGGGTTGTAAGCTGTTGATTCGCATGGGGTTGGCGAATTGGCTTGGATGGGGTCGGCGCTCAACTTGAGCCGAGTGTCCCCTCGCTTACGCTTCGGGTTTGTGTGCGAGGGGAAATGAATTCGAAGGAGGCGACGGCGCGGCCGAGGGAGCAGCCGATGCGGCGGCCGCGATAGGTTTGGATGGTGCTGCCGGTGGGTTTGTGGCCGGTTAGTTGCCAGTGCGGTGATTTGGAGCAGTGAGCGAGGATTGCCGGGTGGCTGGCGGTGATGGTGACGCGGTTGCCTTTGTTTGATTCGTGCTGGGCGACGATTTGGAGGAGTTGGCTGGCGATGCCGAGGCCTTGGAATTCGGGCAAGGTCACGAGGCGCGTGATGCGTTTGGTCTTTTTCCAGCCGAGGGCGGCGACGGCGGCGCAGAAGGCGATTGGCCCGTGGGCGGGCCGGTTAACCGCCGCGTCCACGCGGCGATTGATGTCAGCCGGCGCGTCCACGCGGCGCTGGTGGGCCGGCGCTCGCTGCGCGAGCTGGTCCCACCCTACGGGAGCGAACGCTGCATAACAGGTGGCTGAGCGGGCCAAGCCGCCGGCTAGATAGTGATGTCGGGAAAAGTGGCTCCAGGTTGCTTGAGGGACCTGGCGGATGGCGAGGTGGACTGCTGGTCGCCGAAGCCGGCCTCGCATTAGTTGCGAACGACCGTCGCTGTCCAGCCGGAGAACCCAGTCAGGTTGGAGCCAATTTAAAATGTCGTCGTGGCAGGTAACGGCGACGAACCGTAGGTCATGTAGGTCCCGCCGGCCCGGCGGGATCTCAGCACTGCGGATAAACCTCGCCAACGCCGCGCTGGTCGTCTTCGCGATCGTCCGATCAAGCGAGCTGCTGAATTCATCGACGACAACCAAAGAAGTACTCGCGTTTAGCAATGATCGAGCAAGATCGGCGCGGAAGCGTTCGCCGGTGGAGAGGACGCGATAGGGCTTCAGCCAGGTCGGCACGCTGCCGAGGCCGACGGCCGTTAAGACGCGAGTGATTTCCTTGATTGGTTTTTGTTGGTCGAGGCAGTCGATGATTGCGGCGTCGTCCGGCCACGATTGGGCTTCGTGAACGCAATTGCCGAATGCTTCTTTGGCCAAAGTTGTCTTGCCGCTGCCGGATGGGCCGATGATGGCACCGATGGACCAGGGTTCGTTGAGGTCGGGAACTTCGGCGGTGAGATTGTGCTGCAATCGATGTTCAATTGGCACGTCGAACATGCCGGCGACTTGCATGACGCGGAAAGTGCGGCGGATGGGGGAGGCGAGTTGGATGGTGATGGTTGGCATGATCGCATTAGCCGCGCAGCGGCGGCATTTTATAGCCGTAGGCGTGAGCCTACGGTTGAGAGAGCAAAAAGGACTATGCGAGCCCCGAAGGGGCGGCATCGAGTGCCGCGAAATTCGTGTCGCCCCTTTGGGGCTCGGCAACAACTTTGTTGAGACTGCTTTCCGTGGGCTCACGCCCACGGCTACGCACTTTCGCCGCTGCGCGGCTGAGTGTTTATAATGCGAACATGCCTCGCACGTTTACGCTGGCTCGATTGTTCGTTTATGTCACGCTACTGGCGGCGGCGTGCGGGCTGGTCGTCAATTTCCCGGACGCGATGCAGGCGATTGTGATCGGCGGCTGCTTCGCTACGCCGCTGGTTTTTATCTGGCTTGGTTTGAATGCGAGATATCGATTGGAAGTGATCAAGTTCGCGGCATCGTTTCTGGGAGCAATGGGTGGAATGCGTCTGTCGATTTATGTGATTCAAAATTCGCATTTTCGGCTCGATTACACGGCTGAGTCGCTCGTTGGATGGGTCACCATCGCGACGATCATCGTCACCTGCACGTTTGCGCCGCTCGGCGCTGTTTTCGTCGGCGACAACCTTTGGCGGCGATATTGGAGTAAGGCAGCAGGCAACTGATAATATGCCGCGCAACTTCTCACTCGCGCGATTGATGATTGGCGTCACGCTATTTTGCGTGATGTGTGCGGTGGCGGTGAATTTTCCAATCGCGGCGATTCTTGTCGCGTATCTCGGAGTGCAATTGCTGCCAGCTATTTTTGTTTGGTTCGTTCTAACGCGATTTTCTCCGCACCACGGTGGATTGGCGCTCACATGTTTGGTGGGCGGAATATTGGGGCTATTTCCAGCTTTCCCTTTCGCAGCTGGGGCAGTGATCGACGATCTCGATCAAATTGACGACTTTTTGGCACGACCGCTTGCTTTCATCATCCTGGGAATCGGTGCAGCTCTTGGCGCTGGGTTTCTAAGTTCGGGACTGCTTCTTTGTGACGTTTATTTGAAGTGGTATCGCAGTAGTCGCCTATAGCCGGTCACAGAACCAATAGTCGCAGCTTCAGGCCCATGCCGTTGAGTCGGTCGAATAGTTCGCGCTGTTCGGCTTCGTCGCGGCATTGAATCAAAATGTCGTAGCGCTCTGGTATTCGCCGCGCCTGGCGAGTCTTACCGCCAGTCGCCAATGCTGCCGCAACATCGTCCTCTTGCGTCTTCAGTGTCTTTGGCGTCATTTCGTGGTTTCCTGTTGGGGCAACTCCACATAGAGACGCTTGCCGTGACGCTCCGGGAGCAGGTTTGCTCCCGGCTAGTTTCATGATCGAAATTGGTTGTCGTCTTCATCGTCACCGTCATCGAGCGGCATGGCGGCGGGCACGGCGTTGGCCATGCGGCAGGCGATGCAGGGGGTGACGTAGATCATGGCACCGCAGCCGGGGCAGCGGTGGAGGTTTTGGGCCTGGTAGTCGGGCGGGCCGTCGTCTTCGGGAAGGTCGGCGGCGGTGGTAGTCCCTCGCTCACGCTTCGGGTTGGTGTTGGCCCCTCGCTCACGCTGCGGGCTTGTGTTGGCCCCTCGCTCACGCTTCGGGTTTGTGTTGCTGGCGGTTTCTTCGTCGATTTGCTGGAAGCGGCGGCGATCGGCGATGCGGGCGATGGTCCAGACCGAGAGATCCAACTCGCGGGCGATATCGACATGCCGCATGCCGGCGGCGAGGGCTCGTTCGACGGCAGTGACGTCAGTGGTGGTGAGGCGTTGGTACATGGATGTGGTCACTTGTCATTAGTCATTAGTCATTTGTCACTTGTCATTCGTCAGGCAGAGATGCACGGTGTTCTGCAAATGACTAATGACCAATGACAAATGACGGCTATTCGAATTTCGCTTCGCTCGTTGTCGGCGTTTGCTGCGAGCCGGGGGTGCGGAATTGGTCTTTGCCGCCGAACATGGCGGCGTAGGTTTCGACGAGGGATCGCGGGTGGATGTCGTATTGAGCGGCGCGGCCGAAGTTGAGCTGGACGAGCGGGCGGAGGATGTCGCGGTCGATGCAGCGGATCAGCTCGGCCAGCTCTTGATGCACGGCGGAGAGGGCGACGGCGAAGGGAATCCAACGGCCGCTGAAGCCGCTGCCGCTGGTTTGGGCCTGGATGATTTCGGGCGGGACTTCGAGCGCCTTCCAGATTTCGAGGTCGAGGTCGGCTTTCCAGCGGAAGATTTGCGTGTAGCCGGGCACGCCTTGCGGCGGTGTATAGTCGATGAGCTTGTTGCCCATCGAATCGCGGACCATCGGCAGCGTCAGCGCCCCGCCGCTATAGCGATTGGCCAGAATTTGCTGGGCCAAATCGCGGAACGACACCTCGCGGCCATCGGGCATCTCGAAGCGGCGATCGGTCGGATACCAAAAAATATCTCCGACGTAGGCATCCTTCACCATTCGCAGTCGCAAAGTTTTCTTCGCGCCACCGTTCATCCACTTCTCGAACCACGCCGGATAAGCCCGGGCCAGCAATGCACAGCCGTAGGGGTTGGCGCACTCGGCGTCGAACGTGCAGACGAGGGCTTGAGGGGCGAAGAGGTTGATTGCGTCGCCGCCGGTCTCGCCGTCGTAGGTCCCGCTTGCCGAGCGGGACCTTGGCCCATCGGGCGAGCCGGTTCGGCCGTTCGAGGTCCCATCCGGCAGATGGGACCTACTGCTGGCCTCATACGAGAAGCCGACGATTTTGTCGCCTTGCATGAGCAGCCGAGTATCGCCCGGCTGATAATCAATCAACCGATCGACTTCGATCAGCCCATGAAAATCGCCGCCAGCAGAACGGCGATAGACGACTTCGAACGGCAGAAAGCCATAGAGTTTGGCCCGCAGGAGCTGATGGCCTGCCGAGTGCCACAGTGCGTCCCACTGATGCTGCACCCAGCGATTGACGGCGCTCGTGCCGCCGGCAACTTCAACTTCGGCTGCCATGAGCAGGCCATTGCGAGCGCCCAGGCCGATGCGGACCTGCGGATCGTATCGCATTAGATCCGCCGTCTTCAGCGAAAACGGCGGCAGCTCGTCGATTCGCATTCCTTGCGTATCGGGAGCATCCAGCCGCGTGACTTTTGGTTGCGGACGACCGAGGAGGGCATGGCGGAGGGTGTTGAGGATGTTCATGGTTGATTTCCCGTGTTGAATCTGTAGGGAACGCCCTCTGTGGCATTCCGTGAATTGCGAATGGTTCATCAATCCCGCCGCACGGGCCGCCACGGAGGGCGGCTCCTACAGCGCCGGATCGCCACGGAGGGCGATCCCTACAGGGCGAGGTTGCGAAAATGGTTAAACGCTCGTCTCATCCACGACCTGGGCCTTCCGGTGCGGCTGGCTCAGGTCGATCTGAAAATTCGTCAGGCCGGGCGAGGTGTCGATGCTGTCGATTTGCTGCGGCACCTTGAGGCGGCCGGCGGCGATCTCGATGAGCGCGGCGAGATACGCGTCGTATTGCTGTTGAAGCTGTGCCGGCGCTGGATCACCGCGGCGAGTTGAGAGCCAATAGGCCGCAATCGCCGCATTCGCATCGCGGCACCAGGTGCTCGCGGCCAGATCGCTCAGCCGATACCGCATCTCCAGGCGCCCGTTGATGAAATTCGCCGCTCGCTCGATCGCGCGATCGATGTAACCGGATTCCGTCGGCGATAACGTGCCGCTGCCGTCGTCATCGACGCTCGCGGTGACACTTGCCGGCGGCCAGATGGCTTCGATGTCGGTCTTGGTGCAATAGGTTTGGGTGGACATGATCTTCGATCCTCTTCGTCGGGACCAGCTTGGTCCCGGAATACGTTTTTCGAAAAAGCCAAGAGCTGGAGCCGATTTCCGACTGCATTTCGCTGGTGTCCGGATGGAATCGGGCTCCAGTCTTGGTGAATCGTTCATGGCAGGCTGGAAGCCTGCCCCACTAGTACGTCCCGCCGGCGATCAGGCCGTACGCCACGGCCGACGGCGTATAGAGCGCGGGGATGCCGTTGAACACGCCGCAGAGGTCCCAGCCGCTGGGGTCGTGGGTGGCGTAGGCATAGGCATAGAAGCTGAGTATTGCCCACAACTTTGTAGATTCTACCGGTTTGAGTTGGCGTGCTAGCTGGGTTTTTCTCGGGAAAATCACCTAGCCGGTTGTTGGTCGGGGATTTGCTTTTGTAGGTCGCAACCGCGACTTGGCGAGAGGGAT
>DASXLL010000242.1:0-12884 GCA_036496265.1 Pirellulaceae bacterium | reverse complement strand
ATTGTGCATTACAACCTGGCGTGCTACTGGAGCTTGGCCGGCAATGTGAAGCTGGCCGTCGCGTATCTGTCGCAGGCGTTTGATCTCGAGCCTGAATATCGCGACCTGGTCCAGCATGAAGCGGATTTCGATGCCATCCGGAATCATCCGCATTTTCAGGCGCTGACGGCTGTGATTGTCTAAACGAACCGCGTCGCGATTTACACTAACCCGAAGCGTAAGCGAGGGTAAAATCGCCGTCCCTCGCTTACGCTTCGGATTGGTATGCCGCCTGGCTCTCTCCGCAAGTTCAGTTAAAACGGCGCGTCATCAGATGGTGCTGTAACCAGTGCTTTCAGGGCGTCGAGTGCAAGGAGCACGTCGGCGGCCGAGATTGCTTGCCAGCCGTCACGCTTGTGGTGTAGGACGGCGAGTTTCATCGAGTCGAACGACTCGGCCAAATCGTCTGGCAGATCGGGCAGGTTTTCAAAAGGCCGGACGAGCTCCGCCGGTGTGCCGGCTCGCGACTCGGCCATCCAATCGGTACCGACTGAGCCGTCGCCACGCGAACGATCGCTCGGCTCATCGCCGAAATCGGGCCCCTCATGCCGCGGGCCTGTGATTTCGCTGTATTCCCCCGTGACAGCCGGCGATTTGCCGCGTGCCGGCTCGGCATCCTCGTCAGTCTCGCTCGCAACGACGTCGCTTGCCCGCGGCCGATCCGCTTCCAACTTCCCAAGAGTCTCCCAGCGTTTTTCCCGCATCTGCGAGACGGACCAGCCGCTCTGCTTGGCACCTTCTAGCCACATCTCGGCATCGGTCCAATCGATCGCCGCTTGAAAGTGGCTCCAGTAGAGCCCAGTAAACTCGTCTTTTTGCTGACTGAACCGCTGATAGACGCGGCGCAGGCGACCGACATGCTGGCCAGTGACGCCGCCGACCATTTGCGCCCAGGCATCGTCCGAATATTCGCTCACCGGCAGCTCCTGCGCGACCAGCGCTTCACGCCACTCGACGACAATCCGGCCTTTTTCCCAGTTCGTCGTGCTAACGAGCCGGCTCCAGCGGCCAACATAGGGCTGCGAAGCCTCGACGAGCGAATCGCTGAGCGGCAACGAATCAGGCACGATGGATACAGATGAATCGACAGCAGAATCCACTGAAATGCTTCCTGCGAGGGTCCGAAAAGATCAGCCGCAGCCAGCGGCGGGGAGAATACGTTAACAGGACGCTAAGAAAGTTGAAGACCTGGCGGACTGGAATGCGCAACCCTTCAATGGCGATAGCTTTTGGGAAAATCGACTGCCGGCGGAACGATGGGGATAAGTTGTCGGTCGGTGCTTCGAGGAACCGTGCCCACGACAAACAAGAAAAAGGACAGCCTCCTACTTTTTGTGCCTCTTCGTGTTTTTTGTGGCTATCTATGCCCCTGCCGGCTAGCTACGCCGTCGGCGGCGCGGGAATGGCCGCTCGTTCCGCAGCGGTGAACCCGCACTCTTTATGCGTCCCATCACAAAACGGTTTGTTTTTCGATTGGCCGCAGCGACAGAGGGCGATCGCCGGCTTATTGGCGGGAATCGTAAAGGTATTGCCGGCCGCATCAACGACGGTAATTGGGCCTTCGACGAGCAGGGGGCCGTTATCGCGAACTTTGATCGTCACTTGTGACATGCTGACTTCCTGGAGAGACCCAAACCGGGGGCACATGCGACTCATCGTAGAGTGAGCCGGCGCCTTCGGCTACAGGTTGTAGGGTGGGCTGTGCCCACCACGTCTGACGGTGGGCACAGCCCACCCTACGGCCACGACTAAAAAGTCTCTTTGAACCCAAACCGGCCGTAGCGGATGTTGCGGGGGTTCATCGTGTGGCCCCAACTGATTTCTTCGACCGGGACGCCAAAGGCAGCGGCAATGCGCTGGCGTTCGTCAGGGCTGGGCGTCCAGCGGCCTTCGGCGATCGCAGCCACACGCTGCACGGTGAGCTTCGATCGCTCGGCGATTTCTTCGATCGTCAGCCCGGTTTGCTCAAAAAGATGCTCAACGGTGCGGATGGCCACGATCAGGTCTCTCGCGACGAACGTGATTTCAACAACTCAATCATGAATAATACGTTCGGAGCCGTCAAATCGTCAGTCGGATTGACGCTGTTTCGCGTCATCGTTTAACGGGTAGCCGCAGGCGACCATGAGGCTAACCGGCTTCGCGCCAAGACGCGATTAAAACCGCCGATTAAATTGGTGGCGCGAGGGGGTCGGGAGTCTATTGCGGTAGGACTCTAGCCACCAGGAACACTGTTCTCGCAATCGACTCCCGACCCCTTCACTCTTCACTTCGTCGCGACTGCGGCTAAAACCGCCGGTTGAACTGGACCTGAATCTCGTCGTCGAAGAACCGCTGGTCCATCCGGCTGCCCATGGGAAAGACGCCGGCGACGCGCAGGCTGGACATGTCGAACATCAGCACCTGAAACCCAAACGTCCCATTCATGACGTCAAACCGGTTCGACGGATTCGTCACGGTTGCACCGACACCGGGCGCCGTCGCGGACACAATGTCCGTGTTCTGCATGCTGGTCGTGTAATGCATTTCACTGATCAGCGCCAGACCGCTCCAGCGAGCCATTGGATTGCGATAAATCCAATAGCCGAGCGACAGATCGACGAACAGAATATCCTGCTCATTGAACTTACCGAGACTAGTGATCGGAGTGCCATTGGGCGTTTCGAAACGGATATTGTTGCCATTAGCCGCGGCGTCGTACTGCAAAAAGCCCGTCATGAAGACATTGTCGCCCCAGCCCCACTGCGAGTCGCCCGGTGAATAGAGAAAACCGACATACGGCAACAGATGCACCGCCTGATTCACGAACCGCATGTTGACGGTGCCGAGCCGGGACACGAAGTCGCTTCCGGTCGGTGTATCCACGGCAACGCCGGCGCCAATGCCCAAGTTCTGCCCACGGTAGAGCAAGCCCTTGAAGATCAACGCCATGTTGCCAAAGTTGCCGTTGCTCACGCCCAGGCCTGGCAGCGACGCATCGAACGAGCCGGTAAACGGCATCCGGACTTCGATCGAAGTCATTTGATTGAAGAACGTCTTTTCTGCCCCGACCGTGTAGCGATCGATCGGCTCTTGGCGGAATTGACCCGGCCCGCCGAAGACCGGCTGGGTTTGCATTTGAAAAATGTCGGCGTAGTGGTTGTAGCCGAAAAAAACGCGATCGACGGGCATCGCGATGTCATTTTCAGCCATCTTGCCGGTCCGCGAGCCGCCCACCATCGGCAGCATAAAACCGCCGTTGAGGGCGCGGCCGGAGTCGATCGTGACGGCGGCGGTCGTCATGCCGCAATCGCCGAACATATTCGGCACGCTGGCCAGGCCGACATTGGATTGGCGCGAGGTGCGAGTGCTCCGAGCGGGCGGAGCGCTGAGCGACGGGGCGGCAGGTTGGCCGGCGGGCTGTTGCCAGAGCATCGACGCTTGCTCGACGTCGAAATCTTGAACATCTTGTTCGCTCGCGTTATAGCCATCTTGCACCGGCCAATAGGCGGGTTGCGCTTCGGCAAGCTGCCCGCCAGCGCGAGACTCCTGAGCGAGTAGAGCCGTGCGGCCGCAGAGCGCAACGATGACCGTGACAAACAACGAAATCCGCCTGGCCATCGGCATGGTTGCGTTCCTGAAAAACTGCGCAGCGCCGGTAAATCGTGACGTATCAGAAATATCGGCCGTGTTATTTAGGCCCAATAAGCCGAACTGCGCTGCCAGCGAAGGGCTGCCGGTGATGCCTTGCTAGCGTGTCGGCAAAGCCAGGCGGGCTGGCTAAAATATCCGGGCAACAATGTCCCGCCTGCCGGGCGGACCCTTTGTGTAGGTCCCGCCGGCCCGGCGGGACCATCTTGGGAGGGCGAGGCTCCCGCCGAGCCTTTTGGCCGGTGCGGCTCAGCAGGAGCTTCGCCCTCCCAGCCCACATCACTTATTGCGTTGAGGTACTCCAGCAATGCGATCGTTCATTCGTGATTTGAGTCGCGCTATTATCATGGTCGTCGGATTCGGCGTCGCGGTAAGCAATGCCGCGGACAAAATCCCCGGCATCGGCCCCGCCGGCGAGGTCAAGAAAGTCCACGGCGGCTTTCAGTTCACCGAAGGACCGACCTTTGACCGCGAGGGCAATCTCTACTTCAGCGATGTGCGAGGCGACAAGCTCTACGAAATCGATGCCAAAGGGGAGTTGAGCACGATTCTCGATCCATCGCACCACACCAACGGCCTGATGATGAACGCCGCGGGCAAAATCGTCGCCTGCGAGATGGACGGCCGCCTGATCGAGGTCGATCCGAAAACAAAGCAGGTGAAATCGCTGGCCGACAGCTACGAAGGCAAACGCTTCAACGCGCCCAACGATCTGGTCATCGATCGCGCTGGCGGCATCTACTTCACCGACCCGCATTTTAGCGCCCCCATGCCGCTGCCCCAGGGCGTGCGCGCGTTCTATTATCGCGCGCCGGACGGCAAAGTGACGCGCCTCGCCGAAGTCGAAGCCGCTCCCAACGGCATCATTCTCTCGCCCGACGAAAAAACGCTCTACGTCATTCCCTCCGGACAAGCCGACATGCTCTCCTATCCCGTGACCGCGCCCGGCAAAATCGGCGACAAACGAACGTTCTGCACGCTCAAGCAAGCCTCTGGCAAAACCACCGGCGGCGGCGACGGCCTGGCAATCGACGTCAAAGGCAATCTCTACATCACCTCCGCCCTCGGCGTCCAAGTCTTCGATTCGCACGGCAGCCTCCTCGGCATCATCGAATTCCCCGAGCAGCCCGCCAACTGCGACTTCGGCGGCAAAGACATGAAAACGCTGTATGCGACGGCCCGCACGAGCGTGTACTCAGTGGCGATGGAAGTCGCCGGCCACGTTTTCGCGTCTGGTCGGAAATGAATGACGTCCGAGAAGAAATGAACGTCAGCAGGTCGGAAATAAGCGTTCGGCAGTCAGGCAAGGAATGATTGCAGACCCCATGCGCACCCTTCGCGTGTTGCTAATCCTTTCTCAGGCCCAACGGGCCGTCATTCGTTAGCCCAGGGCAACGCCCTGGGTAATGGAACCCCAAAAAACACGTTCTCCAAGCCCCAACGGGGTGCCCCAATTTGGTCGTGAAAGTGCTAAACCGCCTCTATAATCTAATCGCATGCGCTACCGCCTCCGCACGCTGCTGATCGTCTTGGCCGTGGGGCCGGCGGTGTTGGCAGTTGCGTGGTTCTATCCTGAGATTGCGATTCCAATGATGATTGGCTGGCCGTTACTTTACGGACTGGTGTTGTTCATGGACTGGTTCGTAACAACGTCAAACAACCGACAATAATCCGCCATTCCCCATGCTCCGTTTCACGATCCGAGACTTGCTGTGTCTGATGGCGGTGGGGATGTCGACGGGGTTGCATTCTGCCGCAAGACAACCATGAATGAAGTTGTGCCTCATCAACGATTGAAGCAGCCAGCGATTGTTCGCTGGTTGAAAATCATCTTCGTTGTGTGGATCTGCATGAAATTTGGCGGCTGCATCCTCATGCTTCCCGGCCCGTGGGGACCACGCGTTGGTGGAATCCTCCCCAATGGTCACAGTATCTACTTCCAGGCGCGACCTGTCGGACGTGAAACTGATGACCGTTTGACCTGGGTGTCACCCGACGGGAATACCGTACACCTTTGGGTCGATCAGACACACGCAGGATTCGGCCATGTCACGATCAAATACACGAACAATGGTGATCGCGTGTGGGTCGAAGCCGACGGCAAAGTGGGTGCCTCAATTGACTTGGTGACATCAGACTTTCGCGACGAGCATGATCAGCAACATCCTTGGGCCATAATGGGCGGCGGTACTTCCCTCGACAGTGGCTCAACTGGCAGCATCATATGGTTGCTCGGTCCATGTTGATGGCTCCCCGAAACCTTCATACTGTACAGGTGTTCCATAGATCAACAGCCGACGGAGGCGCTGCGTGCGTCTAACGCCGATAGAATGCAATGCGAAATCCGAGTCCGCCACTGGCCAATCTCCGCTTTTATGCACGCCGTGCATAATCTGCATAACTATGCAGCCGCCAGGAATGTTCGCAAATGATTGAAATCCAAGTACTTACGACGTAAACTGGCCGCGAAACGTCGGCAGAAAAAAATATGCATATGCATAATCGGGCCCAACGTACAGTTATACGCACGCCAAATGCCCGACAACCTATCTTTGAACTGCACCATCGACAAAATCGGGAACTCCCATGCGTGACCTATTTATTGCCGCCGCCTTAACGGCAGCCCTGGTCTGGCCCTCCGCCAACTTCGCCCGCGCCCAAGCCCGCCAGCAAAACCGCCCGGCGGCAATCACCGACCCGGCCCAAGGCGGCGTCGATTACTTGCTCCAAGGCGAATACTACGGCTATCTTTCCAGCGGCGCGGACGCCGGCCCCGTCGGCGTGCAAGTCGTCGCTCTCGGCGATGGTAAATTCGACGCGGTGCAATATCGCGGCGGCTTACCCGGCAACGGCTGGGACCGCACCAACAAATCAAAACTATCCGGCGACATCCAAAACGATCGACTGATCCTCGCCGGTGACGGCGAGTCCATTTTTGTCGGCGGCGGCGGACAGGCCGTCGCGGTCGATAGCCAGAGCCGCGAGCTCGGCCGCCTCACCAAGATGGAGCGCCGCAGCCCAACCATGGGCCTCGCACCGCCGTCGAACGCCGTCGTTCTCTTCAACGGCAGCTCGACCGATCAATTCGTGCAGCAGCCCGCGCCAAAACTTTCGCCCGATGGCAATCTCATGGCCGGCGTGCTCACGAAGATGCCGGTCGATGCGTTCCACATGCACGTGGAGTTCAAAACCCCGTTCATGCCCACCGCCCGCGAGCAGCAACGCGGCAACAGTGGCGTTTACATTCAGCGTCGTTATGAAGTGCAGATTCTTGATTCGTTCGGCCTCGACGGCGCGTTCAACGAAGCCGGCTCGCTCTATCGCCAGACGCCGCCCGATCTTAACATGGCCTTCCCGCCGCTCACCTGGCAGACGTACGACATCTGGTTCACTCCGCCGACATTCGCCGCCGACAGCAAAACCAAAACAGCCAACGCTCGCATCACCCTCCTCCACAACGGCATTCCCGTCCACTGGCACCGCGAGATCACCGCCAAAACGGGCGGCGGCCAGCAAGAGGCGCCGCTGCCGCTGCCGATTCAGCTCCAAGACCACGGCAACCCAGTCATGTACCGCAACATCTGGCTCGTCCCCGGCGAAGGCGACCAAAATTGGCAAGACAACCGCTCCGCCAGCGTCTCCTCCGGCAACTGCGTGCCCTACACCCGCCACCGCTTCGCCCACCGCTGGCGCTGCGGCTAACCAAAGTAGCCATCACGCTCCGCGTGATGAGCCCGGGCGCTGTGTATTAGCGTTGTCGTTGGAAATCTGCTTGCTCGTGAATACGTGCGCCCATCACAATGGAGGCGGGCGCAATTCAATGACTGTTGCGCGTAACGACGCCGCCAGACATGCGAGTTTATTCCGTACCACGCCGATTCGGTTTAGCAACGCTGCTAGTTGTAACAGTGGCGGTCGGAATACTTTCGGCAATCTTCCGCTGGCTGCAATTACCGGCTGAAGCAGCATTAATCGTTCTCTTTTTCATCGGCTTCGTCAGTACCGCTCAGTTTCTATTCAATCGAGCACCGCGGCTGGCTTCGATGCTCGCCGGTGCGATCTTTTTTGTGCTGTTTGCTGTTGCCATGCAGTTCATCGCAGACTCGCCACCTTCCATTCGGTCTGATAATGAATTGATTGAAGCGATCGTCGGATGTTCGCTTTGGGGTGGCCTTTGGGGTTACTTGACTGGCGTGGCGATTGGCTCCTTGTTCATGCTTATTGCAGGGGCAAGAGCGATTTTCACAAAGCACACGAACGATCAATCTCGAGCGTGACGCCGAAATCTTGCTTTTCTTGACGCTTTAGCGCAATGAAGCATAAATTGCCGATATACTCACCAGAGTGCTGTTCGAGCCCGCCGATTTCCCACCTGCGGCGCCCCAGATAAAGGACTAGGCCCATGCTCACGATTTATGGCCCCGGCAGCCGATTCTGCGACGGCATCTCCCGGCGGAGCTTTTTGCGAATTGGCGGGCTGGGAATCGGAGCGGGCGCATTATCGCTGGCCGATGTGGGCCGGCTGGAAGCCGCGCAGGGCAAATCGTCGCGGCAAAAAGCGGTGATCAACGTGTTCCTCGGCGGTGGGCCTCCGCATCAGGACATGTTCGATCTGAAGATGGATGCGCCGAACGAAATTCGCGGCGAGTTTGCGCCCATCGCGACCAAAGTTCCCGGCTTTCAAATCTGCGAAGTGTTTCCAAAACTGGCCGCGATCATGGATCGCTGCGCCGTGATTCGTTCGGTGGTCGGCGCGACGGATCGGCACGATGGGTTTCAGTGCATGACGGGCTGGACGGTGAAGGATCTGGCATCGCTCGGCGGGCATCCGAGCTTCGGTTCGGTCGTCACCAAGTTGAAGGGTCCAATCGAGCCGTCGGTGCCGCCGTTTGTCGGCCTCGCCGAACCGACCAAAGAAATCCGCTGGTCCGATTCGGGCAAGCCCGGATTCCTCGGCCCAGCATACGCACCGTTCAAGCCCGATGGCGAAGGCCGCCAGAACATGGTGCTCCACGGTCTCTCGCTCGAGCAGCTTCAAGACCGCCGTAAGCTGCTCTCTAGCGTCGATCGCTTGAAGCGCGAAACCAACGCCGGCCAAATGCAGGCTCTCGACCGCTTCACGGAGGGCGCGTTCGACGTGCTCACGAGCAGCAAGCTGGCCGACGCGCTCGATTTGTCGAAGGAAGACCCGAAAGTCCGCGCACGCTATGGCAACGGTCGGCCGTACAACTATCAATTCGACGGCGCGCCAACCGTGAACGAGCACCTGTTGCTCGCGCGACGATTGGTCGAAGCCGGCGTGCGCGTAGTCACGTTGTCCTACGGCCGCTGGGACAGCCACTCCAAGAACTTTGATCTCGTCCGCGACCACGGCGGCAAGCTCGACCAATGCTTGAGCGCTTTGATCGAAGATTTAGAGCAGCGCGGCATGCTCAACGACGTCTCAGTAATCGTCTGGGGCGAATTTGGCCGCACGCCGCGCATCAACAACAACGCCGGTCGCGATCACTGGCCCAAAGTGAGCTGCGCACTGCTTGCCGGCGGCGGCATGAAAGTCGGCCAGGTGATTGGCGCGACCAACCGTCTCGGCGAAGAAGCCACCGAACGGCCCGTGCATTTTCAAGAGATTTTTGCGACGCTATATAAGAACCTCGGCATCGATGTTTCCCGCGCGCGGCTCACCGATCCAGCCGGCCGGCCGCAGTTCTTAGTCGAGATGCAACCAATTTCCGAACTCGTCTAACCCTCTCGCCATCAACATTGCCATGCCCAAACCTGATCCCAAACTCAATCCTCGCCTCCAAAAGCAAGCCGACCACGTCAAATCCTTCGAGCAGCAAACCGGCCGGCCGGGCAGCGCGTTCTCGCCGACGCTGCGGGCCAAAAAAACCGACATCATGATGTGGTGCGACCAGGGCAAAAACGAAGATCAGCTTCTGGCCAATCTGCCCGGCGTCTCGCGCGAAGAGCTGCGCAATTTCATGAAGGCCAACAACCTCACGATCAAGCAGATCCACTCTCGCAAGCGCGTCTAGCGAATGACCAAGTAGGTCCCGCCGGCTCGGCGGGACGTGCGGCGGATTTCATGTTTAGCGCCGCGTCAGGTCCCGCCCGGCGGTCGAGACCTACGAATGGCCACACCGACACTCTGTCACTGGCAGCCAACCTGTCAGCACAACCGATTTAACGCTGCGCCCGGCACAGCGAATGCTCGTTTCTGGCAAGGCTCAGCCGGCAGAGTTTTGTCTGCTCGGCGGCGCGGGCGGAAATCAATTTTTTACATGAGAACGCAATAGTCGCGGCGTTCGTGGTCGTCCATTTTTCAGGAGCATCGTAATGTGCAAGCTGTTCGTCGGACTCGTAGTGGCTTTTGCCGTTTGCGGCGTTTGTCTCGGACAAAACGCAGGCACGCAACAAAATCAGCCGGGACAACCTGTCGGCCAGGGAGGCCAATTTGCGCAGCGGCCGCAAACGGGCCCACAAGGTCAGGCCGGTAACGCCGACCAGGAAATCGCGGCTTTGGTGCATGGGGCCTGCCGAAACGAGATCGAAATCGCGAAGCTCGGTCAGCAGAAAGCCCAATCGCAGGAGGTGAAGCAGTTCGCCGAGAAGATGGTCAAAGACCATTCACCGGGTTGTGAAGAGATGCAGAAGCTCGCCGGGTCGCTGGCCAGTTCTTCGCAGCACCACCAGGGCGGCCAGACAGCCGGTCACCAGGGCCAAGGCGGCCGCCTGGATTGGCTGAGCATTCACCAGCAAATCGCCGACCAGTGCCTGACGACGGTAAAGAGCGAGCTGTCGAAAAAGTCCACGCAGGACTTCGACGAATGCTTCATGGGGCAGCAGATCGGCGAGCACATCGCCGTCATCGACAAGCTGAAGGTCCTGCGGAACTATGCGTCGAACGACCTGCGACAGAAGCTCGAGAAGGAGTTGCAGACAGCCGAAAGCCATCTGCAGACGGCTCTGCAAATCGAGCACAAGCTGAAGGGAGAGTCGTCGGAACGGCTCTCGCGGCGGCAGACCGAAGGTAGCAAGTAAGCGGTTAAGTAGAATTACGGATATGCATTTGCGTCCGGCCGGGGAAAGCCGAAATTCCCCGGCCGGCGGCGTTTCTTGTCTTCGATGGCGAGCGGGAGGTGTAAGCCTCGCCGGTAGCGCAGGCCTACCGGGGGACTGACGTCCGGGTAATGGGTCAGTTTGCAGCCTTCGTAGCCCTCACGCTCCGCGTGAGGAGCCCGGATCAACCAAGTTGACCCACTACTGACGTCCGCCGCTCGCCGTCGCAGGTTTGACAGCGCTTTGAATTCCACGGAAACTAGCCGGAAAGCATAATGAGGCCATTCCATGTCCGGCGAAACCGTTCGTTACTTAATCTGCGGTGTCTTATCCGTTTTCACCGCCGTTTATTGCACGGCTGCTGAACCGGCAGCGCTCTTGGTCGAAGCCGAAAGCTTCGAAAAGCACGGCGGCTGGTCGCTCGATACGCAGTTCATCGAAACGATGGGCTCGCCGTATCTGCTCGCTCATGGCCTGGGCCAGCCAGTGGACGACGCGACGACGAGCGTGACTTTTCCCGAAACAGGAAAATACTTCGTTTTCGTGCGGACGAAAGATTGGGTCGCACGGTGGAAAGCGTCGGGACAGCCGGGACGGTTTCAGCTTTCTGTCAATGGTAATCCGCTGAGTGAAACATTCGGCACGCAGGGAGCCGAATGGTCCTGGCAGTCCGGCGGAACTGTTGAGATCACCAACCGTGACGCACAACTCGCGATCCACGATCTGACCGGCTTCGACGGCCGCTGCGACGCGATTTATTTCAGCAAAGATTCGCAGCCGCCACCCGACGAGAGCAAGGCGCTCGCCGACTGGCGGCGAAAGCTGCTTAATTTAGGCGATGCGCCGACGCTGAAGGATGATTACGATCTGGTCGTGATCGGCGGCGGTTACGCGGGCATTGGATCGGCTCTTTCAGCCGCGCGCATGGGCTGCAAAGTCGCGTTGATTCAAGATCGGCCCGTCCTCGGCGGCAACGGTTCGAGCGAAGTCCGCGTTTGGTCGATGGGTCTGATTCGCCGCGGCAAATTTCCGCGCATTGGTGAGATCGTCGAGGAGTTTTGCGATCACGCCAAGAAGTCGCCCGGAACTTATGAGGAATTCGAAGACGCTAAGAAGGAAGCGATCGTTCGGGCCGAGAAAAACATCGATTTGTTTTTGAATCACCACGCTTACAAGGTCGATAGGACCGGTAAGAAGCTGACCGCTGTTTATGCCTTCGATACACGGACCAGCGAGCACAAAAAATTCGTCGGCCGGCTGTTCGTCGATGGAACTGGTCACGGCACGATTGGCGCCCTGGCCGGCGCGGATTGGGATATGTCCGAAACCGGCCGCATGGGTATGAGCAACATGTGGACCTGGGACGAAGGCCAATCGCCGGTTAGCTATCCCAAGACGCCCTGGGCTCTCGAACTTGCCATGAAGGATTTTCCCTATCCACAGGACCACCACGGCCAGTGGTTCTGGGAAAGCGGCTTTAATAAAGATGCCCTTGGCGACGCGGAGGGCATTCGCGACTGGAATTTGCGAGCTGTTTTCGGCGCGTTCAATGCGATGAAAAATGGCGACGGCGCCCAGAAGCACCGCACGGCGTTTTTGACCTGGGTGGCCTACATCGGCGGCCCGCGCGAATCGCGGCGGCTTCTCGGTGATGTGATTCTCACGCAGGACGACATCGTCAATAAGCGCGACTTCCCCGACGGTTGCGTGCCGAGCACCTGGAGCATCGATCTGCACTATCCCAAGAAGCAATTCGCCGAAAAATTTCCCGACAACCCGTTCATTTCGATCGCCGAGCACGACCAGCGAATCGACCGCAACTTCGGCTACCCCGTTCCCTATCGCTGCTTCTACTCGCGGAATCTCGACAATCTATTCATGGCCGGCCGCTGCATCAGCGTCACGCATGAGGCGCTTGGTACGACTCGCGTGATGAAGACCTGCGGCATGATGGGCGAAGTCGTCGGCAAGGCGGCGTATGTCTGCATCTTGCGAAACTGCCTGCCGCGCGACGTGGCCGACCACTATTGGCCGGAGATGGACACCCTGCTCAAGCTGCCGGGCAAAGCGTATCGCACGAAAATCGACGGCGACGTGACGATTCCGCCCGACGCTTTGCCGCTGGCCAGCGCCGAGGGTCCGGCGACCGGTCTTGA
>DASXLL010000241.1:0-6505 GCA_036496265.1 Pirellulaceae bacterium | reverse complement strand
AATGCATGCGAATGCGGTCACGGCCTCATTGCGGCTAAACGTTCAATCAGACCGCTGGCGTTGTGAATGACGCAACCACTCGGCTGCTATGGAATCCCAATTTGCTGTTTCAGCGCATCGGAGAGCAGCGACTGCAGCACGGCCAAGGTTACGCCCCCGCCAGCCGACTTAACCTTTCCCATTACACCCTTCCAGCGTGGCTCGTTGCGTGCGGCGTCAAGAAACTCGTGTCCCTGCCAAGTCAGTCGCCGCAGGAAAACGGCGGGATAGGGATCAGAATCTGACCAGCACGGATCAATTCCAGCCGTCAGGCCGGCTTCTTGAGTTAGCCAGGCGTTGTAGCTGAGAGCTGCTTCGTCGTACCCGTCTTTGAACAGGACAGTCAAATCCGGTTCGCCTTGCGACTCCTCGACGACCAGTAAGATCTTTCGGATTAGTTCCATGTCGCGCTTCATGCAGTCCTCTCCAATGTTGTTGGCGGTCAGTGCCAGCCCGCCCATCCTGAAAAGCAACTGGCCGCGGTGGATTGTCGTCGTCGGACCTGCTAAACTCCCAGCCGCGAAAAAAAACTCGGAATTCTTTTCGCTTTCGCGACGCGTACATTTAGCCGGGTTCTCACCGGGGTCTGGGGCCTGAAGAGAGTATCACAACCGGGGCCTTGTGGTGTCACAACCCCAGCCTTGTAGCGACCATTTTTCGCCGCTCCGCACGCGATTGACTGGCTGACATTCGGCTGTATTCTCACGCCCGCACAAGCGTCACGGCGCACCAAGCGGCGATCATCTTCCACTCGGTTCTCTGGGCCTGTGCGACTCCGCGTGTCGGCAAGGAAGCCGAGTCGGGCGACCGAGCGCGGGCGGTCTTGGCCGCCTTGCAACGAGTCGCGCGGGCTTGGTGTTCGCACGTTCGCACTATCGGCGTGCATCGAGGAGATTCCCGTGCTTCCAGATCCGCTCCACCGTCACAGCGACCGCCGGGCATTCTTCGGCCCCTCGCCAGGCGATCGACTGCTCGAAAGCGCTGACAGCGTCCGACTTGACTTCAATCGCTTTGCCGATGATGAGGGGCGGCCTCGCGTGTTGCTGACTTATCGAATCAACGGCTACATCGATGCTGCTCCGGACGTCGCCACGGGCGAGTTGTTGCTTTCGATAGTTCGCGACCTTCGGGCGCCGCGAGAAGAAGGAGGTGCAGCATGAGGAAGTACACCGACCCCCAACGGACCGAACTGATTCGCCAGGCGACGCTGATGCGGGCCAACGGTAAGTCGTGGAACGCGATTGCCGGACAACTCGGCACTGGCACCACGACGATCGATTGCTTCCGCCGTGATCATCGTCCGGAGTGGGACGCAGCCTATGCCGCTGCCGTTGCACTCATCGGCGAAGTCCCCCACCATCGCGCCGGCCGCGTATCCACCGCATCGATCGACACCGCAGCCCGAATGCACGCGGAAGGCAAATTGCTCGAGGAAATCGCCGCCCACTTCGGCATTACCGCCAACCATGTAGCGGTGTGGCGAGCACAGAACCGACAGCGATGGGACACGGCCTATCTCGCGGCGTCCGAGCCGTTTGGTCCGCCGACGCCGCTACCGCCGAGGCAATCCGATCCGAGCAAGCCGACGCGCAGCCTATGGGCCATCGCGGAGGCAATGTTCGGCCGCAAGGCGAATATCCGAAGCGACAAGACCGCGAAGCATTACCGCTATTCGATCAACAGTTTCGGCAAGCACTTAGGCCGCTTGCCGACCGAGGCGGACCTGGACGACGATTCGCTGATTGCATGGATGGGGGAACTGCAGCGTGGGCCCGGCTCAACTACGACAGGTCGGACATACCTGGAAAGGATACGCGCGCTGTGGAGGTTTTTGAACGATCGCGGGGAGATTGGCACTCGCCCGTCGTTCAGCTTGCCGCCGATCCCGGAGCCAACGCCCTTGGCCCTGGACGAGTCCCAGTTGAGGCGGTTGTTTGAGTCGGCAGTATGTCGGCCTGGTCTCGTGTGCGGCGTTCCGGCCCGCTATTGGTGGCCCGCCCTCTTCGGCTTCGTTTTTTGCACATCCGAGCGCAGAGGCGCGACGCTGGCCCTGCAGTGGCAGTGGGTTGATTTGAATTCCCGCGCCGTAAGCTTCCCGGCCGCGGTGCGCAAAGGCGGTTTGAAGGCCGCGACATACAGGCTCTGGCCGGAAGTTGTTGACTTGCTTGAGCGCATAGCGGGGTCGAATCGCGAACTCGTTTTTCCTTGGGAGAAGTCGGAGGCCACGTTCTACCACCATTACGGGAAGATTCTCGTTGATGCCCAGATACCCGACGACCGGCGGCACAAACTCCAGGGCCTGCGCGTGACTCACAACACGTGGACGAAGGTTATGACCGGCCGTCATTCGCCGCTGCTCATGCACAGCAGCAGCGCGACCAGCGAGCGACACTACGAGGACAAACGCTACACCGTGCGAGAGGCCGTCAAGTTGCTGATTCCCTGGCGAAGCCCAGCAATGGCCGAAGCCGAATCGGCGCCTGTCGTGGCCCTGAACATCAACGACCGGGAAGTCCGGAAGCTGCCGCGGGCGAGAGTGCTGTCCGGAAAGGCGGTGTCGTAACATGGCAGCCAAACGCCCCTATTACCGCCGTGGTGAGCACAACCCATTCGACGTGGCTCGGATCGTCGAAGCCGCCAAGATGCGGGCTCGTGGATTCTCGTGGGCCGCAGTTAGCAAAAAAGTCGGCCTTACAATCGACGGCCTGCGATTTGTTCTCAAGAAGCAAGCGAAGCTGTGGAACGAGTCCCTTGATGCTGCGATGGCGCAGACAGTGGCTGAAGTCCGCGAATTGGCGGGCACGGAAAAGATGCTGCCGGTTATCGACGAATACAGCATCGCCGCCATCGCTGCTGAGAAGTGGCTGCGGGATCGCGGGGAGCATCTATTCCCGATGCCGGATTCAGCCACAACAAAAGCGGACGGGGCGAAGCATACACTCCGCTCGTTTTTCGAGGCTTACTATCGTCCGGTACGGCTCTTCGACGGTTCACCCGAAACCACCGACTTGTACATCAAGTGCATTCGACGGTTTGAACTGCTCGTCGGCAATCCAACGCTGGCGGAAGTCACGACGGAAATGCTGGCCCATTTCCGCGATATGCTTTTGGCCGCACGGCGGTACAGCACGGTAAAGGTGCTATCCGCCCACACGGTGCGAATGTACGTTCGGCACATTCAATACCTTCTCGACTGCGCCGGCCCGCCTGTTCACAAGTCGAGGGACCGCGCGGGATTCATCGACGTTGTGCCGTACTGCAAGCCACCGCGGGCGGAATTGCCTGAACCGAAGATCGTGAAGGATGATTTGCTTTCGGCGTGCTATGAAGCCGCCGGCAGCATGGAAACGCCGCGCGTGGCAGGCGTCGATCCGCCGGCATGGTGGCGGGCGCTGCTCGTGGTGGCTTACAACGTCGGCCTACGACGACGAACGCTGTTTGCGATGGAATGGCGTCACGTCGATTTCCACGAGGGGACGCTGAGGCTGCCGGCTGCGATAATGAAATCCCGTAAGCGATTGCTGCTGCCGATGAATGACATCGTGCGGCGGCATTTGCTGGCGATTCGCTCCGATGAAGAGAAGGTTTTCCCATGGCCGTTTTCGCGGGAATGGTTCGGTCGCTACTTCCGACAGCTTCAGGCGACGGCCGGAGTGATGGGCAATGCGAAGTTTGGATTACACACGCTCCGCAAAACCTGCGCGACGACGCTGTTCAAGGAAGATGCCCAAGCGGCACAGCTCATGCTTGGCCATGCGGCGCTTTCGGTGACGAAGGATAGCTACGTCAACGCCGTGGCCGCGCTGCGGGACAGTGTTTCGCGGATGCCGCAACCGTCAGGCTTTGTCACATCCGACGTTCGGCCGAGTGTTGTCGTTAGAGCCGAAAACGATGCGGCACTCGATTGGCTGTAGGAATTAACGCGGCCGGCACCCATCCGAGCATCGCCGCCGAGCTCGACGCCATGATGTTCATCGGCTGACGAGCGAAACGGTCAAACGGCCAGAAATTGCGGGTGTCACTGACACCCAGTAGCTGGACCAGAGAGGGTTTTTCGGCGGTTTTAGGTGGTCCCAACCCAAAGATCACAAATCGCAGTTTCGCCAGATAAAACACTGGCTGCGAGAGGACTACCCCGCATATTCGCGGTGCTTTTTCAGTCCATTGCTCTACCAACTGAGCTACCTGACCGGTGGTTCCTAAACAGGATAGCTGGACACGGCCGGTTGTCCAAGGGAGCGTTTTGCCGTCAAACGTGCCTTAAGCCGACCGCCAGCAACGGCGACGGCTGTCAGAGCAAATTCCCATCATACTTTCTCGCTCAGAGGCGTCAGTCAATCGTCGCTTTTCGGCAATGTGACGCCCACGGCTGACCGATCCGGCCACCGCTGATAGCACCAGCGCAGAACGAAAACGCTCAATAGCGCCAGCGGCGCGATGGCCAGCTCAATCTACCACGGCGACAAATCGCGATGCGTCTTGCTAACAACAATCGCCGCCCCCGCAATGCCGTCCACCACGGTGAAAATCGCCAATCCACCGAACACCATCCCCGGTCTGCTATGGCCAAATCCTAGCAACACCAGCGCCCGGCTGGACGCATGGACGAGCAAAGCCAGCGCCCGTTCCAGAGGGCCAATCAGCCAGGCCAATTGCATTTTTTGCTGGTTCTCTGCCAGTGCCTTCCATATTTCTTCGCCCACGGCAAGTCCGCTGGCGGCTACAGCCACCGAAACGATCGCAACTGCACCTAGCAAAAATGCCTCGATAGCTCCCGCCCCAACGCCAATTGCAATCGCCCGCCCCGCCTCGCGGCTAAACTGCCGCCAAACGGCCACCGCAACGATGGTCAACCCGATTTCACAAGCGCTCGATTCAATCCCTATGAATAGCCCGCTACCCGCGATGAATCCCGCATAGGGCAAATGTTCCTTCAGCCAGCCCAGAACCGCCGCATTCATCAGCAAACCAATGACTAGCTTGACGGTTACCGCCGCCGCCCACAGTCCGGCTCCAATCCAGAACCACTTCCATTCCGTGTGCGAGATCATCTTCCAGCCGACTGACGCTCCGACAGCAATCAACACCATCCCTACCCCGGCCAGCGCTATCTCCCAAAGATTCACGTCGTTCATTACCGTTTTTTACCCATCCAAGCCATCGGCAGTTTCACACGATCGAGATTTGCCCGGTTTGTGATGCTGGGGGCCTTCCTTATCAGACACTGAAAAGGGCCAGAATCGACTATGCCGAGAAAATGGCCGCGGTTACACTCAGCCGCCAACAGGAGAACCAGGCATGCGATCCCGATTGCTATTTAGCGTAATAGCCTTGATTGCGACCACGCTCAGTTCGGTGACGGGTGAGGAACCAAAGCAACCAGATGCGAGCCGCCTCAAACTTTTTTGCTCAATGGGGAAAGATGGAATGATGATTCTGCCTGCCCAGCCAGAGCAGTCCGTAGAGAAACCAAATCAGTGGATCATTACGTGCGACAGCATGCTGTTAGCCTCGGAGGGCGGTTTCGTGTTGAAAAATGCCGCCATCGAAATGAAGGATGGCGTATTTGAAGGCAAAGAACTAGCGATTCTTTTTGGCGAAGATCTGCGTTCAATAAACATAACTTCCCCGGACGGCCGCCCGCTGCGTGACATGCGATTCACGAAGAAACCAGATGCTGCACCGCCAAAGTAGCCATCGCTATTTGCGACCCGTTGCGCCGCCAGCCCGCGAAGCCGGGCGGCGATGCTCTACGGCGCAGAGCTGCACCAACTCTCAATCAACCCCATCGACCGCGAGGCTCATTTGCGAGTCAGTTTTCAGCCGATGGGCCAGCGACTCCAAACGGCAATGATCGACCCACCACGCCACGGCCATAGCCGCCAGCGCCGTCAGCCATAGCACGTCGCGGATTGAGAAGCGGAACATCGGGCGCTTACTCAGAAATGGACGGAGTGAGCATCCGGTACAAAATCGACTGCTTCCGAACCCTTGCATCCTCGCGGTTAAGTCTCAATTTCGCGTGCCTTACACCCGCCTTCGTTAAATTTGAACCGTTATCTACTTTTTTCGACAACGCGAGCTTTGCCTGAAATGCTTGGACGGACGCCCGCGAGGTTCGGTAGGCTTCCCATTCCGGTGAAGTCCACGCTTTCCATCCCCAATCGCACAGTGGACCGCCAACCAGCATCACAATGATCAGAGTGCGAAGACGGTATCGCATGAACCGCAGACGGATACGCTTGGGCACGCATAGCTAAATAGCCGCGAACACTGCCAACGCTAACGAGTCAGACGCTTTTGTCTGGCTCGTGGCGTTTCTTGATACCTCACCTCCACACAAGGACAACGATATGGCCAATTGAGGTGGACCCCAAAAATTGGGCGCTAGCTTAAGGTGTAAAACCTTGGGCTGGAGGAACCATTTTAGGAGTTCAGGAGCATGAGCAAGAAGCGGATGCGGAAG
>DASXLL010000240.1:0-2018 GCA_036496265.1 Pirellulaceae bacterium | reverse complement strand
ATTGGGATCGACGGCATCGCGGGTGCCCATGCTCGCCGATGCATCCCATAGGACCGCAATCGATGGCTTATCTTGCGGGCGAAATCCTTCAACCAATTCTGGCTGATTCAACAGGACGCCGACAATTGCCAGAATCACCAGCCGCATGGCTTCGAGCGCGCCGATTGACGACCGGTAGCCGCTGCGTCGCCAAGCGATGAAGCTCAGCGCGGCCACGATTGCCCAGGCGACGATCGCGGCTGCGATCGTCCATGGTGTGGCCAGAAACGTGAGCCGGCTGACCGAATTCACGTGTTGCCTCCCGTCGGTCGGTTGGGCCTCGGTAGGCAGAGACCTGCTTCAATCACCATGGCCGCGACCATACCGCCGACAAACACTCGCCACACCTCGCGAGCCAGTGATCGCATGTTGCCGGCCTGATCATCGACGCGGTCAAAGTCGAGACCTCGAAAAAGTTCCGCAACCCGAGCGTCGCCCAGGGTCGCGGCGCGATCTTCCGCTTCGTCGCGATTGACGGCCAAGGTTCGTTGTGACGCCGAGTAGACGCCCGCATGAAATGGATACTCGGTGGAGAGCGTATTTTCGGAGCCGGCCAGTTGTTGCCAACTATCTTTGGTGGCGGGAAATACTTCACCGGCAGCAAGTTGCTGAGTATTTGCCAATTCAGCGGTTCCGGCTGCGAGCGCCCGCTGGATCGCAACGTAAAGGGCCACGCCATCTGCGCCCAGCGAGGCATCCGCCGGAGAAGCCGTTGTCGCGCAGAAATAAGCGCCACCTTGGTCGGTGGTGACCCGCGCCAACAGCGGCGCGCCGCCATAAAGTTTGGCAAGCGAAATGGCGTCGCCCTCTAGTCCGCAATAGCGGCTCACCGTCAGCTCGCCTACAGGCAATGCGGCGCCGCTTTGAGTTCGCGCTAAGAGATCCTGGTCGCCGCGCCACGATTCGACCCGGATGGGCTCCGCCGGGGAGGTCCAGCTTGTCCAATGGACGCCAAAAATCGAATCGCTGGTCGGGACCTGAGGTGGAAAAAATATGACCTCTCCGCCACGGGCGACATATTGCTGAATGAGTGCGGCGATTTCAGCACTCGGGAGCGGCGCTTGCCAAAGCACGAGTGAGGCTTCCTCCCAACGAGTGCCGGCGAGTTTGTCGGGAGCGAGCAACTCGACATCGCATTGGACGGCCGGGTCGGGCGAACTCGCAGCCGCCAGCTCCAGCGATCGAGCGGCGTCTCGGTCATCCGCAATGAGGATGGTGTGCCTTGGCGGTGGTTGGTCGAAAACGAAAAAGAATTCATTGTCAGCAGGGTTTTCATCCGCCGGTATAGATACGCGTCCCCAGCCTTGCGCATGGTCGCTGGAAAGGTCGATGCGGTGGTTCTTCAGCTCGAATTCATGTCCTTCCATCTCGACCATGAGCTCCGAACGCGAGCCTTCGATTTCGAATTCAAGTGGAATGCTAAGCTTGCCTTCCCCGCTTTCACGCCGGAGAGTAACGGAGAGGAATAACGCCGCGCCGTCGCCGGTGGAGCGGCGCTCGACGTTTGTAACGCGGACTGCGACATTGGCCGTTGAGGGCGCGGAATACGCCAGCAAATGAAAGCGGACGCTTTGCTTGAACTCTTGGAAGCCATCGCGAAGGCTTTGCCAGCGGCCGCTCTCCGCGTTCCAGTCGTTTGCACGCAGATCAGAGCAAATCCAGATTTCCGTCTGCCCAGTGTGGTTGTTGCTGATGTAGTCGTGCGCTGCTTGTAGCATGCCGGGCAAGTCGGCAGTGGCGCTCGCCCCGCGAGCGCTAATCGATTGCGCGAGCTCCTCAGGAACATGTAGGTCGATCGGGTCGTGCGAAACGCTATCGATCAATACCCAGTGACCGGAGCCGAGCTTCCCGAGTGTTTCGGTAAGCTGAGCGATCCCGGTTTCCAATTTCGAGCTCACTGTGCTGGCGCCTCGTTGCGCCATGCTGGCCGAGCGGTCGATGAGGATTATCGTGGTGTCTGCGCGGCCGCCGCCGGTCAG
>DASXLL010000239.1:0-23348 GCA_036496265.1 Pirellulaceae bacterium | reverse complement strand
AAGAGCGCCCGAAGTGTCGAAGTAAATCGCAATTCCTTCAACGAAGTTGCCCAGCGAAAGCGTGCCCGAGGCATCGGTGCCCACCAAATTGCCGGTGATGATGTTACCCAGCGAAAAGGAGGAGATGCCGATGCCGGTAAGGTTGTTTGAAATTACATTGCGGGCCATGGGCGTTGTGCCGCCGATCGTGTTGTTCGCCGAATCCTGAACGAACACACCGTGCTGGCTGTTAGCAGCAGGGACCGTCCCGGATGGGTCCGTGCCAATGAAGTTGCCGGCAATCACATTGCCGCTGCCTCCCAAGAGCTCGATTCCATTCAGGAATTGATTGACGGCCAATCCGCTCACCGTGCTGTTGTCTGAAGACAAGCGCAGCCCGCTAACGGCGGAGGCAACGTTGGCGCCGTTTAACTCGATAAGAATCACCGCGTTGGAGCCCGCATTCGGTCCATTGGTGTTCGCTTTGGCCCCCGGCTGCGTGTAGCCGTCGATGATGGCGGAATCGGTGATTTCCGGCAGCTCAGAGTCCGGTGCAATTGAATGTATGCCAGCCCCTGGGATAGCGAACGAGATTACATCGGGATCGGCGATGCCGTCGCCAGTTCGGTCAATATTCGCCGTGGCATTGGCGCAGGTGATCGCGTCGCGCAGGCTGCCGACGCCGCTGTCGAGCGTATTGGTGACATCCAAGCTGCAGGCTAACAACGACCGGTCCTCGAGCGGCTCGAAGAAGAGTCTCCGTAAGCGCGAGCGTGCTCTCAGGCGGCGATTTGGAAGGCCGTACATGCGTTGATTCTTTACAAACTCTACAGGGTCTCGGTTGCTGCGAACGCCGCCACTTGCAGCGATCAAGAATCAGCGAAAAAGTCGGTCCGTCGTAAGCCGCATCGCGATTGCAGAAGCGGCTCAAAAATCAATTGACGGTAAGCAATTGACGATAAGGGTCTGCCGTGTGCGATGATAGCTTGGCTCCGTGACCATTCATACCGTTGGAATCGAAAGCTAGGGCCGCCTCGTGCCGCACACACCTTTTTAGGCTGAATTCTACACATGACGCGACTTATGCCCTCCGCTTCCGCGCGGCCTGAGCCGCGACATCGGCGGCCAAAATCGCCATCACATCATCGGCTGTTGGCGACTGGCCGCTGGCTTCTGAATCGGTCGCTTCCGCTTCGCCGCCGAGCCTTTTTCCGGCGTTGATGTAGTTGATGACGTCGAGCACATCCGCAGCCACCACGGAATTATCGCCATCGACATCTAAAAACGGACTGGCGTTCTCCGCGCTATCGGGAACTTTCCCTGAACCCTTGGCGTTGATGTAGTTGACGATTGTCAGCACATCGTCCGCCACGACATGCATGTCATCGTTCACATCCCACCGCAGGCGGCCGGGATTGTGATTTTGCCAGGGGCTGGCGACGATGGCTTGGGCGGAGAACTCCGACGTGTTGGCTGGGCCAATGTCGGCCGCCGCCGTGAGCGAATCGGTGGCGGTGGCGACGATTTTGTCCGAGACTTTGATGGGTGAGGCGGTTGCCAAAGTCACCGTTTTTCCGCCGGCAGCGAAATCGGCTTCCGTGAACGTGTCGAAGCCCAAATAAGTCTTTCCCTGGCCGTTGGCGTCGGCCAGGAAGAATTCGACTCGCATCGGATATGTTGAATTGGCCGGATCAGACGGAACGTTGTAGTTGACCTTCAGCTTGCCGTCGTCGGTCGTGGCGTAGCTGATTTCGGGGTAGTTTTGGAGATTGTTGGGCCCGGTGTCGGCGTCGGCAGCGTCGTTGGGGGCTCCAGAGAGGTAGAGGCCGGACGCTCCGTAATTCGCAAATATCGAATTTCCCAAAACCGCGTTAGCTGTGGCCATTTGTCCAATTATGACCACTCCGCTTAAATTACCGGCGATGATATTTCCGACCCCCGGAACTATGCCACCTACAAGGTTCCCGCTCGCCTCGGCAAAATCGCCGACGATACTAACGCCGGCATCGCCATTGCCCAGCATAGGAGCGCCAGAGGCATCGGTACCTATGAAATTACCCTGAACCACGTTTTGCGAAGCGCTAAACGCGTCGTGAATTTCGACGCCAATGTGTTGATTGGCTGAAATGAGGTTTCTTGCCTCAGGCGTCGTTCCGCCGATCCGGTTGCCACTTGATGAAAAAATTTCGACTCCCGCGCCTCCGCCGAAAACACTATTTCCGGCCGCGACAGTGCCTGAGGGGTCAGTGCCGATAAAATTGCCCTCGACAACATTACCGCCAAATGTATCACCACCGAAGGTTTGCAGCAGAATTCCGTCTCCCTTAAAGCGATTAATAACAAGCCCTCGCACGGTGCTGTTGCCTGCGAAGATATCCAATCCGCTATAGGGCCAGCTCACGTTAGTTCCGTTGAGCTCAATCAGAAGTACGGCATTGTCACCAGTGACGAGCGTATTGGCACCCGACCCCGGCTGCGTGTAGCCATCGATGATTACCGGATCGGTGATTGTTGGCAGGGCGGACAACTGACTAATCGTATGCACGCCCGAGCCCGGGATAGCAAACGTGATCGCGTCGGCGTCAACAGTATTGTCGCCGTCGTGGTCAATGTTGGGAGTCGTATTGGCGCAGATGATCGCGTCGCGCAGCGATCCTGCTCCCGAATCGGCTGTGTTCACTACGATCGTGCTGCAACCGACAACGACGCCGGCGCTGAATTCCGATGTATTTCCCGCGGCATCGGTCGCGGTGGTGACAATCTTATCCCCCAAGGACACGGCAGTTGCCGGAGTAAACGTTGTCGCCTTCGTTAGTCCCGCTTCTGCGGCCGCATAGATGTCAAAACCCAAGTACGTTTGCCCCTCGATCCCGTCCGAATCCGCTTTGAAAAACTCGACGCGCAGTGGGTAGGCTGAAAATGTCGTGGACGATGGAACTCTGTAACTGACCGTCATAGCCAACCCGTTCGACAGCACCGCCGCATTCAGCTCGGGGAAATTCTGGTGGTTATTCGCTCCGCCGTCGGTGTCGTCGGTATCGTTAGCTTCTACTTTGCCATTTATTCCGATATCAATTCCGAGCTTCGCGTTAGAAAAAATTGAATTGCCCAGAACCGAGGTATGTCCATTCAGCAGGCCGACGCCAAGGCAGCCGTTGAATGCGATGATGTTCCCCTCATTGGCTGCTGTGCCGCCCACGGCATGATTGCCGGGAAAGCCAACACTGACGCCTTCCAATCCATTGCCTAACGAATGAGTGCCGGAAGCGTCCGTGCCAATTCGATTGCCTTGTACGAGATCGCCGTCAGAAAGCTGGATACTGGTCCCAAAACCGCCACACTGGTTTTCGTTTACTCCCATTCCAATTCCGTCGTAATGATTGCCTGAAATCAGATTCCCTTCGCCCACGCCCGATCCACCAATGTGCGTGGCTGTTGCATTGTCATGTAAGACAATCCCGCTCGCGTTTGGCAAAGCAACGGTGCCGGTGACATCCGTCCCGATGAAATTCCCTTGAATGGTTGTATTCGTGACGGTGTGTTGATGTTGGACTCCAACTACGTAGACGCCAGAGGCAGCTTCGTTGCCTGAAATAAGATTGCGGGCCTCAGGGCTCGCGCCACCAATGATATTGTCCGCCAAGTTGCCAAAATCACCTGAGATTAGGATGCCATAATGAATGTTCGGTCTGGCGACTGTTCCCGAAGGATCCGTTCCGACGTAGTTTCCCTCAATCCTGTTTCGATCGCCCAGGACCCAAATGCCAATTTCCCTGGATCGATTAATTACCAAGCCACGAATCAGGCAGTCATCCGCTACCAGTGTTAGTCCTTGGCCCGCGTTCGTTCCGTTCAACTCGATCGAAAGTACCGCATTGCCTGCCTGCGAAGGTCCGTTCGTATTCGCGCTCGCTCCCGGCTGTGTATAACCATCGATGGTTACCGACTCGGTGACGTCCGGGAGACCCACAGTTAAATCGATCGTACGAACGCCACCGCCGGGAATATTAAACCCAATCGTGTCCGCATCATTGGCTGTGGGCGTGCCAGAGACCTGCGCTTGTTCTTGATTGGTAAGGGATGCAATCGCGAGCGTTCGGTTGCTGACCTCAATAGCTTCGCGAAGCGTCAATACGGCGTCGCGCACGTCGTTATCCAGCGCGGAATTGACAGTGATCGTCGCCGCGAGAAGCGTACGTGTTTCGAGCGTCTCGACGATCAGCCGCCGACAACGAACTGGTGTTCGTGAGGAACGAGATAGCCAGCGATTGCGTGACATCGAAGCTCGCCGTCGGACAACAACACCTAAGCGTGGGGAATATATTAGCACCAAACTGCTATTTTCGCTTCCGGATGGCCTGAGCCGCAACATCCACGGCCAATTAGCGCCTTCACATCTGCAGAGACCGGCAATTGGCTATTGGCTATTGGCTATTGGCGGCGAACAACTCGGCAGGAGCCTCATACCGCAGGCCGCTTCGCTTTTGCCAGGGAAGGGGCGGCCGGGGTCGTTGTAGTTAATGTGACGACATCGGCAAGGAGATTCTCGCCATCGATAGTTGGCGAGGAAGGCTACAGCTCTCCCTCAACAGAGACGTGACAGAGCCGTTGCCAGCCGCGGCGCTTGATTAGGAGTTCCACAACACCGCCGCTGACTCGCTCGGCGTCGTCCATCGACCATTTCTGAATCCCGACCAGTGACGCGACCTTCATTCCTAGCAGGCTCAGCGGCGCGCCGGAAGCGCGGACTAAATCAAAAATCTGCCGCACCGTCGCGTCAATTTCGGCGTGTGTTTTGGTATGCTCGTTACGGCGCATAAGGACGCCCAGCAGACTCAGGATTAACCCGCTGGGCGTCGAGCAATTACATTTGCAATTAATATCGTCGCTGGCGGTAATCCGCCAAAGGAAAGCATCTTTCCACCGTTTAAACGGTAACGTCGTCATAAGCGAACGTTACTTCGCGCAAGGGCTCGTGCGCATCAATAGTGGCGTCGATCCTGACTGTCGGTTGAAATAAATGCTGTAACGACACCCGTTGGATTTGCGTCGGGGGCAAGGGCTATGAAAGCCGCTAATCAAAAGAAGAAAACGGCGCTGGCCGTTGATGAGGAGCCTGCCGAATCGAAGGTCGCTGCAAACGTTGCGGAGAGCTTACGCGAAGAGCGGCAGCAGCGCGGCAAGGCGCTGCGCAAAGCCTGCCCGCGCTCGAGCCACGCCGCGGTCATCCTCGGCCAAGGCGAGCGCGACCCGCTCGCGCTGATCGAAGACACGGACAAGGATCGCCTGCCGAAGCTGCTGCCGGTGCGGTTCACGCGAATGGCCGAGTCGCCGTTTGCTTTTTTCCGCGGCTCGGCGATTGTGCAGGCGCACGATCTCAAGGGAACGCCGTCAGCCGGGCTGATTGTGCAGTGCTGCGGCGATTGCCACCTGATGAATTTTGGCGGCTTCGCGACGCCCGAGCGGGCGCTCGTCTTCGACATCAACGACTTCGACGAAACGCTGCCCGGGCCGTTCGAGTGGGATGTGAAGCGGCTGGCGACGAGTTTTGTCCTCGCCGCGCGGTGGCTGGGCCTCGACGCGGATGCTGCCCTCCGCTCCGCGGTCACTGCCGTCGCGTCGTATCGCGCGACGCTGGCCCGCTTTGCCGAAACGTCGGTCCTGGAAACCTGGTACGCCAAGGTGACGATGGACGAGGTGTTCGCGGAATATGCCGGCGATCCCAAAGTCGTGAAGCTGCTCAAGCGGAGCGTCGATAAGGCCCTGCACAGCACGACCGAGCACGTTTTTCACAGCCTCACGAAACTCGAGAACGGCAAAGCCAAGATCAACGATCATCCGCCGCTCTTGTTCCATCCCGACGCGGACGAATTGGACATGGAGCGCGAGGTGCGGTCGTTCTTCGAAAGTTATCGGGCCAGTCTGCCGCGCGACCGACGCACTTTATTCGACCGCTTCGAGCTTCTCGACGTCGTCCACAAGGTCGTCGGCGTCGGCTCGGTCGGCATGCGGTGCTTCATCGCCCTGTTTGCCGGCATTCAAGACGACCATCTGTTTTTGCAAGTGAAAGAAGCCCGACCTTCGGTGCTGGAAGGGCTGGCTGGGCCTTCGCCGTATGAAACGAACGGTGAACGGGTCGTCGAAGGCCAACGGCTGATGCAATCGGCCAGCGACATTTTTCTCGGCTGGACCGGCGGCGTACACGGTCACGAATTTTACGTCCGCCAACTCCGCGACATGAAGATCGCTCCGAATTTAACGGGCTACGGCCCCCGTACGCTCGCCGCCTACGGCCATCTCTGCGGCCGCGCCCTCGCCCGTGCCCACGCCAAATCGGGCGACGCCGCCGCGCTTTCCGGCTATCTGGGAACCAACGACATCTTCGACGAGTCAATCGCCAACTACGCCGTCGCCTACGCCGATCAGGTCGAGCGCGACTACGAATCCTTCCGCGCCGCCACTCGCTCCGGCCGTTTTCCCATCGACACCGTGCCTTCCGACATCGAACAGGCTGTGCGGTAGTCGCGAGTCATTGAAGCCGTCAAATTCGATTACCGCGGCGAGTTGAAACTTGCGTGGCCACGTCGGCGGCGATCAGCAACAACAGCGAATCGTCGGACGACACTTGTGGCTGTGTTGCTGGCGATTGAATCGCAGTATCTGTTGAAGGCTCCGCGGCTTCCCCTTCGCTCCCGCCGTGATGGGAATTAATGAAGTTAATCACGTTGATGACATCGGTGGCCGTGGCTTTGTTGTCACCATCCGTATCGATGAAATGGGCCGGCGAGCTTGTCAAAATGCTCGCGGGCAGGTCACTGGTGCGGTGGGCATTGATGTAGTTAATAATTGTGATGACATCGTCGGCGACGATGTGGCCATCGTCGGTGACATCCAGCCCCCGACCGGTGTGCGGATTGTGCCAAGGAGTGGCCGTGACGAGAACGGAAGCGTCAGCGATGGCGTGCATCGGCTCCGTATTGCCGGCGACATCGACCGCTGCTGAGAAAAAGTCGTACGAGTGGCCGAGCGTCGCGGAATAAGTCGCCGAAGTGTCCGTAGTATTCTCAAGCCACGGAATGGCATCCGCGCCATCGACCGAGACCGAGATGTTAAAGCCTTGCAGCCCTGAACCGGTCGCGTTATCGTCACCCGACCAATTGACCGGCAGGTTGACGAGTGAAGTGAACGCGGGAACGCCAGTGAGCGAACTGGTCGGCGTTACGCTGTCGATCGTGATGCTGGTCGCCTGCGACGCCCGCCGCGCGCCGGCTGTCAGCCCGGCCGAATTGATAACCGCGATATCGTGCGTCCCGTCCGCCAGCGCTTCATCCGCCAGCGTGATCGTTGCCTCTCCATTCACGGCTTGCACCGGCTCGCCGAGAATCACGGGATTGTCCGGATCGGTCACATCGACAAGTTGCAAATACCCGTTACGCACGCTCGCGCCCGTGACGATAAACGTCAGCGGAGCGTCGGCAGAACCGTTGGCGAGCGTGATGGAATCATTCACGAACGCACCGGTGTCGCTGTCGAGCACGGGAGCCGGCGGCGCGAATACCTGGTCAGATGAATGAATTGTCACGACCGTCGTCGTCTGTGTGCCCAGCACTGTGTTGCCGGTCGGCGTGCTCAGCATGAGGTTCACCGTCAAATCGCCCGCCGCGGCCGGATTGGAATAAATCGGCAATAAGATCGTCGCGGTGGTGGCGCCAGGACCGAATTGGAGTGTACCCGACTGGGCTTGATAGTCCGTTCCATCGACAGCCGTACCCCCGCTGACGTGAAAATCGACCGTTGCCGGCAGCGTCACGTCCCCAACGCGGTCGACGGTAATTACCGCATCCGAGCCGTTGCGATAAGCGTCGAACGTTGCATTGTCGAATTGCAAGCTGGCAGCGTCGGTCGATGTCTGTTGGAGCGTGACATTAGCGCTGAGCGTCGCGGCAGCACCGGTGACATTATTGACGACCAATATATTGACCGTGGCGGTTGATCCAGAAGCGGAATCGAAGTCATGCGCGGCGGAAATGAGGAATTGATTGAGGTTTCCGTCGTACGTGATCGTGCCAGTGGAAGTGCTGTCGTCCCCCCAGTCGATTGTCGCCGTGTAAATCGATGGATCGCTGCTGGTATTCGTCGTATCCTCAAAGCTGCCGATCGGGCCTGAGAACAAATAGCCCGTATCCGCCACCGATGCACCGCCAATCGTCTTCCGGAAAGGATCGACGATCGTCTTCACTTTGAAGGTTGGATCGGTGCCGTTCTGTGGCAGCACGGGCTGGTCATAAACCGTGAAATCCGTTCCGGGATAGGTGTATTGGTTCGCCCATTCGTATTGAACGGCGTAACCATTTAGCATGCCATAGGCATTCAGGTTTCCCTCAGCGTCTTCGGATTGATACTTATTCCAGGTCTCGATGTCGCCGATTTCGGGTTGTCCCGGAGCATCATAATCGCGCCAACCATTGGTGAGCCCTGGGTCCGTGACCGCCTCGGCCAGCTCGTGAGAGAATACGACCGTCATTCGCTGAAAGTAGTCTGCTGGCGGAGAAACTCCATTCGGAAATCCTTGCCAGGGCATTACGATGTAATAGTAATTTCTTGAAGCGACAACAGTGCCCCTCGAATTCGTAAATTGGATATTGATTGCATTGTGATACCCGACAAAGTTCTTTGTCGAATCGCCGCCCCCGCCACTGTTTTGGATGACGGTATTCGGCGGAGTGAAGACCACGCACACGGTGTTCGCAGACGGAATTACTCCGGTGGGAGAAATCATGCTGCTTATTTGCGCTACAACGGCCGCTTTAATGACAGAGGTAGTCGAGTCGCCATTGTCGTTGATTGGATTTGCGACTCCCTCAGGTGCGGCGGTGGCCGAAAAATAGACATCGGACTCAACCTTTCCGCGTCCGATTTTCTGTGTATTGGTGCTGTACTGAGCCAAGAAATCCATATAGGGGCCACTGACAATGCTCTGCATGGCCCCGTGCATCAGGCCAGGCAATGCAACGACATTCGGTAGCGCGGCGGCCGCCTTCCACTGAGAGCCATAATAAATCGGCACCAAGTCCGCATTGGCAATAACTGGTCCATAGGCAATGGCGGGACCGGGGCCGGGCGCTAATTGAAAGATGGGTTCAGAAAACACCACCGTGCTGATCGTTTGCGATAGCGAACTGCTGCCGCCCACAAGCGCCCCGGCTGCACTCACATTGGCGGTTACGGATAAGGGGCCAATGGCTTTCGGATCGGCAGCGAACCCAAACGTCTTCGTCTCGCCGGCGGCGATCGTCGGGAATGAGAATGTGACCCGATTGTTTGCCGCCGAATAGGTTCCGCCGGCAAACGGCGAAATGTTCTTCAGTTGGTCGAGAGATGGAATGGTCACCGTGATGCTGGCTACCGCGTGACCACTGTTATTTGTCAACTTCCAGGTGAACTTCCCTGACGTATCAACCGTGCCGGTTTTCGCGTTGATCGTCATGACGTTGACAGAACCACTCAGGCCGCTGCTGGAAGTTGCCGTTGCCAACGCCGGCCCTAATGCCATAACGGATGCGGAAGTCGCGCCTGCCGACCCGGTTACGATCGATAAACCGCCATTGAGCGACAGCGACACGGCCGGCTGCTCGACGGTAGTGTTGACGGTTGACGAGATCGAGTTCGAAGGCGGGTTTGTCCCAGTAAGATTTCCGCTGATGGTCACTTTCGCCGTTACCGACACCTGTCCTGGGGCCGTGGGATCAGCCAGAAAGCCGAACCGGATGGGCTTTCCCTTGGGGGCCAGATTGGGCAGGCCGCTAATCGTGATCGTCTTCGTCGCCGGATTGTAACTCGTATTCCCGACGGGACTGAAAATGGAATCGATGTAAGCGTCGGGAACGATGTTCGTCAGCGGTTGCCCGGTCAAAGGGATCGATATCGTCGCTCCGGTGATGGTCGTTTCACCGGTGTTCTTCAATTGCCAACCAAAAATCCCCGAAGTGACGGGCGCACTCGTCCCAGGATCGAACTCCATCGGGCTGCCGGTTGCGTCACCGACAAGCACTCCGCTCAGCGATAGCGCCGTCGCTTCTGCCTGAACATGCGCCGTGAGCGCCTTGCCCGGCAGCGGTGGATTTCCAACTAACGGCACGCCTGTAATGACGCCATCGTCGGCCACCGTCGCGGTCACAGTAACATCGCCAACTGCCGTCGGCCGCGCGGTAAAGCCGAAATTCACCGTCGCCTGGCTGGCAATTGTCGAAAAGGCAAACGTGAGCAGCCGCGTGGTCGAGTTGTAGCTGAAAATGTTCGGCGGATAAGCGGCGATGTCCGTCAACGTCGCGGGGATCGTCATGGTCACGACGACGTTCTGTGGCGGATCGCCGCCCGTCCGAGTCAGCGCCCAGTTGAATTTTCCCGTCGTGCTGGCACCCGTATTCGGATCGAACTTCAACGGATCGTTCAGCACGCCATTGGCTGTGAACGCCCCGCCGAACACGAATGAAGTCGTTGGCGGCACAACGTTCACGGTCGCTGCGGTTTCGTTGTTGCTGTCGTTGGTTTCCGGCGAATCGCTGCGAACATACGCCCGGTTGATCACCTGGCCCAGCGCGCTGGCCGTGACCGTCAGCGTCACGCTCGCGCTGGCCCCCGGCGCCAAATTGCCGAGCTTCGCGATCCCTTGCCCGTTCGTCACGCTGGCGCTGCCCGCGCCCGCGCTGCTGGTGAAGTCGCTCGCGCTTCCCGAGAACTTCGCCCCAGCCGGAATCGGGTCATAGACGATCACGTTCGTCGCCGTATTCGTCGCACTGTTGTTTTTGACGGTCAAATGAAACGTGATTTGATCGCCGACTTTTACCGGGCTGGGAAAGTCGGTGCTGATGCCCATATCGGCGACAGGTGCCGGGTTGGCCGCCGGCGTGATGCGGCCAATTTGGCCGCTATAAACAAAATTCGGCGGCATCATGCTGTCTTGCGTCACATGCGATTCCCCGAACCACAGATTGCCGTCCGGCGCGCCAGTGATGCCGGTCGGAGAATTCGCCGACGTGGGAATCGGAAATTCCGTGATCTCGCCCGTGGAAGGCTTGATCTGACCGATCCGATACGTCGTTCCGTCGAGCTTGTTGCCCGCGGCTTCCGTGAACCACAGATTGCCGTCCGCTCCCGTGGCAATGCTGGTTGGCAGCGGGCCGGGCGAAGTCGCCCAGAAGATCGGAAATTCAGTGATCGTCGGATTATTCGTCGCCGCATCGATGCCCGCCGGAGTGATTCGCCCAATCTGGTTGCTGTTCTGCTCCGTGAACCACAGCGCCCCGTCCGGACCCGCCGTAATTCCTTCCGGCTGAGGGAATCCGTCTAGCGGAAATTCTTGAATCGCGCCGTCCGGCGTCATGCGACCGATATTGTTCCCGAACAGCTCGGTAAACCAGGCATTGCCATCGGGTCCTTCGGCAATGCCATAGGGATAACTCCCCGATGTTGGAATCGAGTACTCCGTGATCGTGCCGTCGGGCGTAATTTTTCCGATCGCGTTGTTCCGCTGATCCGTGAAGTACATCACGAAATCGAGCAGGTCTTGATCGAACACCGCGGCGATCGCCGTCGGGCTGCCGCCGCCAATAATCGGGTAGGACGTGAAATGGCCGGTCGATGGGTCGAACTTGACAATGTTGCCAATGCCTTCGGTGAACCAAAGCGAGCCGTGCGATCCGCCGGCGATGCCGCCGGGAAAAGCATTGCTGGTCTTCGTCACGCCATCGTTGTTCAGAATGTCGTATTCCGTGACCGTCCCATCCTCCGTGATCTTTCCGATTTTGCTGGGTTGCGAAACGCCGTTAAGAGTTTGCGTCTGCTCCGTGAACCACTCCGTTCCATTCGCGCCGAACGTGATGCCATTCACCGCGCTCGACAGCGCCGCCCCCGCCGGAAATTCATCGATCGTCGGCGAACTCGCGATCAGCAGCCGGCGATCTTCCAGCGGCTCAAAGCGCAGCCGCCGCCGCGATTTGCGTGCGCGAGCCGCCGACCCACTGCCCGAACCAAAAGTGCCCAAATACGAACGAAGCCGTCGCTTCCTATCGCCACGCGATAGGCCTGAAATGGATCTCGCCACTTTATTTGCTTTCTCACCGCATGAATCGAAACGGATGCTGTCCGCAGCAGTGGACCGCATCCGCGTGCTCGCGATTAACTGAAAATGCGAGCCAAGCCATTTATCCCGCCGAACTGCCGGCGAAGACCGGTTCCGATTCTAATTACCACGCGCCGAGTAGCAATAAATCTGGCAAATTGTAATTTTTCCTCACTTTTAAAGCGTAGCGGGCACCCGCACAAACGTTCATTGGGGTGCCGATTGAAGTCCAGAATTGTTGCGCTGGCCGACTACCTGTTGGAAGGGAAGGGGTCGGGAGTCGATTCCGTTCAAGATATTCCAGACGGGAAATTCGTAGCCGCAATCGACTCCCGACCGCCTCGCGGCTGCAGGCCAAATCGCCACCCACTATCGAGACGCGCACCCTTCCGTACGGTAGCGGCTATTGTCCCGATTTCGGCTCCGCCCATTCCGTGGCGAACGCCCTCCGCGATGGTGCCACTGCCACCGTCGATGGTGCGTGGGGTCTCCCGACTCCATGCAGACTCCCGTCCCATCGTCACTTCCGCCGCGCTCCCGCCGCATCCGCCGCCATCATCAACAACAAATCATCGTCCGACTGGTGATTCGATTCGACGAGCTGCGTCGTCGCTGCCTCCTGTTCCTCCGGATGCGCATTGATGTAATTGATCACCGCAATCACATCTTCCGCAACGACGTGGTCATCACCCGTCACATCCAAAAATCCATACGGCCCACCCACCGCCGCATCGCTCGCCACCTCCACCGGCTTTTGCGCGTTGATGTAATTGATAATCCCGATTACATCATCCGCCGCGACATGCCCATCGTTATTCACATCCTGCGGCTGAACCGCCAAATGCCAGCGATGAGAAAACCCGTCGATTTGCGAACCAACACGTACGCGGCCTCCGCCCTCCGACGGGAAGGACAAAGTAATATTCTGATTAACGTCGTCGAGACGATAGGCCTTCAGAGCCGAATCTCCGCCGCTGCCCATCGCGCTGTTCGTGGTATCGATATGTCCGGAAACGCCAACCACGCCGTCGCCAAAAGTGACCGCTTCTATGTCAGACGAATTCCCATTATCTCCAGAGCTGCTAAAGACAAGATAATTCCCGTTCGGTATAGGTTGCGCTGTAAAGGCAATGCCCGAAAAATAAGGCTGAGATAGCAAGTACGCGCTATTACCAACCAGGCTATTGTCGGCATTCACAGTGCCGGCGACGCCGCTTACGCCGTTTCCAAACGTCACCGCGCCCGCATCCACAATGCTGCCGTCATCCCAACTCGGGCTGTCAATCAGGTAATTACCGTTCGTTAAACTAGTCGCATACGGGCTGAAAGAACTTCCCCAGCCGACGCGGTCGTTGGCCATACGCCCGACGAGGCTATTGGCCTCATTTACTGGCCCGGAGACACCCGTTTGACCGTTGCCGAACGTGGCCGCTCCAACGTCCGTCACATCACCATCATCCCAATTAGGACTAAGCACAACGTAGTTGCCGTTCGACAGCACAAGAGCGCCGATACCAACCTGATCGCCCGCGGCCGTTCCCACCAGACTATTCGCGTCACTTATCAATCCGGCGGCACCGGTTACGCCGCCGCCAAACGTCGCAGCGCCAGCGTCCTGAATTCCATTGCTATCCCATTGCGGGCTCAGCACAACGTAGTTCCCGTTCGCTAGCGCCACCACGCCGGTGCTAAGCGAAGTCGATGTATTGTCGCCGACCCGATCTCCGGCTGTCGTGCCAACCAGGCTGTTCGACGAATCCACCGCGCCGGCAACGCCTGTCATGCCGTTCCCAAACGTCACCGCGCCGACGTCCACTATTCCATCGTTGTCCCAGCGAGGACTCAGAACGACGTAGTTGCCATTGGCTAGGCGAGTGACTCCATAGCTTCCTATTTGATCGTCTTTATGGGTTCCAACCAAACTATTGGCCACGCTGACCATGCCCTGCACGCCAACGCTCCCATCGCCAAACGTCACTGCGCCGACGGCATGTACCGTCTCGGTGCTCCAGGTATAGCTGCGAACTACATAATTACCATTCGTCAGAACGGTGACAGAGCCGTTGCCGACGTTATCGAAGGCATTGTCGCCCACCAAGCTATTGTCGGGGCTGACAGAACCACTCACACCCGACGTACCATTTCCGAACGTCACGGCTCCTGCATCCTTCAAGGAACCATTGTCCCAGGTTGGCCACACAACCAGATAGTTGCTGTTCGGCAAAACGTTGACGTGTGCCCCAACCCCATCGGCGACACGGCTCCCAACCAAGCTATTCGCCTCACTAACGCTTCCACTAATTCCAGTGTCCCCATTCGCAAACGTCGCCGCGCCAGTGTTTGAATGCCAATTCCACGACAAAACAACGTAGTTCCCATTGGCGAGCGGATAGACGCGGCTGCCGCCGACTTTGTCATTGGCGGCCGTGCCGACAAGACTGTTGTCGGATGTCACGGTCCCGCTTAAGCCCGTTGCTGCATCGACAAATGTCACGGCACCGGCATTTTCCGCGCTGCCGTTGTGCCAATTGGGGCTATTGACAACAAAATTGCCATTGGCGAGCGTAGTTACATACGTGCCAACCTGATCTCCAGCTGTAGTGCCCACGAGGCTGTTATCTGCCGTCACTTCGCCGAAAGTACCCTCGGTGCCGTCGCCCCGCGTCACAGCCCCAACGTCCACCACGCCTGCGTTATCCCATTGGGCAACAGCAACGATATAGTTCCCATCCTTCAGCCCCACGACATAGGAACCGACGTGATCGCTGGCCGTGCTCCCAACCAAACTGTTCGCAGCGCTCACAACGCCGTTGATGCCGCTAACGCCGCTCCCCCAAGTCGCAGCCCCAACATCTTGCGCCGCGTCGCTGTCCCAATCGGGACTCGAAATGACAAAGTTGCCGTTGGCCAGCGCAGCGGGATAGCTAAGACCGACATGATCGTTCGGATGCGAGCCAATGAGCGTGCTAATCAGTTGACCGCTTCTGCCATTGAAAAGATAAACAGCTCCCGCATCCGTTCCGCCCGCATCATCAAACGGCGACGTGACCACCACATTGCCCGTTGATAGCGGCACGACCGAAGCCCCGAATTGATTTCCATCCGCCGGATGCGGATCGACAAACTCCGCAAAGCCCGCGGCGAACACGCGCCGCGTTTCGAGCATTTCCAGCCGCAGCGAGCGATGGCGGCGGCGCGCAGCAGCTCTATGCACGGAATGCTTTGCACCCCGCCTGCCCAACAATCCACGCACTCGGCTCCAAACGCTCAACGTCAAGTCCACAAGATTGCCAGCGGCTCACCGCCAATTCCCCACTTTCACCCTACCCCCCGACTCAAATCCCTACCAGTGGTTCGGTACGCGCGCCAGAACCGGGACCAAGTTTTTCAGGTTCGACGCCCTAAATTAGCCGCCCGTTCCCATTTTTCCACGATTCCGCTGCATTTTGATCAGCTCGACCGCCCCCATCCGTGCCATTCGCGTCATCCGCGGTCCATCCCCCTGGAAGCACATTCAGTTGCAATTCAGCCTTGCCATGCCAAATAAACCCACTTCCTCGCGCATCTATACATCTGTACCAATGCGCAAAAGCGCCGCCTGAACAGACCCTTGCGGTAAAAAACAAAAAAATCACCAGCTCCGCCGTCATGCATACGACGCATAGTCATGCATATACAAATGTATCACAACCAGTTTCATGCCAATACTTTCGGAAAAATGCACGCCTGCATAAATACAAAAACGCATGCATATGCCTAACGGTATTCCCCACCCGAAAAAAGGAAGATGTCGAACCTATGTATCGACCCTGATGTATCCGGCCCGCGTACTGAATCCAGTACAGAGAAGCCCAATCGTCCGGTCCCGCGCAAAATCGCTAACTGGCGGCTCCGGCTTCCTCGGCTTTGAGCGCAGCGAGGACGTGTTCAATCACCGCGTGCATTTGATCTTCACTGGCGAAAGGAGAAAGAACATACGACTTGAGGGCGCAGATCGGCTGGCCAGTCGCAGAAAGACCGTAGTTGTCCGTGAACCCGATCGCGACGCCGCGGCCGGCGTAGGCTTCGGCCGCGACGCGCTGGTAGATGCGGCGATTCAGATCGTTATGCCGCTCCAGGTCAGCCGCAAACGATGGATCGCTGCGCTCGCGGTCGTGGACACGAAAGGTATCAACGCCGCCGGGATAAGCGCGGAACAGCGTGACGGGGCCGAAATTCTGGTCGTTGAGCGTCGAAAGCTCGGGCCGGCTGGCGATCAGTTCGCGGAGCACTTCCGCCATCTCGACCGCATGGCCGATGAGCGTCCGCAGCCCTTCCTTGCCGAGCAAGAGCAGGTTGGCCAGCGCGGCCATCACACCGGTGGCGCTGCGAGTCGTTTCGAGCGTGAACATGCCGGGATGATATTGGCCCGTGTGATAGAGATACGGCATCGTTTCGCGTTGGCGAGCGACCAGGCCGAAGTCGGCGCGATCGCGGACGAGCAACAGCGACGAGATGTAGGGCGCGAAGCCCGTTTTGTGGAAGTCGATGCCGATTGAATCGGCCAGCCGCAAGTGCTGAACGCGACTGACGGCAGCGGCGAGAGCGCGAACGGTGCGGCCGCGGAAACCGAGCGGATTTTCGGCAAAGGAATAGTCGTCAAAGACCGACCAGGCCCAGCCGATGACGGCATCGGCGTGAATGTGCGGCTTATACGGCAGATGAAACTCGTCGCTGAGCCGCTGACGAAGCGCGTAGATCGTCGCGAGGTCGTCGAGGCCGAAGGCGTCGGTCGTGCCGAGCGTGGCCACGATCGCCGCGATCGGTTTGCCTTGTTCAAGCTGCTCACGAGCCGCCGCTTCGAGAGCCGTGATATCGATCGAGTTATCGCGCTTCGACGCCACACGAACGACATTTTGTTGACCGAGCCCCAGCCACGCCGCCACGCTAGCGCAGGCATAGTGCCCCCGGTCCGAACATAAGATGACAGGCGATCGCAGATTTTGGGAGGGCGAGGCTCCCGCTTGGGAGGGCGAGATTCTCGCTTGGGAGGGCGAGGCTGTTGCCGCTGGGCGGCACGAGCCGAGCGCCGAGCCTTCCGACCAAAGCCCCCGATCGAAGGTGCCGGGAAGAGCTTTTTCGAGGCCGATTTTGAGGCCGTAGAGCAACGTGCCAGTGCCGCCGAACGTGAACACACCGCCGGATTTTTGCGAATCGTAGCCCACAAGCTGCGCGGCGATCGAAGCCACGCGAACCTCGGCTTCCGAAAAGCCGCGGCCGCTTTCGTCGCTGCAGAGATTCGGGTTGTACATGCTCGGCAGAACGGTGCCGATCACGCTGGCGATCGACGGCGGCGCGACGACATTCACCTGGCTCCGCGGATGCGCGACGATGAGCATCCCGTTCAGGCAATCGACAAGCTGCGGAATGACTTTTTCCAGCGGCTGCGGGTCATTCGCCAAAACAGCGGTCGCGGCGGCCGCATAATCCGGCTCGCGCGGAACACCGAGAATCGGCGCTTGCGATTTCAGCGCATCGACCCGGTCGAGCGTTCGCAGCAGCGAAAAAACAACGTAGCCATCATGGACCGGATCAGAAACCGGCGCAGGAAAGGCGTTGCGGAGCGCTTCCAGGTGCTGCTGATAGAGAGGCATCAGAGAGGAATGACCAAGAACCAAGCATCAAATCACAAACAAACTCCAATTTGCCATGAGCCAAATTCGCCCCCATTGGTCATTGGTGCTTGGTCATTGTTTGCGATTTGGAGCTTGTGATTTGTGATTTACCTGCCTCGTCCCCGCCCGCGTCCCCGCCCACGGTCGCCGCGATCGGGACTGTTGGCTCGCGCGGCCATGTTGGCGTCGATCAGCAAGTTGACGGCTTCGTCCCAGGTCGGAATTTTCCGATGCGTCGGCGAGCCGCCGTCACCCGAATCGTCGTCATCCATGCCCACCGCCTGCAGGTCTTCGTCCGGTTCATCGTCCGTCTCGGGCACTGGCTTGCCCGCGTGGCGCGTCTTGCGCGGTGGACGCAAATCGCCGCGTTCATCGCTTCTGGGATATTCCGCGCGCTTGCCCGCCGGACCGCGCTCGCCCGACGGCGCTCGCTCGCCCGCCGCCCCGCGCTCGCCCGCCGCCCCGCGCTCACTCGCCGCCCCGCGCTCACTCGCCGCCCCGCGCTCGCTTCGCTCGCGACGCGATCGGCCGCCACGGCGGTCCTCGTCGCGACCGCTTCCGCCTCGTTCTTCGCGGCGCCGGGACGGACGCTCGCTGCGCGGCGCATAATCATCAGCCTCAAAACTTCGCGGCTCGTCCGCGCCGCGCGGCCCGCGCTCGCGGCTGGCTGGTTGATCGCTCAACTCAGCGTCGATTTCCAATTCTTCGTCGCGGTCGATATCGAAGTCGGCGTCTTCGCCGGCCGGTTCGATGTCCGATTCATGCCGCTCAGCGGAATGCGCCGATTGCTCGCCGCCACGACCCCGCCCGCGACCACGCCCGCGCCGGCGCCGGCGACGATGGCCGTCGCGCTCCTCGCTTTCTTCAGCCCCGAAACCGCGCTTGCCGGCCGCCGATTGCTCAAACGAGAGGTCCGCCCCTGCGGGACGGTCGTAATCGAGCACCGCGCCGCTGTCGTCCTTTGATCGGGGAAGCTCTGCGGGCACGTCGGTGCGAGTTTCGCCGTCCTCGTCGCGGACACCTAGACCGAATACGTTCACGTCGGCTGGCTTCTTGCCGAACATCTCGTTCAGCGACTGCTGCCCGGTCGTCTCCGGCTCTTCGCGTTCTTTGCGGGGACGATGTTCCTCCCGGCGCGATTCCTCTCGGCGGGGGCGCTCGAAACCGCGCCGCGGCGATTCCTCTTCCCGCGGCGCTCGCGCTGGTCGCGGCTCTTCGTGTCGTGCGAACGAGGGCTTGGCCGTTTCCGCGCCGGGTTCTTCGTGAACCGGCTGTTGCGACGGTTCCACGGCCGACTCGGGCTCGGCCGCGGATTCCAGGCCCAGAGCACCAGCAATGCGCGACCAATAGCTCGGCGTTTTGGGTGCTGGCTTGGCCGATTTCGGCTTGGCAGCGGCTTTCGATTTTTCGGGCCGCAGCATCGAGATGGGTTGCTTCACCGGCGCGGCGGCTGTTTCTTCGGCCGGTACCGCGGATGGTGGCGGCGGTGCAGATTCGCCGGCGGGCACGCCGAGCGTTTCGAGGAGCGAATTCCAGCGGTCTTTTCCGGAGTCGGGCATGGGAAAGAGCAACAGTCAAATGTTAGAAGTCAGAGATTAGAGAGATATAGGCAATATACTGGCGTCCGCATGGGGCGCACAGTTGGCCGGACGAGCCGGCAAGCCAGAGGAGCAAGATTAAGAGAAGGAGTAAGATTAGGAATGGGATTAAGAGCAGGAGTAAGAGCAAGAGCAAGACCGTTTGGTCCTAATCTTGCTCCTGCTCGTACTCATCATCCTCGTCATAATCTTACTCGTCATCTTGCTCCTGCTCCTCCGCCTATGCGCTCAATGAGCGCCAAAGGAAATCAAAATGCCCACGGCCAAATCACCACCAAGAAACTTCCCGTTTGTCGAACGCGTCGAGTTGGCGGGGCATGTCATCGATAGCCTGCTGCTGCCGAAGGTATTGGATTTGATTACCGCCGCGGGCGGCGAGTTTCGGATCGAAAAAATCTCCATTGGGCATCATCGCAGCGATCCGAGCTATGCCTTGATTGAGGTCCGCGCGGCGACGGAACAGCGGCTACAGGCAATTCTGGCCGAAATTGCCGATCACGGCGCGACACCGGTGAATACACAGGACGCCCGGCTGGTCGCGGCTGATATTGCGGGGGCATTTCCGGAGGGATTTTACAGCACGACGAATCAGCGGACCGAAATTCGCGTCGGCGGTCGGTGGATTGAGGTGCAAAACCAGGAAATGGACTGCGGGGTGCTCGTCGATGCGGCGGCGGGAAGCGCCATTTGTCGGGCGATGACCGATGTAAAGGTTGGCGAGCAATATGTCGTCGGACACGCTGGCGTGCGCGTGCTGCCAGAAGGGCGTGAGGCCGAGACGCACGGCTTTGAGTTCATGAACAGCCCGGTTTCGACGGAGAAACCGAAAGGCGTCGCCATTCGCCAGGTAGCGCTCGAGCTGATTCGGGCTAAACGAGAAGGCGGCAAAGCACTGCTTGTCGGTGGGCCGGCGATTGTGCATACCGGGAGCGTCGAGCACGTCTCGAGCCTCATTCGTCGGGGCTATATCCACCGATTGTTCGCAGGCAACGCGTTGGCGACGCACGATATCGAGCACGCCATTTTTGGCACGAGTCTCGGTGTGCGGCTGGATAGCGGCGACATTTTGGAAGCCGGGCACGAGCACCATTTACGGGCGATCAATCGCATTCGCCGCGTTGGAGGTATTCGGCAAGCCGTCGAGAGCGGCGAGCTGAAAAGCGGGATTATGTACGAGTGTGTGAAGAACAACATCGATTATCTGCTCGCCGGCAGCATTCGCGACGACGGTCCGCTGCCGGAAGTGATCACCGACACGCTCGTTGCCCAGGCTCAGATGCGCGAGAAAATCCGCGACGTGACATTTTGCCTGATGGTCGCCACGACGCTGCATTCGATTGCCGTTGGGAACTTGCTGCCGGCATGGGTGAAGGTCGTATGTGTTGATATCAATCCGAGCACGGTCATCAAACTCGCCGACCGCGGCAGTTTTCAAACCGTCGGCCTGGTGACCGATGTTGAGCCGTTTTTCCGGGCGCTGGTGAGTGATGTCGAGAGATTGGAGAAGTCCTAGTCGTTGATGGCAAAGGCTCGCTGAACGCAGGTGGGCATAGCCGACCCTACGCGAGAAGCTCTTTGTGCCGACGGCCGGCGATTTCTTGCACATACCGCGGGACGGCGTAGCCCGGGAGAACTTTGCGCATGGCGGCGATCAGTTCGAGGCCGCGAGCGATGGGAACTTCGAAGTGAGCCGCGCCGCGGACGCGATCGAGTTGGTGCAGATAATAAGGAATGACGCGCAGATTGATGAGGCTGCGGGAGAGATTGATGAGAGCCTCCGCGTGGTCGTTAATTCCGCGGAGAAGGACCGTTTGATTGAGCAGCGGGATGCCGGAGTCGATTAGCTTCCCAATCGCGGCGGAAGTGGCGTCGTCGAGTTCGTTGGCGTGATTAGCATGAATAACGACGATGGCCGTGAGACGCGTGCTGCGCAGCCAGTCGATCAATTCGCTCGTGACGCGCGATGGGATGACGATGGGCAGGCGAGTGTGGATGCGAAGCCGCTGAACGTGAGGGATTCTAGCGATCCGGCCGGCGAGTTCGGCCAGGTGATTGTCGGAGAGTGTGAGCGGGTCGCCGCCGGAAAGAATGACTTCGTCGATCGAACTGTCAGCCGCGATGCGATCGAGGGCCGGCCGCCAGTCGGCCGCGGATTTGGGCGACTCGGAATATGGATATTCTCGGCGGAAACAATAGCGGCAATGAATGGCGCAGGCACCCGTCGTAATCAGGAGGGCGCGGCCGTGATATTTCTGCAGCAGCCCTGGCGTGAGCAGAGCTTCCGAGTCGCCCACGGCATCGGAACTAAAGCCGGGAGTATTGTCGAGTTCATCCGCTAGCGGAAGAACCTGCCGGAGCAGCGGGTCAGACGGATCGCCTTTGCGCATTCGGACGACATAAGGCCAGGGTGCGAACAATGGAAACGTCTCGGCTGCCTGGCGGGCCGGTTCTATGAATTCTGTGGGAAGTTCAAGCGCCGTAACCAGTTGGTAGGGGTCGCGAATGGCATATTTTAGGTCGTCATGCCACGTTGTAGGTCCCGGCCGCCGGACGGGACCTAGATTGGCGCAATCGGCCTCGCTCGAAAGAGGTCCCGCCGGGCCGGCGGGACCTACGGTTGCGGAACTCCCCCCGACAGATTTGCGGTCGAAAGCTACAATTCCCATAGAGTCAACTTAATGCTCGCAAACCAATTGAAGTAGGGACCAACGCCGTGGCAACGTACAGGTCGGGTGATTTTAGGAAGGGATTGAAGGTCGTGATCGACGGTGAGCCGTATCTGATGGCGGAAATGAATTTCCGTAAGCCGGGCAAGGGCAACGCGCTCTATGAATGCACGCTGAAGAACTTGATCCGCGGGACGACGCTGAAGCGGGTGTTTCGCGGCGGCGATGAGCTGGAATCGGCGGATGTCGAGGAAGTGCCCTGCCAGTATTTGTATGCGCAGCAGGAGACGTTCTTCTTCATGAATTCGGCCACGTTTGATCAATACGAGCTGTCGAAGGATAATTTGGAAGATACCTGGAAGTTTCTGAAGGAAGGGACGCCCGTCTCTGTTTTGCTGTACAACGGCCAGCCCATCAGCATGACGCCGCCGGCGCATGTCGCGCTCAAGGTGGAATACTGTGAGCCCGGTGCCCGCGGCGACACAGCGACGAACGTGACCAAGCCGGTGAAGGTTGAAACTGGGGCGGAAGTGCTTGCCCCGCTGTTTATTCAGATGGGCAACGTGATCAAGATCGACACGCGGACGGGGGAGTATATCGAACGGGTGTCCACCTAGCGGTCGAAATTACAAGCACCAAGCAACAAATCACAAACAAGCACAAATGACGAAATCCAAGCAGGAAAGCTATCCGGCATTCGGTCATTGTGGCTTGAAATTTGTTTGTGATTTGGTGCTTGTGATTTGGTGCTTTGCTGTGGGCCTTAATCTTTGCGCGTTCGGATTGTTGCTGCTCGCAGCGGTTAAAATTGGCAAAATCCGCGCGGATTTGTTCACCCCCGATTTGGCACTTTTGTCAGGGCGACTAGAATTGATGTAGTCGGGATTATTTGTTTGATCCATGCTGTGACGGCCGTAAGCACGATTATGATCGAGCCCATTCGCATCCGCCGGCAGCAGATTCTTCGGGAAGCCGAAGGCTATCTCGACCTGATCACGGTGTTTGGCGACAAGATGCCTTGCCAGCCGATCACTCGCGATCAACTGGCCCGCCGCGTGATCAAAACGCTCGATCGGATCGATAATCCGGGCGGCCACAAAGCTCACGTTCTGTTTCTTCGCGGCCAGGCATTGCGGGCGATGGAGAATTTCCTCGACGCCGTGCCGCTCTTGCGCGAAGCGGCCGAGATTGAGCCGCAGAATGTCCACATCCGGCTATCGCTGGGCTGGTGCTTCAAGCGGTGCAGGCGATTGGATTTGGCGATTCAATCACTCGAAGAAGCGCTCGAAGCCGACGCTTCGCAGGCGATTGTGCATTACAACCTGGCGTG
>DASXLL010000238.1:0-21446 GCA_036496265.1 Pirellulaceae bacterium | reverse complement strand
CCTCCCCCTCCCCCACTCCCTCCCCCACTCCCTCCAATTCTCGGCGCGACATTTGCACATGTACAAATGTTCCAAACGGCCTGCCATTTGTGCTCCATCGCAAAACGGCCCTTCGCTCTTTCCCAACCTGGTCGCCCACCCCAATCAGCCGCTGCTACCAATCCAGCCGGCCATCTTCAAATCCGTGTCAATCTGTGTTTTCATCAGTCGCTAGTTTCCTTTTTTTATGACTTTGGTATTTCCGCCGCCAAACTAATACTCCGGCTAATATTAGCGCTACCCTTCAATTATTAGTCGCCACATCTCCCCACCAGCCACCAACTTCCGAAAACCACCCACTCCGCTCCCCAAAAAACTTTTTCAAATTATTAGTCGCAGCCACCGGTTCCAACTTGAAACCTGGAACTTGAAACTCGCCGCCGCTCAAGTTGAGCGCACCACCCTTCCACCCCAAATCCCAAACTCCAACACCTCCAACAACTTACAACCAGCACCAAACCCCGTCGTAATGAAAAAACTTCAAACTTGATCGCACCACACCCTGAACCCTGACCTCTAACTCCAATGGCAACCAAACACCGACTATTCACGATGACCTTCGCCAGCGTCTATCCGCACTATGTGGCCAAGGCCGAAAAGAAGGGACGGAAAAAAGCCGAAGTGGACGCCATCATCTGCTGGCTCACCGGCTACAGCCAGAAGGAGTTAGCAGGACACTTGAAAAAGCAGACCGACTTCGAAACCTTCTTCCAGGAAGCTCCGCAGATGAATCCTGCACGAAGTTTGATCAAAGGCGTCGTTTGCGGCGTGCGCGTGGAGGACATTGAAGAGCCGACGATGCGGGAGATACGCTATCTCGATAAATTGGTGGATGAACTGGCGAAGGGGAAGGCGATGGAGAAGATTTTGAGGGGGTGAGCAGCCGGTGCAGCTTTGCGTGATGGCGTCGGCTGAACTTGGCGAGCAAATTCGATGTCGCCCCGTTGGGGCTTATGACGGATTCTGTGTTTGTTTACCCAGGCCTTCGCTCGCAGCGCTCGCTACGACCTGGGCTGACGAAGGTTGCCCCGTTGGGGCACACGGCACTGCGGAACAAGCCAACAGTGGCACCCGCCGTTTGGCCCGGAAGGAAGGCCGCAGGGCGTGTTCCCGCAGCGCCAGGTTCAGGCGGAGCGCCACGGAGGGCGTTCCCTACAGTGCCAACGGAACGCCGAGGCGACGGACCAGATCGCTTAATTGCCGGTGCATTTCATCCGCCGGCAGATGCACGCGCTCGCCATGGCCTGGTAGCACCCATTCGAACGAATAATCGAGCAACTTCGCCAGCGATTCTTTTTGCTTGGGCCAGGAGTCCCAGCAATAATCGCGGAAGGCAGTCAAACGCTGCTGGTCGCGATCCCAGGCGAGATGATCGCCGGTAAACAAGTAGCGATTCTGCCCGTCCGGATTGTTATAGAGCAGAGCAATATGACCCGCGGTATGGCCCGGCGTTGGGATCGCCAGGAAATCGGGCGCGATCTCGACCGGTTCGAAACCGTCGATTAGGTGCTCGGCCTGGGGCTGAGCGTCGATTTCCTCGCGATGAATGATCCGCGCAGCTCCAAAGTGTTGCGCATATTTGGCCGCGTCCGCGATGTCGTCGCGATGCGTCAGAAAAATCGTCGCGATGCCGCCCAGGGCCTCGAAGCGCCGCACGAGTTGCGGCAAATACTTGGGCGAATCGATCAGCCAGTTGCCTTGCGGATGCCGGATGAAATAACTGCTGCCGCCGTACGACTTGGGCGATGTAAAGCCGCAGTAATAGACATCGCTCTCAATCAACAACGGGAAATCATCGATCACCGCTTTAGCCGAGTTATGTCCGCGAGTTCCGATCGAGCCCGTCGGACACGACACGAGCGCACGAAGTGCCGCTCGCTCGTCCGCCGTGCCTGGCTGCTCTTGGACGAACGAATAACCATCGGCTTCGCCAAAGACGCGTGGGGCGAGCTGCCGGCAGGTGTCGCAATCAATGCAGGTTGAATCGACGAACCAGTCGCCGGCCACGTTAGCAGGAAGTGATTTGGAAACGTCCGCCATGGAAATGAGCGACCACGAAGGCCGCGGCAACTACGACAAGTCGAACAACATGACTTCAGCCGGGCTATCGGCCAGGAGGGTTATTTTCGGTTCCTCGCTGATGGCGACACCATCACCGGCTTTCAATAATTCGCTACCCAGCTTCAACTCGCCGCCCATGACTTGCAGCCAGCCGTAGCGCCCAGACGCCAGAGTAAAGTCTATTTGCCCTTTGACCGTCGCCAGGTAAACCTTGGCATCTTGCTCGATTTTCAGCGAACCGGCCGAACCATCCGGCGAGGCCACAAGCTGCCACTGTCCTTGACGATTGTCTTTCGCAAACGCTTTCTGCGAATAACTTGGCGTCAGGCCATTGGTCCGCGGCATCAGCCAGATTTGATACAGATGCACGGGCTCGGTCGCCGACGGATTGAATTCACTGTGTCGAATTCCTCGGCCGGCCGACATGTGCTGCATTTCGCCCGGCCGCAGCACTTCGCCATGTCCCAGGCTGTCTTTGTGTTCGAGCGCGCCGCTCAAAACACACGTCACGATCTCCATATCGCGATGGCCGTGCATGCCGAAGCCACCGCCGGGGGCGACGCGGTCTTCGTTGATCACTCGCAGCGCGCGAAAATCCATCTGAGCCGGATCGTAATAATCGCCGAACGAAAAGGTGTGATAGGTGTCGAGCCAGCCGTGATCAAAGTGGCCGCGCTCGGCGGACCTGCGAATCTTGAACATGCAATTCCTTCCTGAAATTAACGCGTCGAGTATTTAAAAGCGTTTAAGAGAATGAATGGAATACGTGCATGTCGTGGAGAATTACCGGGAGGCTAACGCCTCCCGCTCGCCATCTTGTGAGGGGGGGTGTGCTTCCGACCGCGGAAAATGCGGATGTCGGGCTTTTTCCAGCAACCGGCTGAGCGACGACAGTTCCTCCGCCGTCATGTGACCGAGCGTTTGCCGGTGCAGTTTCTCCAGCGGCTCATCGATTTCCACCAAAACTCCGAGTGCCTTCGGCGTGGTCGCCACGTAGATTACCCGTCGATCATGGTCGCACCGTTTTCGCTCCACGAGCCCGGCACTTTCCAACCGATCTACTAAACCTGTGATTCCCGGCACCACTGTGATCATCCGTGAGGCAATTTCCAAAATCGGCAGCGCTCGCCCCTCGCCGCGGAGAATGCGCAGGATGTTGTACTGCTGCGGTGTGAGCCCAAAACTGCGAAACAACCGCGCGAAACGAATCTGCAACTGATCCGCCGTGCGGAGGATGTTCAGCATCGCCTCCTGCTCAGGCAGATCGAACGGACGCTTTCTTTTAATCTCGCGATCGAGTGTCAAAGTCATTACATCGACCTCCGTCTTCGCGGTTGCCGTTATCGAATTATTTACATGTCAACTAACGCGGGCAAGGAAGGCTTGAGGCGTGAGGCGTGAGGATAGCGTTGGGCGCGCCACTTGCATCATCGTCTAGGAACGGTTCAATCGCCCGAAATGGAAGTGGGTCTGCCATGCGAATTCTCATGCTGACCAATACGTATCCGCCTGTCATGAGCGGAGTTGCGCGCAGCATCGTGGCCTTCGACCGCGAATACCGCCGCCGCAATCACGAGACGCTGATCATCGCCCCTGAATCGGATGAATCCACCCACGATGACCCGCACGTCGTTCGTGTACCCGCTATTCAGCACTTCAACGGCAACGAATTCCCGATTCCCGTCCCCGCTCCAGGCCTGGTTGCGGCGACGGCGGACGAGTTTCGCCCCGATATTATTCACGCTCATCATCCGTTTTTCATGGGCAACACGGCCCTGCGGCTGGCGAAGTCTCGCGACGTGCCGCTGGTGTTCACACACCACACGATGTACGACCAATACACGCACTACACGGCCGTCGAAACGCCTACGACTTCACGGTTCATCGGCGCGTTGACCTCCGGCTATGCCGATTTGTGCGACGCGGTGATTGCTCCCAGTCGCGATGTGGCGACGATGCTGCGAAAGCGCGGCGTGCATCGCCGCATCGAGATTATTCCCACCGGCGTCGATGTTGTGCGCTTTTCGCGCGGCGACGGTGCAAGCTTCCGCGCGCGACATGGCATTCCCGCCGACGCATTCGTGATCGGCTACGTCGGCCGTCTTGCTCCGGAAAAGAATCTCGACTTTCTCGCGTCATCCGTCGCCCGCTTTATGGCCGTGGAGCGGCGAGCCCATTTTCTTGTCGTTGGGAGTGGCCCGTGCGATCACGACATTCGCAAGACTATGGCCGATCAGCAGCTGACGAGCCGCCTGCATCTCGTGGGTCGCTGCCAGGGTCAAGATTTAATCGACGCCTTCCATGCGATGGACGTTTTCGCGTTTGCCTCGCAAACCGAAACTCAAGGCATGGTTTTGACCGAAGCCATGGCCGCCGACAAACCGGTCGTGGCGCTCAGCGGCCCCGGCGTACGCGACGTCGTTCGCGATCGGGCCAACGGACGGCTGGTGTCACTCGCCCATCGCCAACTATTTGCTCAGGCTCTCGCCTGGATTGCCGTTCGCACATCGCGCGAGCGGCTCATGCTTTCCGCCGCGGCCCGCCGAACGGCTGAACGGTTCTCCATGCGTCGGCAAACCCGCCGCGCGCTGGATTTATATGAGTCGTTGATCAATGCACGTCAGCAGGATGAACCTTCGATATGGTCGCGGGTTCAGCACCGCCTGGAAGCCGAATTGACGCTCTGGTCCAACGTTGCTCAGGCCGCGAATCGCGCGCTCGACCCGGAACCATCGCCTTCCGAATCTCAAGAAGCGGAAGAAGCCCACGTGCGGTCTTAGACGACCTATTGCGGATTCACGACGACTTCGGTTTCCGTCGCGGTGCCTGCTGGGTTCAGCCCGCTCGTTGCATTGACGCGAATCCGATGCGTCCCCGCCTTCATCCCACGAACTTCGATGCGAAATGGCGAAGCCAGTTGTTCGCCAGGCCGCATCTCGCGAATCGCGCTGAAATCGATCGCCGCCGCGCTGCTGGCGGCTACAGGCGTGGGACTGGTGCCCGCCACTCGCAGCGTCACGCCATCATCCAGCGCTTGCACGCTCAGGGCCACATCGCGGTCGGCCACGGTACGCTCATTCGTGACGAAAATCAGCAGCGTAGTCGTCATACCCAAGGCGATCGGGTTGGCTTGAGCCGTTGCAGTGATTTTCAGCGCGCCGCTGCCTGCTGCTGCCGGCGGAATCGTCGCATCAGGGCGAAGCGGCGCTGCCGATTGCGGCTGTTGGACGCGCTGCGGCGCTGAGGCGCCGGGGCTAATGATTGTCGATGCTTGATTGCCGACTGGGCCGGTTTGGTCCGATCGCACGGTGGCGCGAACAACTGCACCTTGCGGATCGTCTCGCAAACACATGAAGTTGAGCTGCCGCACTTGCGTCTCGCCGCCGTTGAGCTGTGCGACTCGCCACTGCGTTGTTAGCCGCGGAATATTGTCTTCGTGACCCTGCGAAGCCTCGGTCAATTCCATATTGGCGGCCCAGTTGATTGCCAGCACAACGTTCGTCGCCGGCGCCGATCCATTGTTCTTGATTTCCACCGCGAACGAAGCGACTTCACCCGCTCGCCGTGACGGCGGGCCGTTCACGCGCACAGAAATCTGCGGCGGCGTCACCACCGCCGACGTGCCTGTCACGCAGGCCCGAGCCCCTGCCGCCTGCCCCCCATCGGCCATTACATCCAGCCGATGGCAGTGCCGCCCCGGCTGGGCCACGATGAATGAAAGCGCAAAACGCTCGGTCTGTCCGGGCTGAATGATAGTAATCGGTCTCACCAACGGGCTCCGCTCGCCACCAGCATGAGACAGCCCCGGATCAAATGTGTCGGTCGCCGTCACATTCATCAGCGCCGTTGGCCCTGTGTTGGTCACATCCACCAAAAACTTCGCCTCGCGACCGACTTCCACGCTTTCCGGCCCCGTCATTTTCACGACCAGCGCATTGGTGCGCACATTCGTCAGCACCTGATTTTCGACTCGCGGCACTTCCGCGCTGGTTGCGACAAACGAGCTGCGAATGGACCCCGCAACGGCCGCGCGACAGTTCAATTCAACCACGCTCGTCGATCCCGGCGGCAAATTGCCCAGCCGCCACTCCAGCCGCTGCCCAAACACTTGCGCCGCCGGAGTGCTATTGAGCACCGAAACACCGGTCGGCGGCGTATAGCTCAGTGTTACATTGTGCGTAGCCAAATCGCCGCCATTGGTCAGCTCGACTCGATAGCCGATCGCTCCGTCAGCCAAAGCATTGCTCGTGCCAATCGCCCGCATCGACAAGCCAGGCGTCGTCCATTGCACGCCAACCGTTCCTTGACCCACGATCATCTGCGATTCGCCAATCCGCGTGCTCGGGCGGATGATCTGTACGCGAACGGTCGTGATGCCGGCTTCGGGTGATGTAGGCAGCAGGTTGGCGATGGCTCGGCCGGCTGCGTCGGAGGGAACTTCGATCGCCGTCAATCCGCGACCAAAAGCGGCTGGCGGGCCTTCCACGACTTCATAACGCACGATCCAGCCGGTAATCGGATCGCCGTTGCTGCGAGTGAGCACCGTCGTCAGCGGATAGGGCTGTCCGGAGCGAGCCGTCGCGCTTGGGGGAAGCCGCCACGACGCATCGACCCAATAAATCGTCGCCGTCGCCTTGCGATAATTCCAATTCTGTTCCTTCGGCGTCCACACGATGACGTGCGTCTGCCCTTCCGTCGGCGACGTGACCGAAATCCAACTCTGCCCCTTCTGCAAATAAACATCATCCGTCGGCGTCGGCGTGCCGCGGTTGATCACCTGCGAAATGGTCGAAGTATGTGCGCGGGCATAGTTCGTCGCAATCTTGTGCGGGCTGCCTCGCAAGATCAGCGACGAATTGTGCGGGCTTTCATGCCCCACCGCCACGATCTGCCCCACGCCGTCTTGAGCGAGCATCCATTCCAGCGGTTGCCGCGTGATTAAATAGCCGTCAGGGCCGCATAGGCCCGCCACCATCACCACTTCCGTATTCACCGGCGCGACAATCCGCGACGGCGTGACGCTCAGCTGCGGACCGCGGGCATCATCGCACGGCTCAACCGCCGCCGGCGCAGCAACCGGAATAATCTGCGGCTGCATCTGCTTCGGCCCACAAACGGCTGGTATGACCGGGACCGCCGGCAACGGATTCTGCGGCACGGCAACGACCGGCACGGGAACAACTGGCACAAGTGGCACCGCCTCCACCGACGGCAGGCACGGCGGCTTCACCGGCGGGGCAACAATCGGCACCGCCGGCGCCACCGCGGCCGCCGGCTGCGCTTTTTTATGAAGTAGTCCGTCTTTGAGCGCATCGCAACTCAGCGTCGTTGTCCCGGAAAACAGCCGCTGGCCCGTCGGGTCGATCGCGGGAATGCGTATCTGGGCGAAGCCGATCTGCCAGCCGGACGTCAGCAGAAATGCTGCGACAGCGACCAATCGAGATGGCAAGTTGCAGCGGTTCATCGTCAAAACGAGCCCCCGGCAGCCGACTGCAGAGATTAAGCGCGCAGCGTTCGCCCTGCGGCAAACCTAGCATGCGTTTTGGCAACCTGTAGCGAGAAGGCAACACCGGCGTTGCCCAAAGCGAACGTCGAATGACCGAAATAACCAAACATGCCGGTCAAAGCGTGCTGGCAACGATCTAATCAGGTGGAGATGTGCTGGTATTAACGGTCGAGAGGCGCAGCGGTCCTCGTTAAACCATAGTCACCACATCAGAAAATCCGAAAGGACGCGGAAAATAGTGGTCAGTCAATCCACCATTTTGGGATGAAGATCGCCACAATCTGGACGTTTTGGCTGCCGAGTCCCTCGCTCACGCTTCGGGTTTGTGTGCCGAGACCGGTGCTAGCCCAAATCCTTATGTTGACTGACTACTAAACCTGTCCCGCCGCCGGAACCACAAAAGGCTTGCGATACTCGCGCGTCAGCATCGCCTTGGCTTTCTCGTTGTCCGTGAACGTCTCATTCTTCGGATCGAACGGGAGCACGGGGCCGACTTGCAGCTTCGACGCCGCCATATCGACGCCGTTGTCCTTCAGATGCGCCAGCGTCCGCTCCAGCGTGTCTTTGCCGTCGTCGTTCGTCTTCAAGCTGGCGACCGCCTTATCGAGCTCATCCGCCGACATCGTCTTGCCGAGCCGATATGAGATGTTGCCCAGATGGCACAGGGCACTCGATAGGTGCCCTTCTTCGATGTCCGCGTTGAGATCGGTCAACTTGCGACTGCGAACCGCGCTGATAAAGTTCGCAAAATGATACTTGTCCTCGCCCTCCAGAAAACGGGTGACTTCTTTGCCGTCCTTGTCGAAAATGATGCCGCCTTCGTAGCTGCTGGAAACCGCGTACCCGTCCGTTCCTTCGAAAATCACGCCCACTTTGGACCCGCGATACGCCGGCGTATTCAGTCCGCGGACCTCGAACACGAGCGTCTTGTTGCCGTAGTCATGCACAATGACTTGCGTGTTGGCGGTCTCGCCGGCGTCTTCATACCCCAAGCGTCCGCCATAGCTGAACGTTGCCTTGCACAACTCGTTCACGCCGAGACCCCAGCGGGCAAGGTCCATTTGGTGAATGCCCTGATTGCCTAAATCGCCGTTGCCGTAGGCCCAGATCCAGTGCCAATCATAATGCAGCTTCGGCCGCGTTAGCGGCAGAATCGGCGCGGGGCCCGACCACAAGTCGTAATTCACTTCCGCCGGAATCGGATATTCGCCTTTCGCTCCAATCGAGTCGCGCCGCTTATAGCACAAGCCCCGGCCGACCTTCACATCACCGATTTTTCCCGACTGCACATACTCCATGAACTGCCGCATGCCCGGATTGCTGCGGCACTGCGTCCCGGTCTGGCAAATCCGCTTGTACTTGCGCGCCGCCTCAACTGCGCGACGGCCTTCGCTCACGTTGTGGCTCACTGGCTTCTCGCAATACACGTCCTTGTCCGCCTGCATCGCCCAGATCGCGGCCAGCGAATGCCAATGGTTCGGCGTGGCGACCGTCACGATATCGACGCTCTTGTCGTCCAGCGCCTGGCGAATGTCTTCCACCCACTTCGGCCGCACGCCTTGCCGCTTCTCGATTTCATTCACGCGGTTGTTGCCGATCGTGCTATCCACATCGACCGCATACGTAATCACCGTGTCTTTGCGGCCCGCGAATGCTCCGATATGGCTACCGCCGCGCCCCTTCGTCCCCACCACCGCGACGTTCAGCCGCTCATTCGGACTTTTGCTCTGCGGCTCGTCCTGCGCAAACAGATAACCAGCCGGCGTATTCGCCGCCGCCGCTGCTGCCGCGGCCAACATCGAGTCTTCCAGGAATTGACGACGATTGCGATTGGACATTTCAAGAGCTCCGGGCAAGGAGAGAATTTGCAAAGCAGCGGCAACTTCAATCAGCCCGCCGCAAGAATGACACAAAAACGTTCGGCCGCTATCTTACCGCACTTACCCAGCCATTTTCTATATGCCCACTCCCAATCTTTCCGCGTTCCCAGCTTTACCCGTTTCCCGACTCGCCGGTGGCAGTCCTTGCAGCCCCCCGGCGGCAACAATCAAAGCAGCCCAAATCACTTCGGCGGCCAGTTCGGCCTTGAATGGAACATGCAGCACTCCGACGCAATCGTTGCCCACCAGGTGGAACAAGATCATCAGCAAAACGTCGCCTTCCGTACGTAAAAAAATCCAGGTCATGATCACACTGAGCACAAGACTGTTCAGCAGAAAGAGCGGAATGGAAAGATGGCTTTGACTTAGTGTCGAAATGAAAAACGTCGGCAGATGCCATGCGAACCAGACCGCTCCCAGAATCAGGGCTGCTGCCAGGGGCGACCGCCAGCGGAGCAGTTGCGGTAACGCAAAGCCCCGCCAGCCGGTTTCTTCGCCCATTGGTCCTGCGTCCACAAACAGCGAAATCGCAAGAAGCCAAATCAGCCGGTCCCAACTGGGAAGTTTCGCGAAGATATCAGGGTCGGCTATGCGACCAGCCAGCAAAATGACCGCAGGATACCCGATCAGCACGACCGGATACCAAGGCACGCTTGCGCGGCGCGGAACCAAGCGGCTCAGCAGTCGCTTGATCCCCGCCCAGCCTTCCCAGCGGCCGACTACAACGAATGCCGCAATGGAAGGCCCATAGGCTGCGACATAATAGAGTGGGTTCGACGACGAAAACCCAAATTCTGGCCGCAACATCCCAACCAGCAAAGCCAATCCGCCTACGCCCCACGTAATCCCAAATGCGAGAGCCAGAAAGACGTAAAAAGGGCGACGAGTGTGCGCGGAACTTAGTCCCACCACCACTGCCCTTGCGCCAGATTCTCGAGCTTGATGTTGTCGTGGGCTTGCTTGACCGTCCCCTTTTCGTCCTTCAGTCGGTTCTCAGTTTGCACCGCCCGCATCGGCTCCATCTGGACACCGCCGCCGACGGGCGTCATCAGCCGGGATCCCTTCCAGACGGCGGTGCAGGCCGTTTCGACGGTCTTCGGCGCCGCATAGTGCTCAATGGCATACTGCTTTTCATCGCCCATAACTTCGACCTTCCAGCCGGCTTGGGCGTAATAGTCCTGCTTTTGGATGAACGCTGCAGCCACTGCCAGGTCGATTAGATTCTTAAGCTGCCCGTAGACGGCATTCCGCTGCGCGATCATTGGATAGTTAACGGTAAACGCCTGGCAAAACAGAGCACTGGCTTTGTTCGTTCCGCCGCCGGCTGCCCGTTGCCCACCCGCCGCGACAAGTTCACTTTCGCCGATCAGCTTGACGCCCTGGCCAACCATCTCCATCGCCAGATCGTCGGCTGCAACACGAACGCACTCATAATTCGGAGTGAAAAACCAACGCTGCAATGCATTCTTCGATACTTCCGCCGCACTGGCCTTGTCGATATACGTCGCCATTCTCACCGGCGGCGGCTCGACGCCGATGCCGATCAGCTTCATCCGATAATCGGCCTCGACCATCACCTGGGCGAAATGCGTATTTGGCGAGATGCCCGTGACCGTCACGTTGTGCAGACCCAGTTGCTTCTTGAGACCCTCAACAATCGCTTCGGCGTCGCCGGGCGTCGGCCGAATCGAGGCCAGCCATTGCTGCATTCGCGCTAAACCTTCCGGCGTCGGATCGATCGAAACCGCGATCGTGTGCGTCGGCTTGCCGCCCGGCGGAAAAGCCCGCAGCGCCGCCGCCAAATCTTGCAGCTCAACAACCGCGCGGCCCGAGTTCATCCCGATCATGCGGCCGCTGAAATCTTGAAAGAAACCTTCGGCCGGGCCCGCGATGACGATGTCTTTGGTATCGGGATAGTAGAAGACATATTGCAACCGCGTCAGGCCGGCCAGCGCCTTCATCTCATCCGTTGCCTGTTTGCCGCCAGCGAGCAGTTCCGCCAGCGCTGCCTCCAGCCGCTGCAGCGAAATCTTGCGTAGCGGGCTTCCCTTCGCGACGGCCGCGCCGAGGCGGGCCCGCGATTCATTGATCCGCATCCGCGTCAACTCGCCCGTCGAATCGGTAAACGGCTTGATGGTTAGGACACCTGACGGGCTGATCAGCACGCCGGCAGGCGCGTTTGCCAGGCTGCCTGTGCTGGTGTTTGAATTGCTACTGCTATTGCTACTGCTGTTGCTGGACGAGTTGCCGGAGGAGTTGCCGGTGGAGTTCGTTGTTTGTCCGCAGACGGGATTCGCCTGCAAAACGAGCCAACCTGCAATCACGCCAGCGATAGCGAGCAAACGTAGTCCGCGCATGAAACGCACCTCTGAGACGAAAGCCACTCTGAGTGTCTGGCCCGTATAAATTCTAGCAGCCGAAGCGGCTGGCCTCGGCCGGTGATGTTCCGGAACGTCCCCGCAGCCGTGCAAGTCCTGCGACCGCACGCGCGGGAACGCTTCTTTAGCTTGGTACAAAGGTCGATTTCTCCGCCCGCACGGCGAAACGCCCCAGGCAGAGAATGACCCGATATTCCATCCCATTGATGTTAATTCGCCTGCCTCCCAAAGGCAAGCAAATGGAATAACTGGGATGTTTGGGTAAGAAAATGGCCGATTTAAGCTGCCGCAGCGGCATTTCGACTTTGCCCGGCCGCGCCCAAGACGGCATCACAGGCCGCAAAGACGGTCTGACTCTTAATCTCACGCATCGCCCAGTTATCTGCGCCCGGGCGTTTGCGGCCGACGGATTCATCGAGGGCGGCCTGAAGAACGACATGGCCGGTGCCGTACGGCCCACAGGCCTCGCCACGAGAAGCGCCGAACAGGGCCACACATCTCGTCCCCATTGCTGCGGCCAGGTGCAGAGGGCCGGTATCCGAACCCACGAACAGCCTCGCGTATTTCAGAATCGCCGTCAGCTCTAGTAGTGACGTAGGCGGCGCCAGGATCGCAGCGCCGTCTGAATCATCCACGATTTGCTTTGCCCACAATTGCTCTTTGTCGCCGCCCCAAACAACAATGCTCGGCACACCGCGGCTGAAAAGATGCCGAGCTACCTCCGCAAATCGATCCAGCGGCCACAGCTTCGAATCCCAGCCCGCCCCGGGATTGAGCACCGCGTAGCCGTCCCGAAATGCATACCGTTTCTCCAACTGCTCAGCGGTCGCTTTCACCGCGGCCGGCAAGGCAATTCCAAACCGCGCCGCCGGGCGCTCGATGCCGACCGGCCGGAGCAGTTCGAGATACCGATGAACGCGATGTATTGCAGTGCTGTTTACCAATTCCGTTTGCAGCCACGGATTGAATTCCCGGCTCGCTGGCCGCGCAAAGCCGATCCGCCGCTTCGCCGGCGACAGCCACGACACCAAGCCACTCTTAGTCAATCCTTGCGGGTCCAGCGCGAAATCAAAACTGCCATCCGCCAAAACACTTCGCAGCTTCACCAACAATCGCCACGACGTTGCAAACCGCTTCGGCAGCACAATCACCCGATCCACCGCGTCGCACGCTTCAACGAGCGGCGCGGATGCCTTTTCCACGACCCAAGTGACGTGCGCCGCCGGCCAATGATCGCGCACCGCACACGCCAACGGCATCGTTTGCACGCAATCGCCAATCGCGCTCAGTCGCACGATCAGCACGCGCGGCTCGCCGTGTTTTTCCGGCCGTTTTTCGATGATTTTAGGGTAGTCGTGCATTCGTATCTGGCAGAGAGTTAGTTTAGGGGGATGGCCTTGAGAACGATGCACCCGCTTGCGGTGCGGCGCCAGATGAATTGTCTGCCGCCGTCGTCGCCTCCGCTGGCCGAACCGCCCGCTCGAAAACGAGCGAGTTGTTGTAAGCCGCCAGCGGGTCGCCGGTCGGCTCAGTACCATCCGCGCGTTTCCGCGGCATGAACTTCCTGCCCGCGTGAGTTCGCGTCTGGTACGGCCCCAGCCCCATCAGCCACGTGTCGCGCACGTCGCTCGCCCCGCGCTTGACCCCGGCTTGCCAAACCGGCTCGCGGGAGACGCGGTCGTAGGCAAACAGGCCCACTTTCGCCGACCCCGCCTGATGATTGCGTCGCCCCAGCGAAAGCTCCGGCATCGACGGCGCTGGAATCGGCACCGGCGATGGAAAAAACGCCGTCGCCGAGGCCGCCGCCGCGCTGCCCGGAAGGCCATACGTCACTTCGTAGCCGTCGTTGGCGAGCACGCCCAGCCGGCCCTCGACGACGAAATCGGCCGTGTCCGCTTTCTCTTGCAGCCGCAGATCATACGCCATCATCTGCTGCCGCAACGAGCTGATGACATACTTCACATTCCCATTCGGCCCCATGTTCAGGCCGTCGAGATACTGTGTGTCGAAATAAACTTTCTGCCCCGACAGCGCGCTGAAGTCGATCGCAGCCACGGCCTTATCGACCGCCTCCGACACGACCAACTGCTCCGTCGCCAGTCGCGATTTATTGATGCCGCAACCGGCGAGGGCGATAGCCGAGTAAACAAGCGCAGCGCGGTGCAGCGCTTTTCGAAGCAGCGCCGAAGCTAGCCGCGGATGAACACGGGTGGACACGGATGAGAGCAGCACATCGCCGAGTGAGTGCGTGGAGATCGCGGCTGGAGTTTACCTGCGGCGGCAGCGGCGACCAACGGCAAGAAAGCGGAGGCTGGATATCGCTGCTAGCTAAGCTCGCCAGACGACTTCCCGCGGGCCGGACTGCACATGTCCAATTTTCCAGTGCGCCATTCCCGCATCATTGAGCATCGACGTTATCGTCGCCTCGTAATAGGGGCTAAACACCAGCACCAGGCCAATCCCCATATTGAAAACGTGTTCCATCTCGCTGTCCTCGACACCGCCCAGCTTCTGCAGCCAGGTGAATACCGGTGGAACGGGCCAGCTTCCTTTTTCGAGCACGACTTGGATGTTTTCCGGCAGAATGCGTTCCAGATTGTCTCGAATGCCGCCGCCCGTGATGTGGGCGATGCCATGCACGACGTTTTTGACTTTGTAGTGCTGGAGAATCCGGCGAATCGGCCGCGTGTAGATGCGAGTCGGCGCCAACAGCGCTTCTCCGACTGTGCCGCCAAGCTCGGCCACGTGATCGCGCACACCAAGGCCCGCCAGCTCGAAAACCACTTTCCGCACGAGGCTATAGCCGTTGCTGTGCAGCCCACTCGAGGCAATGCCGAGAACGATGTCACCCGCCGCAATCGATGCTCCGTCGATCAAATGCTTCCGCTCAACAACGCCGACGCAAAAACCGGCCAGATCATATTCGCCGCGGGCATAAATATCCGGCATGATCGCCGTTTCGCCCCCGAGGAGGGCACAATCGGCATCCATGCAGCCATCGCTGACGCCTTTGACGAGTTGCTCCAGCCGCTCGGGATCGTCGTGCGACATGGCGACGTAATCGAGAAAAAACAGCGGCTCAGCGCCGCAGCACAGCGCGTCGTTCACACTCATCGCCACCAAATCGATGCCGACTGTGTCGTGCTTATCGCACAGCGTCGCCACCTTCAGCTTCGTCCCCACTCCGTCGGTGCATGACACCAAAATCGGGTCTTCGTACTTTCGCTCAAACAGCCGGCTGGCGAAATCGAGCTGAAACAACCCCGCAAAGCCGCCGTCGAGCTTCAGCACCCGCGGCGAAAACGTGCGGTGCATCAGCCGCGGCAGCCGCGTCATCGCCTCGTCATACACGGCGAGATCCACGCCGGCGTCTTTGTAAGTAACTTTGGCCATTGAACTTCATTCTAGCCGGGACCAAACTTGGTCCCGGAGCGCCGACGGTTGACTATCTATTACGATCGGGTGGCTGTGGGTCGCGGAGCGAACCGCGGCTGCTCGGGTTGAACGGGCGATTGTCGATGCCGCTAGCAAACTTGTCAACGCGGCGAGTCCTTGTCAGATTGCTGCGCCGAGAATTCGCGAAAAACCGCGAGTGCCCGCTCCTTTAAATATTTCAGATCAGGAGGTCGTGACTGCAACCTGCATGTCGAATTCGAGACTCGAATTCGAGTCTCGTTCGTTCCGAGAATGTCGTCGAGTGCCCTCATTGCACACGAACTGGCCGAGTGTCCATGCATGTCTTCCTCGTGGTCTGATTCCATCGCATGCAGCAGGGCGGGAATTGAAGCGGGGCAACCGATGCCGCCAAGTGCATAAGCGGCTGTGCCTCGAACGTGAGGTTCGGTATCGGATTGCATTACTTGTATTAGAGGTTCGACCGCTCGCTCATCTCCGAAATCGTGCAAACAGAGACAAACATGCCAGCGAACCACGTCATCCATGTCCTTGACGAACGGAAGCACGAGTGGCACTCCTCGGCGCGCGTCAAGGAGCAGTAGAGCTTCCACTGTGTTGCAGCGGATATCGATGTCGGAATCGCGGAGCTTTGGTTCCAGAAGTGATGTTGCTTTTTCAATTCCCAATGCGCGAATCTCGTCGATCGCTCCGTCCCGGCTCTCGTAGCCTTCGAATCCAGGGCCGCTCATCAGCGCTATCCAACGGTCAAGCTGATCCATAAGGATTTTCGTGGGAATGACGGACCTCAAAAGTAGCGCGAAGTTTTGCAAAAACTTCTTCTGAAGGAACGGTATTTCCTCGCAGGCCCTCTTCAATGTCCGCTTTAAGCTGGGCTAGCCTCGCTTCGTACTGCTGTCCCAAGTCAGCAGGCGTCACTGCGTCATCGTTGATCTCGCGAGCGATGCTGCGTTCCATCGAAAGCCTTCGTTTGGCTGCCTGTTAACCAAAAAGATCCGACTACGTGACATTGTAGCGCAAAAAAGCCGCCGCGCCCCACCAGCACGGCGGCTTTCGTCTGCTTGTGAAATTCCAAAAACCGGCAGCCCTTACGCGACCAGCCGCATCCCCCGCGTCTTCTCCCTCACGCCATCCATGAACTCCTCGAAGATGCGAACATCCAGCGCCGACGCCGATTCCGCCTCCGGATGGAATTGCGTCCCCATCGCCCACCAATCCTCCTGCGTGCTTTCGATGGCTTCCACGACGCCGTCGGGGCAGCGGGCAGAAACTTGGAAGCCGGCGGCGACGTCGTCGATCGCCTGGTGGTGCATGCTGTTGACGCGGATTTCGCCGTCGCCATAGACCCGCTCCATGAGCGTGCCGAAGACGACGGTCAGGCTGTGGCGATGCTCCGGATCGTGCGGGTCCTTGTGGGGAATCGCCGATGGCATCTCTTCCGGCAAATGCAGGATCAGCGTGCCGCCCTGCGAGATGTTGAGGAGTTGCATGCCGGCACCAATGCCGAACACGGGCATTCGCCGTTCGGCGATTTGGCTCATCAGCAGGCGATCGAAATCTTCGCGGCGGTTGTCGAGCATTCGCACGCTGCTGTGGAGCTGATAGCCGTCACGGCGGGGATCAAGATCGCCGCCGCCTACCATCACAAAAGCATCCAGCATGTCGAGCACGCGGCTAAGATCATCCTCGTCTTCGGTCGGCGGCAAAATGACGGGAATTCCGCCTGCCGCCTGAATTGCGTTGTAGTAGCCGGCGGCAATGAAGCTGAGTGCGGGGCCCTCTTTGCGGGTCGGGCGATAATCAGCGTTCAGACCAACGAGCGGCTTGCTCTTCATGACAAATCCCTTTGTGAAAGTGAACGTACCGAAATCCCTTGCGGAACTGCACCTGCCGTTTTCCTGCGACTGAAAAACACGGCGTCAACCAACACGCCGAGCTTGTCGATCAGAAAAACCGGTCGCCAGGACGATTGGAACGGAAACAAATGCCCGGAACGGCTCTAGCGTGACCTCTGCCGCGGGAAGAGGGGCTCGACGCTGCGGGGCATCAAGCACGGCAAAAGGCCTGGCTGCAAAACCCTCCGGCTGCGGTTCATCCCGAACCCTTCGCCAGAAGCGATCTCCCTATCTGGATTGTGCGAGTCCTTGTCCTTTGGTTAAACGCAGCGCTTCTGCGTTCAACCAGCTGCGTTCAGCTAGGACAGGCGGAAATGTAAGCAAACGTAGTTATTCCACAACAATCACCCCACATTTTGTGGAAACCCCCCGGTGCTATCGCAAGATGCAGTGCAAGCATGGATTTGATAGCACTCTGGCCGTCATAATCTCTGCCGGAAGCAATGATTTGCCCCAGGGCTGCGCCGTATTTCATGAAGCGAGCAAGAAAGGATTAACCGCGGATGGCGCGGAAAACGCGGATTTTAATGAGCCGCTCGCCAACGATCCCATGGATTCGTGGCCGCATTCATCCGCGAAATCAGCGGTTTTTTTCCTTCCGCTCCAATCGGCTAAATTACTTCGAATCTGCGAAATCTCAATGAGGCACGAAGGTCCCAGATTCTGATCATTTTGAGCTTCGTGCTTTGAATTTGTTTGGTGCTTGTTGCTTGAGATTTGATGCTTCACACGGAGGAAGGGTATTTTCTTTAAACCACTACCCCGCTCCCCCCTCATAGCCGTGCAGCAACGCTTCGAGCTTCGACCACTCCGCCGGCTTGCGAAAATACGCGTCAAAGCCGACGCTTCTTGCCTTCGACTCATCCGCTTCGGTGCCGAACCCGGTGAGAGCGACCATTCGCGGCGGTGATTCGACTTCACTGCGAACGCGCTCCGCCAAACCGAACCCGTCCAGGGCGGGCATCGCGATGTCCAGAATCGCCACGTCGGGATGGGCCGACTTGATCACGTTCAAACCGGAAATACCGTCATAAGCTCTCCCGGCGACTTCAAAGCCCGACCTCTCCAGCAGGCGGGCCAGAGCCACATTGGCGTCGTAATTGTCGTCCACGATTACGACCCGCAGGTGACGCTCCGGCATCGGCCTCGCTGGCTCGGGATTGGGCGCCGACTGAGAATTGAGCGCTGACTCGGAATTGGCTGCCAAACTGCCACGCTGGAAGGCAGGCTGAAAGGCGGCGAACGGCGAAAATCCAGTGCTTTGAACCATTGCAGCGAGTGTGCGGGAGGTACGCTCACGCACAATGCAATGGCCGTGCCGAGCCAAGCCTGGCACCGGATATGCGGCCGTACGATTCCGTGCGCCCAAGGAGGGTTGCCATGACTACCAATGAATTTTGGCTCCAACTTCACCGCCTCGCCGGCTGCCTGGAGGCCGAAGGCCCTCACCGCCGCGAACGCCTGGCCAAAATCGTCGCCGCCTGGGAAGTAATGCCCCGCTCCGCCCGCGAAACCGTTGCCGACGAACTGACGCTCATCCTCGACGAACTCCCCGAGCTAGGCCAAATGGTCCGCGCCAAACTCACCACCGACCCCCGACCACCCCGCAGCCCTTCCCGTTGATCGCGTTGAATAAGCGACGAGTTCGCTGTAGCCCGCTGCCGGCTCACCCATCCTGCCACGCCCGTCAGGGCGAACGATCGTTGCCAGGGACTTCAGTCCCTGTGTAGCCATTCCCATCTCATCTCCTCTGCCGCGGAGCGGCAACCGCCGTTAGCCGGGCCTTTCAAGACCCGGAACCGCAAACACCAACCCGCTCTTGTCGCGTAGCGACAATTGTCCTCTACGTTTGAGCGGCTCTGTGCGCTGGCACGCCACCTCAGCGCAAACTGGCACGCCACCTCAGCGCAAAGAAGAGTGATGCGTCGCCGTAATGCGGGCGGTCAGCCTGGTTTGTCTGCCTTCGGCCCTGGCTTGATCGCGAAGAAAGCGGTCCCACCGCCTCTGTTTTGCGAGAAGGCGGCCGACAAACTAACGCCGCGCAAATGTCCCAATGTCTGGAAGCCAACTGACACCCGAGACCTGGAATCTTGTCAACAACCCGTAACCGGCAATTGGCCAGACTCCCCCCGCCAGCAGCAATCGATGCGGCCCTTTCCGTTTCGCAGTCCGAATGCATCTCGGGCGCAACCCCTTGAAGGACGACACGAAAGGTAACGATATTCAGAGGAATGCCAACAACTCATGACCTGTATGAGGCTGTGCGACTTCATGAACGCGGTCATTTTGAAGAAGCAGAGCATCTTTACCGAAAGATTCTTTCGCTTGAACCGTCGAACGCCGCCGCTTGGCACCTATTTGGCCGGCTAGCAATGCAGTTCGCGCAGCATGAAGTTGCAATTCAACGCATCGGCCGCGCGTTGACGCTGAAGCCCGATTATGCCGAAGCCTACAACGATGTTGGACTAGTGTACGAGGCCCAAAAGCGATTTGACGCCGCCATCGCCAGCTTTGAGCATGCCCTCGCCCTAAAACCCGATTACGTGGGTGCCATAAACAACTTAGGCAACGCTCTTAGGGCCACCGGAAGAGTCGAGCAAGCACTAAAAAGGTTCAATGAGGCTCTCCTTGTTGAACCAAGCCTGCCGGCGATTCATAACAATCTCGGGCTTGCCCAGCGCGAACTGGGAAACACTGAGGAAGCGTTCCACTGTTTTCAACGCGCCATTTCGATCGATCCTTGCAATGCGGAATCTTTCAATAATCTCGGCGCCGTTTACCGCGATCTCGGCCAACACACGCAGGCCGCGGAGTGCTTTACTCGCGCCCTTACGCTCAATCCAACTTACGCGGACGCACATTTTAACAGGGCCACGCACTGGCTGCTCCACGGTGACTTTGCTCACGGCTGGAAAGAATACGAATGGCGCTGGCAGCGCAAAGACTTTCCTTCACGAGGTGCTCCAGAGCTCGTCTGGGACGGGAGGACGTTGTCGGGCCATCGATTGCTGTTGCACGCGGAACAAGGTCTCGGCGACACAATCCAGTTTGCTCGGTATGCCGCGTTGTGCAAAAACCGTGGTGCAACGGTTGTCTTTGCCGCGCAGAAGCCCTTAGTGGCCCTCCTGGCGGGGTGCCCGGGCATCGACGAATTGACGGACCTCGAATGCGCCGCACCTCCATTCCATTTTCACGCGCCGCTGATGAGTCTTCCCAACATATTCGGTACGAGCTTGGACGCCGTACCGGCTAAGGTACCCTACTTAACGCCAAGTCCATTGCTGAAACAGTCATGGATGCAGCGCCTAGGGGCGTTTGATGGAATCAAAATTGGAATTGCGTGGCAGGGCAACGCATCGTTCGTGGCTGATCGGTATCGATCGATTCCTTTATCCGAGTTTGCACCACTTGCCGCCGTTTCCGGCGTCACGCTTGTTAGTCTGCAGAAAGGTCCCGGCACTGAGCAACTGCGGGATGCGAAGCTACCTTTTTCAATTGTGAACTTCGGTGACCGCCTGGACGCATCGGGGGCCTTTGCCGATACCGCGGCAATCATGACGAATCTCGATCTGATCGTCACGAGCGATAGCGCTATCGCCCATTTGGCGGGCGCGCTTGCAATTCCCACATGGCTTGCACTTCCCTTGTCTCCAGACTGGCGATGGCTGCTGAGCCGCGCGGACTCTCCGTGGTACCCGACGCTACGACTTTTCCGTCAAGGCAAGCGCGGCGACTGGAAAGCAGTCTTCGACGAGATGGCCAATACTCTTGTGAATCGTCTTTCCAAGTGAGAACGCCGGTAGCAACCTTTCCCTCCTCCTCCCCTCCGACACGCCGAAGCATCATCACTCACTCGCTAGAAACGCCCCAAAGCACCAGGTGCCACTATGGCTTGCCCATCAGTGCTTCTCTTCCTCCCGGCGTCCGATTGACCGCGGTAACCGTTCACGCCAGCAGAGTTTTCCCGATTTCCGTCCTCAACCTCCAATTCGATTTTTCTAGCCCTCATTTTTCTGTCATCTTGGTGCTCATTTATTACTTTGCCACGTTCGCTGGCTTCTCTCAAAAATCCGCGTTCATCCGCGCCATCCGCGGTCCAGCATTTTTGCTTCTCAACACACGCCCAGCACAATGCAACAAGACTCCAATGCTGGCGTGAGCGGTTACTAACCGCGCCTCAAATGGACCAGACTAGTCCAAAACTCCCAGGGCAAAAAAATAACTTACGCCAACACGAATCGCCGCTTCTCGCGTCCCGGCTGACACTTAGCCG
>DASXLL010000237.1:0-32806 GCA_036496265.1 Pirellulaceae bacterium | reverse complement strand
GTCCGCCGCCTGCACCTTGACCACCGCCAGCTTGTCCTCCTGCGCCCCCCTGAGCGCCACCCTGACCGCCAGCGCCGCCACCCGTGCCGGTACTCAAAGTCGTGGCCCCGGTCGTTTGGTTGGTTACTCCGCTAATCACGGTCGAAGCGCCGCCGGTCGCGGCGGCCGTTTGCTGCAAGGCGGCCTGCATCGCGTTGTTCATCGCTGTTTGGAGGCCCGAAAGATCCGGCTGATTGGGCTGCACCATCATCCGCAGGTCGTTGGTGATCCGCTGCGTCACGACACGGACGACTTGCATCTCTTCCATGCTCGTGCGGCGGACATCGAGCATTTTGAAATACAAATTGATCGCCATGCCAACCGCGGAGAGCACCATGATCGACAGCGCGAGCGCGAGAATCAGCTCCAGCAGAGTGACGGCGACGCGACGTGGTCGATCGCAACAGCCTGGACCAAACTTGGTCCCGGAGTGTGGCCGATTGGACGCCGCAACCATACACCGGGAGCAGGTTTGCTCCCGGCTAATCGAATCGAGGATGTTATGTACCACCGCCGCGACCTCCACCACCGCCGCCTTGGCCGCCACCGCCGCCAGGACCACCGCCTTGACCGCCACCTCCACCAGGACCGCCACCGCGGCCACCACCGCCTTGATTGCCGCCGCCAGCCGGATTGCCGCCGCCGCCCGCGCCCGGGCCGCCGCCGCCGCGTCCGCCTGGCGGTCCGCCACCTTTGCCACCGCCTTGCTGACCACCGGGCTGACCACCGGGCTGACCACCGGGCTGACCGCCACCACCGCCGCGGCCGCCGCCTGGCTGCCCGCCGCCACCTTTTCCTCCGCCTGGCTGCCCGCCGCCTTTACCACCGCCCGGTTGTCCACCACCGCCTTTGCCGCCGCCGGGCTGTCCGCCACCACCCTTTCCACCGCCTGGCTGACCGCCGCCTTTGCCGCCGCCGGGTTGGCCACCACCTTTTCCGCCGCCCGGTTGTCCGCCCTTGCCTTGTCCTGGCTGGCCGCCTTTACCCTGTCCTTGTTGACCGCCTTTACCTTGACCGGGCTGGCCACCTTTACCTTGACCTTGTGGTTGGCCGCCTTTTCCCTGGCCCGGCTGGCCGCCCTTGCCTTGACCTGGTTGGCCGCCTTTGGCGTTGGGCTGCCCTCCCTTGCCGTTTTGTGGACCGCCTTTTCCTTGCTGGCCGCCCTTCCCCTGCTGGCCGCCCTTGCCGCCCTGTTGATTGTTTCCACCGCCGGCCTTTCCCGCGGCGAGCGCTTGACCGGCGGCTCCGGCGCCGCCTACCGAAGCGAGCGCGGAAGCCGAATTGGATGCCGTGCTGGTGCCGGACGTTGGGGCTGCTGTTGCCGCGGCTTGTGCGTCGGCGAAGGCTTGCTTCATCGTCGCTTCCTGATCGGCGAGTTGCTGGGCGTATTCCGGATCGACCACCCACCGCGATAGCGTGTAAGAAACGGGCTTCGATGCGGTGCCTGGCGCTTGCTTGACCGTGACCGTTGCCGATTTGACGCCCTGTGTTTCCGTGGCATTCACATCCAGGCTATAGACATAGTGACCCGCGTCGTCGTATTGCGAGTCAGTGACTTTGTCGAGCAACTCGATACCGGAGGCGACGCGGTTCATCTGCGACTCGGCATAAAGCTGAGCCATCGTCAGGTCGCGGGCTTCGGCGGCGCTCTTCGCGCCGATGCGGATGAGCTGGCCGATCGTGGCCAGCGAGCCGCCGAGGATGGCGATCGAAATGATCACCTCGAACAGCGATAAACCGCGATTTGGGAATGGTTTGCGCATAGCAGCAGACAGAAAACCTACCCCTTCAACCCCCGAGACAGGCCAATGGACCGGCGAAACAGTCTGAAATCCACTCTAGTGGGTGGGGGCCTGGAATCCTATGGGTAACATTGGCGTGGTCTTGGCGAGCGGGGGACGTAAGTCCCCCGGTAATTCGGAGCTACCGGGAGGCTGACGCCTCCCGCTCGCCTGCAGCGCTATTACCGTTTTCAGGTTGCTATAAACAAGCTTCAATGCTGACGGTTTGAAAAATCGTCCTGAGAAGTCGTAATTGGAAGCTCAGATGCTACACGCGGTGATCATGGCCGGGGGTACGGGAACGCGGTTTTGGCCGCTGAGTCGGGCGGCGCGGCCAAAGCAACTGCTCGATTTGGTTGGCGGCCGAACGATGATTCAGGCGACGGTTGAGCGGTTAGGTGATTTGGTTGCGCCGGACCGGACGTGGGTCATCACCAATCGCAGTCTCGTCGAGCCGATTGCTGAGCAATTGCCGCAGCTTGAGCGACGGAAGATTGTCGGTGAGCCGTGCAAGCGGGACACAGCGCCGGCGATTGGGTTGGCGGCGCTACTGGTTTTGGCGGAAGACGAAGACGCCACGATGGTTGTGATGCCGGCCGATCATCTGATTCAGCCGGAGAAGGCGTTTCAGGAAGCGATTCGGCAGGCGGTGGCGATTGTTGAAGAGAGGCCGGAGACGCTGGTGACGTTCGGCATAAAGCCGACGTATCCGGCGGAGTCGTTCGGATACATAGAGAGGGGACAGGGAACAGGGGACAGGGGACAGGGGACAGGAGATAGGGAACAGGGGACAGCCTATGAGGTCAAGAAGTTCCGCGAGAAGCCGGCGAGGAGCGTGGCGGAAAAGTATTTGGCGAGCGGCAACTTTTATTGGAACAGCGGGATTTTTGTGTGGAAGGCGCGAACCATTTTGGATGCGTTGGCTCGTTATGAGCCGGCGATTTGCGATCATTTGGAAGTGATTCAGAATCACGTCGGCAAGGCGGAGTTCGCCGACGTTTTCGATCGAGAGTTCACGGCGATTCGTGGCAAGTCGATCGACTTCGCGGTGATGGAGCATTATCAGCCGGTGGTGGTGATCGAAGCGCCGTTTTCGTGGGACGATGTGGGAAGTTGGCAGGCGCTGGCTCGCAATGTGGGTGTCGATGAGGCCGGGAATACATTTGTTGGAAGACATCTTGGCATTCGGACAGCGGGTTCGATCATTCGCAGCAGCGACGAGCATCTCGTCGTCACGCTCGGCATGAAGGATGCAATCGTGGTGCATACGCCGGACGCGACGCTGGTCGCGGCGAAAGATCAGGAAGAGGCGATTCGCGAGGTGGTGAAGGCGCTGGAGGAGCGGGGCTGGACGGAGTACCTGTAACTTGGACGGAGTACCTGTAACTTGGACGGAGTACCGTTGAATGGCCAAGGACGCGTTTTATGGCCCGCTGGAGCGAGTCAATGACTGCTGCTGGCGGATTCCAAAATCCTATAAGGCCGGAATGCGCGTCGATGGCTTGATCTATGCCGACGACCAGATGATCGAGTTGATTCGAAAGGATCAAGCACCGGAGCAAGTCGTCAACGTTGCCTTTCTGCCCGGCATTCAACATGCCAGCCTGGCGATGCCCGATATTCACTGGGGCTATGGCTTTTGCATCGGCGGCGTCGCGGCGACTGATCCCGACGAGGGCGGCGTCATTTCGCCCGGTGGCGTGGGCTACGACATCAACTGTGGTGTGCGGCTGGTGCGGTCGAATCTGCACGAAACCGACGTGCGGCCCGCGTTGACGAAGTTGATGGATCAGCTTGCGGCGAGCATTCCGGCCGGTGTGGGCCAGGAAGGCAAGTACCACTTTGCCGCCAAGGAGTTGCGGCAGCTCATGGGAGAAGGCGTTGGCTTTTTGAAAAAGCGGGGGCTGGCGACGGAGAGCGATATTGAGCACACGGAGGCCCGCGGTCAATTGCGGACCGCAGCACCGGACGACGTTAGTGAGCGGGCGCTGACGCGCGGGGCGACACAATGCGGCACGCTCGGCTCAGGGAATCATTTCCTCGAAGTACAGGTCGTCGATCGGGTTTTTGACGAGGCGGCCGCGCAGGTCATGGGCCTGGAAAAGGACATGGTCTGCGTGATGATTCATAGCGGTTCGCGCGGACTGGGCTACCAGGTTTGCGACGACGCGCTGCGGTCGCTGCGCAGCGCCCCCGCCAAGTACGGCATCCGCTTGCCCGATCAGCAACTCGTGTGCGCGCCAATCGGCAGCAAAGAGGGCGAGCATTATCTCGGCGCGATGTGCGCCGCGGCGAATTATGCCTGGTGCAACCGGCAACTTTTGATGTGGCAGGCCCGCGAAGCGTTCGAAGCCATCTTCAATCGCGGCTGGGAGCACCTGCACATGAGCCTCGTCTATGATGTCGCTCATAACATCGCGAAGTTTGAAGAGCATGAAGTTGGCGGACAGAAAAAGCGATTGTGGGTGCATCGCAAGGGTGCGACACGAGCGTTTCCAGCCAAGCATCCCGAAGTTCCGTCGATGTATCGCGGCATCGGTCAGCCGGTGATTATTCCCGGCGACATGGGCCGAGCGAGCTGGGTGCTCGTCGGTCAAAGCGGGAGCATGGAGCAGACGTTTGGCACGGCGTGTCACGGCGCGGGGCGGATCATGAGTCGCACGGCCGCGGTGAAGCACGCGCAAGGCCGCCGCATCGATCAAGAGCTAGCGGCCAAAGGGATCATCGCCCGCGCGCGAAGCTGGAAGGGACTCGCCGAAGAACAGCCCGATGCGTACAAGGATGTTGATCTGGTGGTCGAGGTTGTGCATCGCGCGAATTTGGCGCGTAAGGTAGCTCGGATGCGGCCGATTGGAGTTGTTAAAGGCTGAGTCATGGTCCTTTGATCCGAGTTCGGCTGGTAGAATGCTATCGATCCACGGAGGCTTTTCGCAAATCAAAGGGCTTCGAGATGAGGCACAATTCCAACAGGCTATTTGCGCTAACGGCTTGTTTGCCCCTGCTTCTCCTGGCGGTTCGTTCAGCCGAAGCCCGCGTGGAAGGCGAGGCGCTCATCGGCCGGCCGTTTGGCGTCGGCCAGGTCTCAGTTTCCGGGCTCGACCTTGCCATCGATGCCAGTCGCGTCTTTATCGAAGAAAAAAACGGCCGCGTGTTCTATCCGGCGGTGGCTCAAGGCGCGTTTGGCAAGCTGATTGGTCAGATTCTCGGCGGGGCGACCGAGCGGCCGACGACGGGGGCGACGATTCATTTTCTGTTTCGTGGCGATGAGCCGTTGGAGCTGACGGTTTATGTGCCGCAGCCGATTTCGCTCGTCGTGCAGCCGCAGACCGATCATCCGCGGCGTTTTGACCGCGACCTGACGCAGTGGTGGCGGCAATACAACGCATTTTGGCGGAATGAACGGGCGGACGACAATCAGCCGCCAATTGTGGCGACGTACTTGACGGCGATGCTGGGCCAACGTCTTAGCCTGGAGCCGCCGGTTGTCGAACGGCTGAAAGAAGACAAGGCGCGGACGCTGACGACGCAGGCCCTGGAACTGATGGCGGGCATGGAGAAGCTGCGCATCGAGACGATGAAAAATACGCTCACGGGCCGCGGCGATTTCGGTGAAGTTGCGAATCTGCCGCTGCCGCCCGGACCGGCGTGGATTCCCTGGCCCACGGGCAGTATGCCCGTGCCACCCGAAATCGAGCCGATGGCGATGCACGTGCCGCAGGATTGGTTTTATGCGCGATTCGGCCGCTTCTCGAATTATCTGTGGATGACGCACCTCATGGACGAGTATGGCGGCGACATCAGCAGCATGGTGACGCTCCGCAGTTACATCGCGCCGATGAACAAGCGGGTGCAGAACCAACTCGGGTTGGAACAGGACAAGCTGGCCGATCTGCTTGGCGACCAAGTTATTTCGGACGTGGCTCTTGTCGGCTCCGACACATTCATGCGGGAAGGGGCCGCGATCGGACTTTTGGCGCAGGCGGTCGATACCAAGGTGCTCAAAAACGTGTTTTCGATGCAGCGCGATCGAGCTTTCGACCGGGAGCAGGCGAAAACTTCCACGAGGCAAACGCTGCAGATCGCCGGCCGAGAGGTGTCGTTTTACTCGACGCCCGACAATCGCTTGCGGTCGTTTTATGCCATCGACGGCGATTTTCATCTCGTCACGACATCGCGGGCAATGGTCGAGCAGTTTTTGCGGGCCAGTGATGGTCGGGGAACACTCGGAGCGTCGGCCGAATTTCGCGCGGCGCGGCAGGCGATGCCGGTGGACCGCAAGGACACCGTGTTCGCCTATTTTTCGACGGCATTCTTCCAGCGGCTGTTCAGCCCGCAGTATCAAGTGGAACTGGGCCGGCGGATGAAAGCGGTGACGGACTTGGAGCTGCTGAAGCTCGGCCGGCTGGCCGGCCGCGGGGAGCAGCTTCGCAGCGAACGGAACGCCACAGAGGGCGTTCCCTACAGCGATAACGCGGCCGATCTGGTTGCCGCGGGCCTATTGCCGCGTGGTTTTGGCCGCCGGGCCGATGGCAGTGGACCCGTTCTTCTCGGTGACGAGTGGGTCGATGCCCGCCGGGGCGCACGCGGCGCGTTCATGCCGATTCCGGACGTGGCGACCACAGCAATCACTCGCGGCGAAGCGGAGCGATTGCAGGCGCTGAATGCGCAGCTCGCCAGCCAGTGGCGGCGGATGGACCCGCTCTTGATCGCGATTCAGCGGACCGCGCTCGACGACAAGGGCCGCGAGCGACTCGTTATCGACGGTAACATCAACCCGCTCGATGAGACGAAATACGGCTGGGTGCTGTCGATGCTCGGGCCGCCGACGCGGCAAATGATCACGACCGCGCAAGGCGATGTCATTGCGGTGCAAGCCGCAGTTCGCGGCGGTGTTGGACTGCCGCAGATTCCGCCGCACCATTTGTTTCTGGGAGTTCAAGACCTGCCGCTGCCTAGCGCCACAAGTTCAACGGGCCTCATGCAGCTGCTCAATTTGCTCCGCTCCACACCCGGCTACATTGGCTCGTGGCCGACGGCCGGATTTTTGGATATCCTGCCGTTCAATCTGGGCGGCACGGTTCCCGATGCGAATGGTTTTTCGAAGCTGCCGTTTGGCTTGTGGCGGAGGCAGGGTGGTGGTTTCTCGGTGCTATCGTTCGATCCGCAACTCCTGGCCAACATCACGCCGCAGCTTCGCGTCGTGGACTCGGAGATTGACGCTCAATTGCGGCTGCACGTTCAAGATTTGTCGCAATCACAAATCAAGCCGTGGATTCGGAGCCTGTACTATCAGCGCGGGCTGACGGCCTCTGTGGGCAACGCGCGATTTCTGGCGCTGCTCAATCAGCAACTGCATGTGCCGCTGGAAGACGCCAAAAAAACGACCGAAGATCTGCTGGACGCTCAGCTCATTTGCCCGCTCGGCGGCGAGTATCAATTGGTAGAGGATTTGAACGGCGGCCGCAAAAGTTGGCAGTCGACAGCTTGGGCGAATCGTAACTCCGGCGCTATTCCTGATAATTTCGAAGCCCCGCTCCTGAAGTGGTTCCGGGGACTCGATGCTCATCTCACGAAGGATGGTGATCAGCTGTTCACGCGCATCGAACTTGATATTGAGCGACATCCGCCGCCGACGGAGCCGAAAGTCGAGCTGCCATCGTTTTTCAATCTCGGCAATCTGTTCGGCGGTGGTCAAAAGGCGCTCAAGGCTGCAGATAAGCAAAAAGACGAAGAACTGCCGCCGCCGCTACCGCCGGTAGTCAATCCGCCAAAAGCAGAGCCGCCACGAACCAATATTCCAGGTGGGCGAGATATTTGATTTACTCTCTCTGTAGGTCGTCAGAAAGGAACAACCGCGGATGGCGCTGATTACACGGATAAAATAGAAATCAAGGCCATAAGGATTTCTTCTTTCTTGGTCGGGTTTCATCCGCGAAATCAGCGGTTTAATCGTCTCATGTTACTATTCGAGTAACTGGCAGGCAGGCAGCAGGCCAAAATGCGGTCTGAAATAGTACGCAACACCCTTCTGAATGCGTTAAAATGCAGGGGCCTACTTGTGTGGTCGTTTTGGGACCATTCTCTCTGTCTGGCGCGGGGGTTTGTGATGAAGCGCAAAATCAATTTGCGGCGGCTGGGCGGCTTTACGCTCGTTGAGCTCTTGGTGGTGATTGCGATTATCGGTGTGCTCGTCGCCTTGCTGCTGCCGGCGGTTCAGTCGGCTCGGGAGTCGTCGCGGCGGTCGCAATGTTCCAATAATCTCAAACAGTTGGGCCTCGGCATGCACAGCTTTCACGACGGCATGTCTTACTTCCCGTTCAATCACCAATTGATTGGAGTGAATGAGTGGGAAGCAACGAGCGCACATTACTTCATCTTGCCTTATATCGAGCAAAAGAGTTTGCAGGAACAGATCAAGATGCCGACGACATCGCAGCCGGGCCAGCGGATATCGGCCGGCGCCTCGGGAGACGCAGCGATGTGGTCGTTCGATTGGCCGGGGCCGATGAGCACTCGGCTTAAAGCATTTATCTGCCCATCGTCGCCCAAGGCGCCGACGCGAGGTTTCTCCACCTGGGGCGGTCCCGGCTGCAACTACGGCTGGTGTTTCGGGAGCCGCACAGAATCAATCTGGGTCAACAATGACGCGCAAAATGGAATCATCGCTCAACTCGGCCCAAACCAGCGGCGAATGAAGGACGTGACGGACGGCCTCAGCAATACGTTGCTCGCTTCGGAACTTTTGAGCGGCCGAGGAAACAACGCGGTCGCGACGTACCCGTTCGATATATTTTACGCCGGCACGGGGCCGTACAGTTCGGTGAAGAACAAGGATTTTGCCACCGTAGCAGAGTTGACGGCCATCGGAACGGCGGCCAGAAGCCTGGCAGGTGGCGGATTCTTGAGCAACAACGGCAGTAACTGGTCATGGTACGCATCGACCCAATCCAGCCTGACGACGGCAGCGCCGCCGAACTGGCAATTTCCAACCGCCGGTGCAAGCTGCTGTCCCGGCGGCTCGCACGATTGGGGCGGCGGCGGAATCGTACCTGCCCGTAGCTTGCATCCAGGCGGCGTGAACGCGGTCTATGGCGACGGCTCCGTACGATTCGTCGCCAACAATATCGACGTTCTCACGTGGCAGCTCACTGGCTCGCGGAACGATGGTCAGTCGGTGAATCAGTAAACTCAGTTTCAGGTTCCAAGTTCCAAGTTTCAAGTTCCAAGTTTCAAGTTGGTGTTTTCAGGTGCTATGAAAAAACTTGTTGTGGTTGCTTTGTTTGGCCTCGTGTGTGGTGCAACGCTCGTCGGCTGCGGCAATTCGCAGACGCCAAAAATCGAGACGTTTCAAGCGCCTGCGCCCGATCCCGTGGCGCGGGCGAAGACGATTTTGACCAACTACGCCAACGGCATGCCGGTAACTAGCGAGGTGTCGTCGTTCGACGACATCGTCGCGGCGGTCAAAACAAAGGACGCCGCCAAGGGCGAAATCCTGGAGAAGGGTTTTGCGGCGATCAAAGCCAATCCCAGCACAGCAAAATCGAAGGCTAACGAGTTGCTCAAGCAGTTGTAGTAGGGCCCGACTGCTAGCAACGGCCGCACTGCCGCCGCGGACTTTGCGGGCCTTATAGATTGCCCGGCTTCGCCTACCGCGTGAAACATTCTGCCAGTCATTGGCGGCCGTGCTCTTAGCCGATTCTTTGCTTCGGCTGAATATTTCTACCCGCTTTTCGTCCCACCGGCTGCACGTGCGCGCATGCAAATCGCCGCAGAAGACGATTGTCCGGATGGCGAATTCGACGTTGCCGAATGCTGTGCCGCGCCGACCGGGCCGCGATCGCTTCTCGAAGAGCTCGATGCCCGCCAGGACGAAGTTATCGACGAGTTGGAAAAGCTCAACGGCCGAATCGAGAAGGTAATCACCCAGTGGAGCGAGTGGCGCGGCGAAACTGACGAGAAACCCGCTCTGCCGACAGCAGCTTAAGCATTGCTGGTCGCTGCCGGCAAGATTACGGCCAGGCTATCTCCTTTGCGAACCGCCGGAAGCGTACGTACGACGAGCACGCGGCCCGTTTCCGCTGCCAACACATCGCGCGTCGTCTGGCCGAGTGGATCGACAACCTGGCCGAGCGACTGGCCGGCGATTATTGGCTCGCCCAGCCCAATGCTCGGCTCGAAAAATCCGTCCGCGGGCGAGGGGTGACAGTGCTGCATGTGCCCTGAACCCGGCCGCGGATCTTCGACCACGAATTGCACCCGCGACCGTGGCTGCGGGCAATCGATCATTTGCAGCGCCGCCATGACGTTCAAACAACCATCGATCATCGCTGTGATCCCCTCCTCCGAACAGCTACCACCGCCCAGATATTCGACATAAATCGCAGGCACATTCGCGTCGCGAGCGACCGATAGCGAACGGCCATCCAGCCGGTGATCGGTGCCCCAGACGACGGGCAGGTTGAATGCCCGAGCCATTGCGCGTTGCTTCTTCAGCACAGCGGCATCCGGATGCAACATGTATCCGGCCAGCGGCCAGACCGACAACGCCAGGCCGCCGGTATGCATGTCAATGTAGTAATCGGCCGTGCGAATCAATTCGCTCAACGCATGCGCCGTTTGCTCCGTGATCGAGCCATTGGCGCGGCCGGGGCACGTGCGAGCCAGATCGAGGCCGTCTTCCGCTACGCGGCTGCCGCGCGCAAACGCGGCTTCGTTTACGACCGGCACGAGCGTCAGGCTGCCGCACAATGAATTGGTATCAATCGACGATAATAGTCGTCGAATCGCCGCCATCGGCTCGAATTCGTCGCCGTGAACGCCGCCGGTGATCAGCAGATGCGGTCCGTGCGCACGACCGCCAATCGTTTCGCTTCTAAGCCGGAGAGAACCGCTCGACATGGCAGGCCAATCACAATTTCAAGGCGTTTCGTAGAACCAACGCACCGGCAGCGACCGAAAGCGGGAAGAAATGCGGCTCGTCTTGCCATCTCCGACATAGTAAGACAGCAAGACCCGATCGCGATGAAACAGCACGCTCGTGTAGGCATACGCAGCGGTAGCATCGGATTCCAGATTGCGAACGTGCTGCCACGTTTTGCCTTCGTCGCTCGAAATCGCAGCCGTCAGTGGCGTCCGCTGACCACCGTGATTCGCTCCCGGCGTGAACAAATTGTTCCAAATCAGCAGCAAATCGCCCGTCGCCGGAATCCGCCGGATCGTCGCGGGCGACTCCGGCGACTTCACCGGCAACTCGCCCGGTTCAGACCAATGATCGCCCCCATCAATCGAAATACTGGTGGCGATGTGGCCGAGTTGCGTGCGGATGATCATCAGCAATCGGCCGTCCTCCAGTTCAATCACCTCCGGCTCCATCGCCCCGCGTTTCGGCTGATCGACCTGGTCGGCGCTTTTTCGCCAGGTCTCGCCGCGATCGTCGGAGAAATAACAAAAACAGACAAAATGCCCGCCACCCTTCTTGAACACGTCGTCGGTCCAAGCGATCGGGCAGATCAATCGTCCGCTACCAAGCACCATTACCCGATCATTGTTCATGACGTGGTAACCGGGAGCATTGGTGACGACGATTGGCTCACCAAACGTTTTGGCTTCATCGTCCGAAATGCGGAGAAACACTTTCAGATCATCCGCAGCGTTTTTGACCAGATAAAACATGCCGAGCGGTCCGTCATAAGCCCCCGGCTTCATTCGGCGGAGCGTGACCGACATGACGTTTTGCTTACCAGTATTCTCTTGCAGCACTCGCGACTCGCCCCACGTGCGGCCGCGATCCTGCGAAATGCGGGCGACGATGCGAGCCGTAGTGAAGTCCGCGCCGCCGCCGACGAATTCGGTCGTGGCATAGAGCAACGCGCCGTCGCGAAGCGCGATGATCGAGCCTTCAGAATAGCGCGGATTCGCCGCCGTCGCGGGATAGACATCGCGCGAAATATCTTCGTTGGCGGCGGCCAGCGGCAATTCCAAAATCCCCGGCGGCTGCGACAAAACAATCAGCGACTGTGCCGCGCGAATGCGCACATCGAGCATGTCGTCGTCCAGTCGCTTAATCAATTTGCCTGCCAGTTCCGTGGCGCGGCAATACCCTGCGAATTCAGCCGCGAACGTGCGAATCAGCGGGACTGGCGATTCGAGATTGTCTCCCAGCGAAGTGCATGCTGCCATATCGCCCAGCAAGGCCAAAGCATGCACACAGTAAGCTCGCGTTAATTCGTCGGTTGCGGCAGTGAGGTGCTGTTTGACTGGCTCGATGTCGTTCTTTGAGCCGAGTTGACCCAGAATCCAGGTTGCGACCCTGCGAATTTCGACGTCTTCATGGATGATATACAAACTCGCGAATTTCAGCGCTGTCGGATGCCCGCACCGCGCCAGTGCAGCGTCAGTCATCAATTTGAGCCGTAAATCAGACTCCTTTGCCAGCACGGACCGCAGTGCGTTACCATCTCCGACTTCCGCCAGCTTGAACAAACTCTCCGCTGCATGGACGCGACCAATCGATTGTTCATCGGCAAGGATTCTAAGTAATACTCCGATTTTGCTGCGGTCGCCAGCTCGCACTGCCTCGCGGGCCAAACCGCACCGTTGCTGATCGTCCGCCGCCGTTTTGTTTTTGAGCGCCTCCAGAACTTCCACGCCTAGACTGGCACACGTCAGCGCTTCGGCCGCATGCATCGAAGGCCAAAACTCTTCCGATGCCAACCCCTGACGCAAAATGGAAAGGCAACGCTCGCGGTTTTCATCGCTCAATCGAATCGAATCGCCGTCGCGCCCTTGAGCGAAGATGGTCGTCACTGGCAATAGGGCGATGATGAAAGCAGTTAGCAGCTTGGTCATGGTTACTTCTGGGCACCCAGCTTCGTCGCCAACAGCGTACGCAGTTCGCGCAGCACACCAGCATGCTCGGGACTGTTGGCTAAATTGGTGAACTCATGTGGATCGGCATCATGATCATACAGCTCGATTCCATTTTTCCCTTCGTCCCATTCCGTGCAGCGCCAGCGCGGCGTGCGAACGGTACGGCCCCAAAATTGCGCGTTCTCGCCACGGCGGGCTTGTGTAAACGCGGCGTCGTGAATCGTCGCCTTGGCGTCATTTAGTAGCGGTCGCAGGCTTTTGCCTTGCAAATTGGCGGGCGCTGGCACGCCGGCCAGGTCGCAGAGTGTTGGAAAGACGTCGAGCAACTCGACGAGGCTGGTGGATCGCTGGCCATTGGCTTTCGCGCCCGGCGCGACGACCATGAACGGCACGCGGGCACATTCTTCGAACAAACTCCGCTTGTGCCAGAGCTTGTGCTCGCCCAAGTGCCAGCCGTGATCGGCGGCGAAGATGATGATCGTGTTGTCCGTTAAGTTCAGACGCTTCAGCGCATCGAGAACGCGTCCGGCCTGGGCATCGACATAGCTGACGCAGGCCAAATAGGCCCGAATCGCCGCCCGCCGCTGCTCGGGCGTTGCCGTGATCGCATATCCCGGTACGGCGCCGTTCCTCGCCGGCGGCGGAATGTCGGCTTCGTCGTCTGCCGGCTCTTCAGGAAATGAAATATCGTTGAACGAATAGAGATCAAAGTACTTGGCGGGCGCGACGAGCGGCATGTGCGGCCGATGAAAGCCAACGGCCAGGAAAAACGGCTTGGCCGGATCGCGTTTTTCGAGCCACTCGACCGCGGTCTTGGCAAAGTTACCATCGACCAGCTCGTCGTCGGTGCTGATTGTCTCCGTCCAGGGCAGCCCCTGCTTGTTCCCCGCCTTCACCTTCACCGGACTAACGCGGCCCGGCGGATAGGGCCGCTCGTCCTTGAACGGCGTGCCAAAATCCCACGCCTCCGGATCGTCCATGCTTTCCAAGCCCGTCGGCACGCCCAGATGAAAAATCTTGCCGCAGCGAGCCGTCGCATAGCCGTGCTCGCGAAACAAATGCGGCAGCGTCATGATGCCGGGAATATTTTCGTACAGATTATCCTCGTTGTTCGTGACACGAGTCGTATTCGGCCGCAGGCTCGTCAGCATCGACGAACGCGAGGGATTGCAGTGCGGAAATTGGCAATACGCCCGCTCGAAAAGTACGCCGCTTTTGGAGAGGGCGTCGAGATTCGGCGTCTTCGCCTGCGGATATCCATAGCAGCCGAGCGTGGCGGCAAGGTCGTCCGACATGAGCAGCAGAACATTCGGCCTCTCATTAGCCGACACAGCAGCCGCAAAGCCAATCGACGCGAGCCAAAAACCAACAACCCAGAAATGCTTGCTCATAAAGCTCGATCTGAATCATAGGGAATGAACAGGAGATAACAGAGGAAACAGAGAACCGATTTCAAACCTCCGTTACCTCTGTTTCCTCATGCTCGAAACATTCAAGGCAATACTATTCTCGCCGAACTTCACCCGGCGCTGGTGGCGGCGGTCCGTGAACGTCTTCAATCGGTCGAATTGCCGGCTGAAACCGTGTGTCGAAATCGCGAGCCTGGGCCGACAGTCGATCGACGACGGCGGGGTTCATGGCGGCTACGTCTGTCGTCTCCCCCACATCGTTGCTCAAGTCATACAGTGTAGGCTTTGGCCAGAGCCGATGTTGGCGGGCAAACAGCTCCGGCTGATGGGCAAACCACAGACTCGGCAGCCGCTGTTCCGGCAACTGCTCAATCGGCAGAAAAAGCTTCCATTTTCCCTCGCGGACGGCTTGAAGTTGCGGCCCAAAGTAGTGATACAGCGTTCGCGGGGGCAGCGGCCCGTCGCCGAGTAAGTCTTTGGAAACATCGAGGCCATCACGCACTCGATCGGCCGGTAGATTCGCGCCGGTTAGCGCCGCAATGGTCGGCAATAGATCGAGCGTTGAGATCGGCTCGGCAATTATACGGCCGGCTTTCAGCGACTTCGGCCATCGGAAGATCGCCGGCACGCGAATGCCGCCTTCGAACGTCGTGCCTTTCCCGCCGCGGAGCGCCCCGTTGCTGCCGGCCAGATCGCGACCAGGAAAACGACCTCCGGCTTTCGCTGCCTTGGCAACTTTTGCCGCCTGTTGTTGCGGCCGCGCCGGAGCGCCATTGTCAGAAGTAAAAATCACCAGCGCGCGTTCGTCGATTTTCAATTCGCGCAGCAGATCGAGCAGCACACCAACACTCCAATCGAGTTCTTCGACGACATCGCCGTACAATCCCGCCTTCGATTTGCCCGCGAACTGCGGCGAGGCATATTGCGGAATGTGCGGCATCGTGTGCGGCAAATAGAGAAAGAAAGGCCGCTCGCGATTCTTGCGAATGAACTCCACCGCTCGCTCAGTATAGCGCCGCGTCAACGTCGATTGATCGGCCGGCGCCTCGACAATCTTGTCGCCATCGAGAAGGGGCAAAGGCGCGAGGCCCATTACCTGCGTGAACTTCTCGCCAACGCCCCACTCGGTCGAATCGTTGCTATACGGCAATCCAAAGAACTCATCGAATCCATGCCGCTGCGGCCGAAAGGGCTCATCCCATCCCAAATGCCACTTCCCGATGCAAGCCGTCGCATAGCCACGCTCGCGCAGCACATCCGCAATCGTGATTTCATCCGCCGGCAGCCCATGATGCTCCGCCGGAAACAGCACATAAGGCACGCCGCACCGCGCCGGCAATCGGCCCGTTAAGATCGAGGCTCGCGACGGACTGCAAAACGGCGCGGCGACGTAGAAATCCGTAAGCCGAATCCCTTCGCGAGCCATCGCATCCAGCCGCGGCGACGCAATTGTCGTTGAGCCGAAGCAACCGAGATCGCCGTAGCCCAGGTCGTCGGCGACAATCAGCACGATATTAGGCGGCTGCGCGTGCAGCTGTGTAGCAATGCAGAGCAGTAATAAAAGAAAACATCGCGGTGTTTGAGTGGTCATGCGAGGCACGAGATACCCGGTATGAAGATTTCCTTAAAACCGCAAGAAAACGCTGTTCGAAAGTTGATTTCCTAGCCTCACTTAGCCAGACTTTTAATCGTTGCGGGCAATTGCGGCAACCATCGTTTGTAGCCGAGTGATCATCATCCTGGAGGCCTCACCTATGTGGCTGCGTTTTTTAACCTTCGCTGCGCTAATTTGTCTCGCCAGTATTGCATTGGCGCAAGACAACATTGCAAATCCCGACGGCAAGGAGTGGCAGGTAATTTACGACCCTGTAGACATTCCCAACGACGGTGACCACTTTAAAAAATCAAAAAGTCCTGTCGGTGACATTCGCCTGCGTATTTATCAGGACAACAACGCGGGCGGCGCATACAAAGCCGATATCCGCCTATTTGACAAGAACCATGTGTTTCTCGGTCGAGCGGAGAATGTTCCTCTGCAGGTGGGCGGAGGCACAACCGGCAGACAGCGGTTCGGCTTCTGGATTGACAAAACCACTCTTAGCAATGGCAGCTCGATCAGGCTTAATGGCATCTGGCAACATGGCCTTAACACCCGGGAGCGGACCGCGCAGCGCATTCAGCTCAGATGGCATTACTACGGAAATCCCGCCCCAGCGAAAGCAAAGGGTGGGAAGATGGGTGACGGCGGCTGTGAAGATGATCCAGACAGCGATGTTTTGGAAGAGGGTGATGCTCCGCCGGACGATCCGCCGGATCAGCCGCCGGAGGATCCAACTCCGCCGTGCCCGTAGTCAATAAATGCTGCGGCGATGGTCTCTAATTGCCACTGCCGCCGCCCTCGTGCGTCCGCGCGATGCGAAAGCCGACGGTGAAAGAGTTTTCTCGCGCCGGAACGGTGCGAATGCGGTTGGCGCTGCGCTGATCCTTCGTGCCCATCTGGAACGAGCCGCCACGTAGAACGCGTGGCACTTCGGGCTTGACGGTCAAATCGATCTCATCATCATCCATCGCGCCGAAGGGCGTTTTGTACGCGCCGGAGGCGTCCAAGCACCATTCGTTGACATTGCCTAGTACATCGAACAAGCCGAAATCGTTGGGCTTGAGCAATCCGACGTCGTGCGTGCGTCCTCGGCTATTGGTGGCATACCAGGCGTAAGCCGCGAGCAGCGCTGGAGAATTGCCGTACGGCCGCGAATCGTTGGAGCCGCCGCGGCAAGCCAGCTCCATCTCGGCTTCCGTCGGCATGCGATAGCCGCGGCGCGTGGCAATATTCGGGGGCAACTGGAGCGTCGCGCCGTCTTCCAGGTCCCAGATGCCCGGAAAGCACCATTCGGACTTCGGCAGCCCCTCCTTTTCGCTCAGCCACTGGCAATAGCGGGCGGCGTCATACCAGCGAATTGAAATCTGCGGGCAATCCGGCGAGGGTGCGTAGAGCCGCTTGGACGACTGGAATTCCTTATTGGCGTAAAACGCCTTGACCTTCGGATCGACCAAGAACGCTTCGAATTGTCCGACCGTCGTTTCGGTGCTCGCGATTGCTATTTTGCGGCCGACCTGCACCCAATGTTGCCTTTCAGAATTCAGCCCGCGTTCCGGATCGTTCGGGGGCGAACCCATGAGCGCCGGCTCGCGCAGATCGAGCACGACCATGGTGTGTCCGCTATTGGTGCGAAACCAGTTGCGGCGCGAATTGTTGTTTTCGCCGGTGACGCCGATTGTTTGGGCGGGCAAGCTCCAGCGTCGCCGCAGCCACGTGCCCGCCATTTGCACGCCGGCGTCGTTCGCTGGCCGCGCCGTTTCCTCATCGGCCAATCGCCGGTCGTCGTCCGATGCCGCGTTCGCCTCATAAGTCGCCACGAACCGCAAGGTATTCCGCCGCGCTCGATCGCTGCTCGCTTGGTGCAGCAAAGCGACGGCAGAGGTTACGGGCATGATCGAGGGCGCGCCCTCGATCGCCCACGACCGCGCTTCAATGCCATAATCATCCGCGATCACCGCTTGGAGCGAGCCGAAATCGCCGAGCGCCGCCCGCAGTAACGCCAGATTGGCAATTTTGCGGGCGATCATCTGCGACTGCGCGAAGCTTGGCGCGGGTCTTTCCCATACTGAGCAAATTTGCAGGTCATCGCCGTTCAGTGCGGGCGCTGCGCTAATGATCCGCGGTAAAAAGCCGTCGGAGCGGAGCCCGCGCGCTGCGGAATCGTGTTCGGTGGTTGGTAAGCCGAACAATTGCCGTGTGACAATTTCCGGCCGTTCGCTGAAGACAGCGACAAAGCGGCGATCGAGGTCGAACTCGCGCATTAGTGCGGCAAAAGCCGGATCGTCGCGCAAGCCGTCGAATTGAATGTGCTCGATGAGCTCTTCCGGCAGCGCCGTTTCGCGTCGCTGCAGAAGATCGCGGAGCAATTCAATTGCCCGTTGGCGATGGGTTGTGACCTGGCGCGCTGTGTTCGTCAGGTGGTTTCCAACAACCAGCGCCAGCGATTGCACGAGCAGCTCGTGGCTGGCAACGTCCTTCGTCGAAATAGTGTTTTGTAGATCAGCCAGGGCCTGTTCGGCTGCCGCGCCGTTTCCTTGCTGCAGCGCCAGAAGCATTGCCAGCTGTTGACCGGTCGCATCTTTTAGCTTCGCGTCGCGGCTCGTCTTCAGAGATTGAAAATGAATGATCTCCTTTTCCGCTTCCGCAGTTCTTCCGGTAAACAATAACGCGAGAGCGCGGTATTCCGAAACTTGGGGGCTATTGGGAAGCTTGAGCGATTCCAAGGTCGCTAGCGCCGCCTCGAATTGTCCGCTGTGAAACTGATACCGAGCCGCGATAAAGAGCCGATTGTTCTTGTCGCTCCCCGGCTTGTCCTTCGCCGCTTGCTCGAGATTGGAGTAGGATCGCTCATAAAGCGCCAAGCGATCATGAACTTTTGGATTGAGAAAATTCAGCCGTAAATCGTTCTGGGTCTGGCCCGGATGAAGATTGCCATAGGTTCGCCCCGTGCGAGTTACGATGTTAACGTCGATCTCGTCCTCGCTTTCGTCGCGCTTTTTACGCCAAATAGCCGCGGTTAAAGGAGCCGAATCGGGCAGTGCGTAGATATCAAATCGATCTAGATAAAACCCCTCCTTCGGCCAAGCTTCCAACTGCTCGGAATGGACTGGGTACGGCAAATCGACACAAAGGCGGGTTTCGCCCTGCTCGCCATTTGCCGTGAGCCACAGCGCCGACCAGCGGCCCGTATCGTCGCGCGAAATGTCGCGAATTCCCAGCCCCTCCTTGGCCGCCGCGTCGTTCTTCTCGGTTAGCTCTGCCGCGGTGAGCCCATCCAACCATTGGTACTTTCGTGAGTCGCGCCGCCAGGTCGCGGCGACAAAGTTTGCGCCCGATTGGCCATACGGCCGATAGCACTCGGGCCGGTAGCCATCTTTTTCCAGGAGCGCAGCGGCACGGGAAAGCCTCTCGCGCGGCAGGCGCGCTACATAGCCGGCCTCGTCGTCGAGGAAGCCGCCGTAACTCTCAAATGTCGCAGCAAGGTCAATCAGTCCGGGCAAACTGGTTCGCGCCGGGGGCGGAGCTTTGGCCGATAACTCGCTGATTCGGCGGGCGGCGAGAAGTTTCACATCGGCGCTCATGCGTCGCGAGGCGTCGCGCAACAGCGGTAGCTCGGGAGCTGCTGCTTCTTCCACTGCGGCCACGATCGTCGCCGGATCGTCAGCGGCGTAACGGGCGATCGACTCTAGTAGCTGCGCACGTTCACCGCCCGTCGCAATGTGATTCTGCAGCATTTCCAGGAGCATCGGGCGCAGTTTCTCGCGCACCGGGCTAAGATGTTTCAGCCAAATCGAGAACTGTGTGGCCCGCGCCGCGACAAGCTGTTTGGCGAGTGGTGCGGCGACAAGATTCCAGCGCTCGCTGTTCGGTTCCAGCCCCGCCAGCAGACTTGCGAGCATCAGCATTTGGCTGGAGTCCGATTTTGCGGCATGGTCCGCCAGTTTTTCCAACCGCGGCCATGCTTTTTCAACGACTTCCCGCTCCAGCGCCCGCGTCATCGCAACCACGGCTGGCAAGTCCTCTGGCTCCAGCTCGGCCAGCTGATCCAGCACGTAATCGAGCTTATCGTGATCCCAGCGGCTTAAGGCCAGCGACAAATGCAGCCGCCGGCGGGACTGACGCGGGTCGGCCGTCGCTGTGTCGCTGGCAGAGCGTGCGAACTCATTGCGGTAGGCTGTTTCGAGCAGTGGGCGCACCCACCGCGGGCTCGCCTCCACATCGGTCAGAACCGCCGGCACCTGGCTCGTCGCGAAATTTACGACCTGGTCGCGAAGCTCACGAGCATGATTTTGCCCTCGCGTTTCCCAGGCCGCAAGCGACAAAGCTAGTGCGCACAACGCTGCCGCCGCGGCCCAGAAGCCAATCCGCCGATTGGCGGCATACATCATTCTCCGCTCGTCGCCTGTCCACAGCCGGCGATTAACGAGCATATGGATGGCCAGCCACTCCGGCAACGTCGGCAGTCTTCGTGGTTCCGGCCGGCGGTTCCAGTCCTCGGCTCGCTCGCGCAGCCGCAACAGCGCCTGTCCTCGCCGCGTGCGGCGGAGCTCGGTCGTGAGCCAACGACCGAGCGATGGAACGAGATAGTCATGTGTAAGCTGATAGTACTGGGCCGCGGCTTGCTGACCGTCGCCCGCGCGAGCAAGATCTGCATCTCCTGCCGGTGTCGTCGGAGTAATTAGCTTTAAATCTTCGTCCAGCATGCGCAGCAGGCTTTGAAACGACCGCTCGTGTATATCGGCGCTGGTCCGAAGTTGCTCGATTGTTCGCATCTGGCCGCGGAGTTGGCTGCCGGCCGGCGGCAACAGCGTCGCCAGCACGCGCTGTGCGGCAGCTCGCTGTGTGCGATAAATGGCCGGAGCTTGCGGCCCGAATTTCTCGTCGAGAAACTTCACTCCCACGCCCCGTGCTCCGCCGACAGCTTCCAGTTCCGCGATCGTCCACGGTCGTGTGCGCATCAAATCGGCGAATAGCGACAGCCGCACGCAAATAATGCGATCGTTGTCCGCCAATTCATCGATCGCCCGGCTCAGGAAGGCTGTCTGCTCTTTCGACAAATCCGCTTCGCGCGGCGGCAGCTTTCCGTACGCCCGCCCGAACAGCAGCAGCACTTTGCGCGCATGCGCACGATCGAACAAATCGACCGCCGCACAATTTTCTCCTTCGCGGAGCGATATCGACAGCTCGTCCGTGAAGCGGCTCAGCGGCATCCAAAAATCGTCCCGCACCAGCAGTAGCGCTTGCAGCGACGTGCCATTGCAACATTGCATCGCCTGAACCAGTTCCGTGCCTCCCGGCTGCGGATGCGAATGCAGCCACTGCTCGAACTGATCCAGCACGAGCACGACTTTTTGTCCGGCCAGCGCCCCTTGTTGGAGCCGCTTGCACAACTCTGGCAGCGGAATGTTCGCCGGCAGTGACGAATCGACCGCCGACAGCGACGAGTCGATTGCCGATAGAATCGGGCGCAGCGCCGCCGCGAGCCGGGCCTCGGTGTCGTGGGCATTACATTCCACACTGACGACCCGCACATCGTCCGTGAGCTGCGGTACGACGCCCGCTTTGACGAGCGACGATTTGCCGCTGCCCGAAGGGCCATAAATCACGCACACATCCAGCCGCCCATTGGGCAGCGCCATTCCCAGCCGCTCTTTCCAAAAGCTGACACAGAGCGGCAATCCGTCACGATCACGCGGACCGGGCAACAAATCGAGGAAAAACGCCTCGTCGGCCTGCTCGAACGCGCGGAGGCCCTTGGGAACGACCGTCGGAACCGCGACAGATGCCATCGCGAGTTCTGCGTCCGCGGCGCCGCCGGCCTTGCGATCGCGAAACCGCCGCAGCGCCTCGGCCAGATCGTCGCCCGTCTTGAAGCGATGCCGCTTTTCCTTCTCCAGGCACCGCAGGCAGATATCTTCCAGCTCGCGCGACAACTCCGGCACAAACGTGCGCAGCGGCTCCGGATCGTTTTCCTCGATTGCTTCGCTGAGCAGGGCGTAATATTCCGCGCTCGTGCTCGGCCGGCTGACACCGCCGAAAGGCAGCCGACCAGAAAGCAGCTCATACAAAATGACGCCCAGGCTCCAAATATCGGTGCGGCCATCGACCCGCTTGGTCCGCCCGCGGATTTGCTCCGGCGCCATGTAGCCAAAAGTTCCGGCGACCTCGCCTTCGCGAACCGTCAGCTCACTTTCATGAATCGCCAGTCCGAAGTCGCTGACATACGCTTTGCCGGTTCGATCGAGCAGAATGTTGTTTGGTTTCAGGTCGCGATGAAACAGCCGCGAGCGGTGCAGATAGGCCACCGCCTCGGCGACGGGAATCATCATCGCCACGACATCATCGGCGCTTCGCGGCGCGCCATGCGCCCAATCGAACAAGCTGCCGCCGTCGATAAACTGCTCGACAATGTAGGGACGCCGCTCGTCGTCATGCTCCAGGCCATACACCTCGACGAGATTGGCGTGCGACAGGCGCATGGCCGTGGCAGCTTCCTTCTCGAATCCTGCTCGTTGGGCCACCGCGTCACGCAATTCATCGCGGAGGACCTTGATGGCTACTTCCCGCCCTGACTGGGAGTCGCGCGCACGAAAAACCACGCCGTATCCGCCCTGCCCGCGCCATTCGATGATTTTGTAGCGGCCGAGTTGCGTGCCCACGAGTGGGGAAACGGCAGTGCCCTCGGCTGAACCCGGCTTCGACGGCGGCGTGTAAATCCGCGTTTCACGGTTCGCTTCGCTACGGGAATCCTTCCTGCGCGAATCGCTCTCGAGCGACACCAGCTTTCGTGCGACCTGAATTTCGCTGCTCGACGAGTCGTTGGCCACGGCAAAAATCGGCAAAGCGGCTAAAAGCGGCAAAAACGCTTGACTTCACGTGCCGTTAGTGTGACCCACGCATGACCGCAAGTCCATCATTTATTCGGTCGCCAAGCGTTCGCCTTCGCGGACTCGCATTCTGAATCCACACTTGAAGCAACGAAAGTTATGCTTGCCAAGGTTGGCGGAGACGGACCCGTCGTACCATTCGGTCGGCTGTCGTAGCTCGTTGCGACCTCGACTATAATCAATCCTGCGAACTGAATCTTCGAGCAATAGCGAGGTTACGGATGCGTCGGGCTGTTGTTTGGTTCTGGCTGATTGCTGGAATCGCTTTAACGCACGTTTCGGCTGGGGAAAACTGGCCGCAGTTTCGTGGGTCGAATGGCGATGGCTGCTCGGACGCGACGGGGCTGCCGACGAAGTGGAGCGAAACGGAGAACGTGAAGTGGAAGACGGCGCTGCACGACAAAGGCTGGTCCAGCCCGGTGATTTGGGATGAGCAGATTTGGGTGACGGCGGCGACGGAGGACGGGACGAAGGATTTCGCGATCTGCGTCGATAAGAATACGGGCAAGATCGCTCACGACATCCATCTCTGGGACAACGAGAGGGTATATCCCCTCGGTAATGCTCTGAATGGCTACGCCTCGTGCACTCCGGCGATCGAAGCGGGACGCGTTTACGTCCATTTCGGCAGCTACGGTACCGCATGCCTGGATACCAAGGGCGGCCAGATTTTGTGGCAGCGGCGCGATCTGCCGTGCGAGCATTTCCGCGGGCCGGGCAGCTCGCCGATCATCTTCGAGAACCTGCTCATCTTTCACATGGATGGCTTCGACTTCCATTACATCGTGGCCCTAAATAAGCAGACGGGCGAAACGGTATGGAAAACCGATCGCAACATCGACTATGGCACCGACAACGGCGACATGATGAAATCGTTTGCGACGCCGCGGGTGGTCGAGGCGGCGGGCAAGACACAACTCATCAGCCCCACGAGCATGGCGACGATTTCGTACGACCCGCGAACCGGGCGGGAATACTGGCGTATCCGCTATAAGACCCATTCCGGCGCTGCGATGCCCGCCTGGGGCCACGGTCTCTTGTACTTAAATACTGGTTTCGGCAAGGCGGATTTATTGGCTGTTCGGCCCGACGGAGAAGGGGATGTGACGGCGACGCATGTGGTGTGGACGGCGAAGAAAGCGATTGGCGCCCGGCCGTCGCAATTGCTGGTCGACGATTTGATCTTCAACGTGCATGATGGAACGGGTGTCGCGAGCTGCATTGATGCCAAAACCGGCGAAGAACTCTGGCACGAGAGGCTGGGCGGCGAATTCAGCGCTTCGCCGCTCTATGCCGACGGCAAAGTCTTTTTCTGTGGCCAGGACGGCAATACGACGGTCGTGAAAGCCGCCCGAGAATATGTCGAGTTAGCCAAAAACAAGTTCGACGACGGCTTCATGGCGAGCCCCGCGGTGACTGGCAAGGCGTTGATTCTGCGCACGAAGTCGGCGTTGTATCGGGTGGAGGAGTGAGCGGTGGAGGAGAAAGGGGACAGGAAACAGGATACAGAGGAGGGTTCGGGGTTCGGGGTTCAGGGTTCAGCTAACCGAGCAATTAGCCGAGACCAAACTTGGTCCCGGAGCGTTACCCTAGCCCGTGCCATTCTCTTCGTTTGCTTTGCGCCGCTAGTTTTTGCGGACGAAAACGACCGTTCACCTTCGTTTGACGCGCGGCTCGATGCTCTAGCTGCCAAATGCGACGAGCTTGGCTTGAAAGAACAAGCGACAATCACGCGCGGCTGGTCGATTGCTCGTCATGCGGGTCGCCAGTATTTGTTCTTGCCAGCCGGGAGTGATTCGACGGCGCCGAAAGCGGGGGCCAGTGAAACTGTTGTGCAATGGCACCGCAAGTTTTTGGAACTGCGTCTGGAACGAGCGGCCGAGTTGTTTGCGGTGGCGAAAGCGGCCAGTGGGACGGGGCAAGCTAATAGAGGGTATCAGTTGCTCTTCGAAGTTCTCCGTGAAGATTCCGATCACGCGGAAGCGCGGCGCGTTTTGGGTTTTGTAAAAATTGGCAGCGACTGGAAGCAGCCGGCCGAAGAGAAGGCGATGCCGCGGCAGCCGGCGTTTGATCATCCGAAGACCGGCTGGCGGGCCCGCGGCTGGTGGAATCTGGAAACGCCGCACTTTCAAATTGCGTCGAACGATCAGCGTGAGTTGAAAGAAGCGGCGGAGCAACTGGAGAAGCTCGACGCACTCTGGCGACAAGTGTTCTTCAGCTACTGGTGTACACCGGCGGCGATGGCAGCTAGGTTTGCTGGCGGCAATCAGCCGTTGTCGCCGCCGAAGCAGGCCAAGATGCAGGTCGTGCTGTTCAAGACTCGGCCGGAATATGCGGCGTATGTGGGCGGCAGCCATCCAAAGGCGGCGAGCACGCTCGGGATCTACGACGACAAGCAGCGCGTGAGCTATTTCTTCGCTGGCGACAAATCGGTTTATCCGACCTGGTATCACGAGGCAACGCACCAACTTTTTCGCGAAGCTGTGGCCGATACGCGCGATGATGCAGGAGCGGAGCGCGATTTTTGGGCGCTGGAAGGCGTCGCCCTGTATTTGGAATCATTGGCCGAGCACAGCGGCTATTGGACGGTCGGTGGCTGGGAGTCGGATCGGCTGCAATTTGCCCGCTATCGCGTGCTATCCGGCGATTTGAAGCTGTCGCTGGCTCAGATCGGCAGCCTGTCGCGAGATGCGATCCAAAACAGCGACGATATTGGGCGGATTTATACGCAAGCGGCCGGGCTCGCGCACTTTTTGATGGATGGTAACGGCGGCAAGTATCGCGCGCCATTGATCGGCTTGCTCGCAGACATTTATCGAGGGCGCAACAACGATAGCGGCTTTCTGGCCCGGGCAACTGGGCGCGCGCTGCCGCAATTGGACGAGGATTATCGAACGTTTTTGAACGTGACGGACGATGATCTCGGCGGCACGCCCGACCCAACGCGACTCAAAAATCTGGCGCTGTGCCGCACGGGCGTGTCGGATGCAGGACTCGCGCGACTGGCGGGCTGCAAAAATCTGCGATGGCTCGATTTGTCGTTCACGGCGGCCAGCGATGACGGACTGAAGGCATTTGAGAAGAACAGCGGTCTCAAACAGTTGTTCTTAGAGGGCACGAAGATCACTCCGGCCTCTTTGCCCTTGATCGCGAGCTTCAAACAAATGGAAGAACTGGACTTGTCGCGGCTGCCGATTCGCGATGAAGATTTGGCTGCGCTCGCGCCATTGCGGTTATTGAAAACGCTCCATCTGACGGGCTGCCCGATAACCGATGCGGGTCTGCAGCACTTGCGCGGGCTTAAGCAACTGGAGCAGCTCGAACATAGCGGCACGAAGGTGACGGAAGAAGGCCTGCGGAAGTTAAAAACGGCGATTCCCAAATTGAAGTAAAACGACCATTAGCCGGGACCAAACCTGGTCCCGGAGAGTCGGCGGCCGGCGAAGTCAAAGCACATCGCGACGCACCGGGAGCAAGTTTGCTCCCGGCTGATAGAATGGAAACCGATGCGACTTGTGATGATGGGTACCGGTCCGTTTGCTGTGCCAATGTTTGCTGCGCTGCTGGCCTCACGGCACGAAGTTGCGGCGCTGATCACGCGGCCGATGCCTCCGCCCAAAGGGCGAGAAAAGTCGCCAACGAATCCGATGCGCGACTTGGCCGAAAGTCGCGGACTGTCGCTTCATACGCCAGACAGCATCAATACTGAGGAAGGTTTGGCGGTCTTACGGCAAATTGCGCCGGACTTGCTCGCGGTATGCGATTATGGCCAGATCCTGTCGCCGGAAGCGTTATCAATTGCGCCGCTGGGCGGAATCAACCTGCACGCGTCACTGCTGCCCAAATATCGTGGGGCCGCGCCGATTCATTGGGCTCTATGGAACGGCGAGCGTGAAACAGGCGTAAGTGTGATTCATATGACGCCGCGGCTGGATGGTGGGCCGATCCTGGTTCAGCGCGTGGCATCGATTGGCGACGAGGAGACGCAGCCGGAATTGGAGCAGCGGCTGGCGGCCATTGGCGTTAGCGCGGTGCAGGAAGCAATTGACATGCTGGAAAAATGGGACCGCACGTCATCCATTGGCACGCCACAAGACGCCTCGCAAGCCACGAAGGCTCCGCGGCTGAAGAAAGAAATGGGGGCGGTCGATTGGACGAAATCCGCCGACGAAATCCGCAATCAAGTGCGAGCGCTCAAACCGTGGCCCGGGACGTTTACGTTTTGGCGCCGGGCGGGCCAGGAGCCGCTGCGGCTGGTGATCGATGCGGCAAGAGTTGCACAGGCCGAAGACTCAGCGCCGGGCAACGTATTCGTCAGCGACGGCCAGCAATTGATCGTCGCCACGGGCCAGGGCGGATTGTCAATCGAGGCGATCGCACCAGCTGGCAAGAGGCATATGAGCGCGGCGGAGTTTTTGCGCGGTTATCGGGTGCGCGTAGGTGACAAATTCGGAGCAGTGACATAGCGGCCGCTTGATCGCGCATGAATCAACAAGTACGAAGGACGAAGTACAAAGGACGACAGTTTAGCGCAGTGGGAAGTGAATTCGAACCGCAGCACATCCATTCCCCGCCGCCACCGGCCCTGTGCCGGTGGAGCGACGACTGCACGCTACAATGCCGTTCTTCGATACTCCAGCTTTCCGCATTTTGCCGCGGCGCGGCAGAATGCGGAAAATAACATGGTGAGTTTCTAAGTTCACTGTAGCCATTTAGTCATGGCTCCGCCGACGCAAGGTCGGCGGTGGCCAATCATATCGTTAAAGTTGGCATTACTTAACCATGGGATTTTCAAAAACGACTGATTCGCCTGCCACGATTGTTGCCGACGCGGTTGTCGTCGGGTTGTTTGCCGATTCGCCTCCAGCCGGTGCGGCGGAGCAACTGAACCGCGCGACTGGCGGATTGATTACGCGGCTGATTGAAGCAAAGGAACTGACGGGAAAAAAAAGCGAGGCAACGATGTTGCTCGCGCCGCCGGGATTGAAGGCGCCGGTGGTTCTTGTGGTGGGCCTGGGAAACAAGGACGGGATCGATCGTGGTGTGGCGTTTCGTGCGGCAAGTGCCGCGGCTAAGTCATTAGCAAGCAAGGAACGTGGCAAGGTTGCGTTTTACATGGCCGACAATTGGCCGGCTGATGTAATAGCGGCGGCCGTTTGCGGCAGCGGCATAGGATGCGTTGGGCAGGATTTGTATCGGGCCAAGAAAAATCGGTTTGCATTCGGAAATGTTGTTTGGGGCGGAATCGAGGAAGCGGCACTGCGACAAGGCGAGATTCTGGCCGAGGCGGTGAATCTGACGCGGCGGCTGGTGAATGAGCCGCCGAGCGAGATGTATCCGGAGTCGTTCGCTCGCGAAGCGACGAATGTGGCAAAGAACGCCGGATTGGCGATCGAAGTCTGGGATCAGGCACGGCTGGAAAAGGAACGCTGCGGTTCGATGCTGGCGGTGGCCCGCGGGTCCGTGCGTGAGCCGAAACTGGTGATTTTGAAATACAACGGCGGCACGCCGGGCAGCCAGCCGTTGGCATTGGTCGGCAAGGGGGTGACGTTCGATTCGGGCGGCCTGTCGATCAAGCCGACCGACAACATGAAAACGATGAAGTGCGATATGGCCGGCGCGGCTACCGTCTTGGGCGCGATGCAGGCGATAGCGCGGCTCAAGCTTCCGGTGAACGTGATCGGGCTTTGCGGCCTGGTTGAGAATATGGTTAGCGGAAACTCCTATAAGCTCGGAGATGTGCTCACCGCTCGCAGCGGGAAGACGATCGAGGTGCTCAACACGGATGCTGAAGGACGGCTGGTTCTGGCCGATGTGCTGAACGTGACGCTCGATTACAAGCCCGCGAAGATCATCGAATTGGCGACGCTGACCGGCGCGTGCGTGGTGGCCTTGGGCAACGATGTGGCCGGCTTGATGACGAATAATGAGGATTGGGGCCGATCGGTGAAATTGGCGGCTGACACGGCCGGCGAGCCACTGTGGGAGCTGCCGATGTTTGCCGAATACGGCGAGCAAATCAAAAGCGATGTCGCGGATATCAAAAACGTCGGCGAAGGCCGCTGGGGCGGAGCAATTACTGCCGCGAAGTTCCTGGAGGAATTCGTGGATGGTAAGTCATGGGTACATCTGGATATTGCCGGCCCCGCGTTCCTCGAATCCAGCAAATCCTGGCTGGACGGTGGCGGCAGCGGCTATGGTGTCAGGACGCTCGTCGAAGTTGCGGCCCGGTTCAAATGACGCGTTTACGAGAGCGGAGTCGCGTGTGGAACCCAGCCCAGAAAAAGCCCCCCGGCGTCCGCGATTTCAATTCAGCCTGCTGGGCCTGATGGTGTTCATGTTTGTGGCGTCCGCGGCCGCCGCGCCGGGCTTTTACATGCTCCGCGGCGGAAAATCGCTGCCGCAAGCGCGGCTTGTGGGGATGCTGATGGTGCTGGCCGGCCCGCTGCTCGTGATGACGCTGCTGAGCGTGTTTTTCTCGCTCATGCGCCGCGACCGCGATGCCTAAAGCCGCTTGAATTCTTCGATAGCCTACTAGCTCCCACCGTTCATGGCGGGGAACATCTCGCGGACCATGACGATAGCGGCGGGGCCGACGAGGACGACGCCGATGCCGGGGAAAATGAAGAGAACGAGCGGGAAAATCAGCTTGACAGCGGTTTTCGCGGCTTTTTCTTCGGCGAGCTGACGGCGGCGGGTGCGCATCGAATCGCTTTGGACGCGGAGGGCCTGCGCGATGGAGGAGCCGAACTTGTCGGCTTGGATGAGGATCGAGGCGAGGGATTTGAGGTCATCGACGCCGCTGCGGGCGCCAAGCTCTTGCAGCACTTGCTGCTTCCCGCGGCCCATTTGCAGCTGCAAGTTGCAAAGGTTGAATTCCTCGGCGACGTTGCGATATGACTTTCTCATTTCCTCGGCGACTTTGCGCATGGCCTGGTCGAGGCCGAGGCCAGCCTCGACGCAGACAACCATCAGGTCGAGTGCATCGGGCAGGCCGAGGAAGATCGATTCTTTGCGCTTCTTGGCGATGAAATAGAGGACGATCTCCGGGAGGAAGAACATCAGGCCGGCAACCATAATGATGCGAATAATGGCGCCTTGATTGACGCCCATGAGGGCAACCGTCGTCCCGCCGCCCAGGAAGACGCCGAGCCCGAGCATAACGACTTTGATGCCGAGGAAAATCTGCGGCGCGGCCTGGCTGCGAAAGCCGGCGTGCGAGAGCTTCATTTTGAGCTTGCCGATGTCTTTTTCGGTTTTGGGCTGCAGCGGCTTGGCGAGGGCGGGGGCCGAGGCTTCGAGCATCCGGGTGACGGCGTCGTTTTTCTTGCTGCCGGGAACGGCGGATTCCTCGCGGCGGCGGCGAGCGAGCGGATCGATGTAGTCGTCCAGCCGCTCTTCCTGCCGTGAGCGGCCTCCTCCCAGCCAATCGACAGCGATCCAGGCGATCGTCGCGATGAGACCGAAGACAGCGATTTGGATGAGCAAGGGATTGTTCAGCAAAGACTGTGACATGGGTGAACTCACAGGTGAGTTCAATGTTCAAGGTTCAAAGTTCAAAGTCGTGGAATTCAACTTTGAACTTGGAACTTGGAACTTTGAACTGATTTAGACCTTGATGTTGACGATTTTGCGGATGACCAGGGCACCGACGATTTGCATGATGATCGCGCCGGCGAGCATTTGATGGCCCATCGGGTCTGTAAACAGGGTCATCGAATAACCGGGATTGAGATACCACATGACAACGAACAGGACGGGAGGCAGGCCGAGGAGGACAACCCCGGAGAGGCGGCCTTCGCCCGTCAGGGCTTGAATCTGGCCAAAGATTTTGAACCGCTCGCGGACGAGGTAGCCGATCTTGTCGAGGATTTCGGCCAGATCGCCGCCTGTTTGCCGCTGGAGGATGACAGCCGTGGCGAAAAACCGCAGGTCGAGGTTGGGGACCCGGTTGGTCATTTCGTCGATGGCGTTTTCGAGTGTCACGCCGAGGTTTTGGGCTTCGTAGGCACGTTCGAATTCAGTCGCGATGGGGGGATTCATTTCGTCGGCGACGAGCTTGAAGCCCGACGCGAGACTGTGGCCGGCGCGAAGGGCGCGGCCGATTAATTCCAAAGCTTCAGGTAATTGTTTGCCGAAGGCGGCCAAGCGCCGCTTGCGCTTCATGTGGAGCGCCAGCAACGGAATGAACCCCATGATCAGACCGGCAGGCGCCGCAGCCAGCGGAACCCGCACGAATGGCAGGACAACGGCGGTGCCCAGCCCGATGGCGAGCGACAGGCCGATGAATTTGGCGGGCGTGAGTTGGCTGTCGGCTTGCTGCAAAAAACCGCGGAGATTGAAAAACTGCTTGACGAAGTCTTCCAAAGCGTTGGGGACGTCGTTGAGCGGAGAGCTGAGCAGAGTCGGTTCGTTTTGCTTCGATTTGCTCAGCGAATTGGTGGCGCCGGTGTGAAAATCGAGGCGCTGCTCCATCTGGACCTCGCCGGCTCCGCGGCCGAGGAGGGTTGCGAGGCCGCCGACGAGACAGGCGACGCCCAAAAATGAAGCGGCAAATATCAAGATAGTGGCCATAGAAGCTATAAGTTCAAGGTTCCGCGTTCAAAGTTCAAAGTTCACAGTTAGCAATGCTGAGCTCCAACATTGAACTTTGAACCTGGAACATTGAACTCGCATCAATCGACGAGCATGGTTCGTTGCTTGAAAGCGCTCGACGGTAATCGGACGCCGGCGGCTTCGAGTTTGGTCATGAACGTGGGGCGGATGCCGGTGGCTTCGAATTTGCCGCGGGCGCGGCCGGTTTCGTCGATGCCTTCCTGCACGTATTTGTAAACGTCTTGCATCACGACCGTGTCCTGCTCCATGCCGACGATCTCGGTGATGCTGGTCACGCGGCGGATGCCGCCTTGGAGACGATTGGCTTGGATGAGAATGTTGACGGCGCTGGCGATTTGCTGCCGCATGGCTTTGATCGGCATGTCGAAGCCGGTCATCATGACCATCGTTTCCAGACGGGCGACGGCGTCGCGGGGTGTGTTGGCGTGCAGCGTGGTGAGCGAGCCGTCGTGGCCGGTATTCATGGCTTGGAGCATGTCGAGCGTTTCAGGACCGCGGCATTCGCCGATGATGATTCGTTCGGGCCGCATACGCAGGGCGTTTTTGACCAGGTCCGTAGCGGTGATGGCGCCTTTGCCTTCGATGTTCGCCGGCCGCGTTTCGAGACGGACGACGTGCTCTTGCTGAAGTTGAAGTTCGGCGGCGTCCTCGATAGTGACGATGCGCTCGTGGTTAGGGATGAAACTCGAAAGCGTGTTGAGCAGCGTCGTTTTGCCGGAGCCGGTGCCGCCGGCGATGATCATGTTGAGCCGAGCTTTGATCGCGCCTTCCAGGAGCATGACCATTTCTGGCGTCAGGGCTTTAAAATTCAGCAGGTCTTCAAGCTTCAGCGGATTGCTGCCGAAGCGGCGAATGGAAACGGCGGCGCCGTCGAGGGCCAGTGGCGGAATGATGGCGTTGACGCGGCTGCCGTCGGTCAGGCGGGCATCGACCATCGGGCAGACTTCGTCCACGCGGCGGCCGACCTTGGAGACGATGCGGTCAATGATCTGCAACAGATGCGCGTTGTCGCGGAATTCGACGGGTGTGCGCTCCATCTTGCCGCGACGTTCAACATAGATGTTTTTCGGGCCGTTGATCAGAATGTCGCTGATCGTGTGGTCCTTGAGCAGCATTTCGAGCGGACCAAGGCCAAAGGTTTCGTCGAGGACTTCTTCGATCAGGCGCTCGCGCTCCTGGCGGTTGAGGAACGTCTCCTCGGTATCGCAAAGGTGCTCAACGACAAGGCGAATTTCGCGGCGGAGCACGTCGCCTTGCAGCTCGCCAACGCGGTTGAGGTCGAGCTTATCGACGAGCTTGTTGTGGATGCGGCGCTTGAGTTGGTCGAATTCCTCGGCCTTGGAGGCCTCGGCGGTGGTGCGATTCGTTATCGGGGCGGGTTTCATGAGCGGGGATCGATGGTCGGAGGGAAGACGGTCTCAAGTTCCAGATTTCAGGTCTCACTTTGGAGGCAAAACTTGGCGCGCGTTGGATCGGCGCAGATCTGGCATCCGTGGGAAACCATAGCTCATAGCTCCTATCTAGCCGGCAAATGTTGCCTGAATGGGACAGTTGAGGGTGAGTTGTGAGGGTGGTAGCGAATGCGAGGGATTGGGGCAGACGAGT
>DASXLL010000236.1:0-40055 GCA_036496265.1 Pirellulaceae bacterium | reverse complement strand
TAAGGATTTGAAGAGGAATGGGGCGGTGGAAGCAATTGAGGTCGAGTGAAATCTTACTTGCCACCGCCGAATCCCCCACCGCCCACAGATCCGGGCCACAATGCTACCCATCCAGAGGGCATGCTACCAGCCGCATCACTTCGCCAGCGTTTCAGTAAAACAACCAAAACTCCACATCACACTTGGACGCCAGCGCTCACACCAAACACCCTGTGAGCGGCTTCCAATTTCCGACATTCCAACTCTCAAAAGAGTTACCACTTCTCAACTCACAAGAATTACTCCCAAATGTTAAAGCCTCACCTCCTGTCCCCTAAATCCTGAACCCTTCTGCTAAAATTCTTCTATGCTGTGTCGCGGGATACGAGGAGCAACGACGGCTGACGACAACACGCGGGATGCGATCCTGACCGCGACGCGGCAGCTCCTTGCGCTGATGATTCGGATCAACGGAATCGAGCCGGAATACGTCGCCAGCGCGACATTCAGCCTGACGCGCGATCTCGACGCGGAATTTCCGGCGCTTGCGGCGCGCCAGCTGGGTTGGCTTGATGTGCCGCTGCTATGCACGTACGAAGTCGATGTGCCCGGCAGCCTGCGTCGCTGCGTCCGCGTGCTGATCCATTGGAACACCGATAAGCCGCAAAACGAAATTCGCCATATCTACGTAAAGGACGCCGAGCGCCTGCGGCCCGACATCTCGAAGCTGCCGCCCGTCGATATGGGCGAGCTGGAACGGTGGATTGCGGAGCAGATGGGGAAGATGGGGAAGGTGAGTAGGTGAGTAGGTGAGCAGGTGCGTGAGAGCGCTCGACGATGCAAATTTCTGTTCCGCTCTGTTCTCTCCGCCCCTATCGCGATGGCGACCAGGCTGATGTTGTTTGCCACGCCAATAATCCGAATGTCGCGAGATATCTGCGCGATTTGTTTCCGCAGCCGTATGCGTGGACGGATGCCGATAACTGGATTCGGCGGGCGTCGAAGGAACGGCCGACGTTGAACTTTGCGATTTGCCAGGAAGATAAAGTCGTCGGCGGCATCGGCCTGATGCCGGGCAGCGATATTCAGCGTGTCAGCGCCGAAGTCGGCTACTGGCTGGGCGAATCGTTTTGGGGCCGCGGGATCGCGGCTGCCGCACTCGTGGAACTCACTCGATACGCGTTTGCAACCTTGGCCGAGCTAAACCGCCTCTTTGCTTACGTCGATGAAGAGCATGCCGCATCGATACGGGTTCTTGAAAAGGCCCATTTCCGCCGCGAGGGGCATTTGATTGGTGCAGCGATCAAGCAGGGACAGATTCGTAATCAGTTTTTGTATGCGATTACGAGAGAGGAGGCGGCTGGGTAGTGCCCGGAGCGACACAGAGGGCGTTCCCTACAGAGTTATGGCAGCATCAGGCGTTGCGATAGGCGAATTACGGCAGCCGCAGCGGATCGAGCGCGGAATCTTCCAGCGCGGCGGCTGGCGAACCTGTTGGCGGCACATAGAGCGGCAGACTAATCGTAAAAATGGAGCCCCGGCCCGGCTGACTTTGGACGGCGATTTTTCCGCCGTGCGCTTCGACAATGGCCTTGCAGATGCTAAGACCCAGGCCCGTTCCCCCCGCCACTCCGTCACGCCCGCGCGACTTATCGACGCGGAAAAACCGATTGAAAACATTGGGTTGATGATCGGGCGCGATTCCAATGCCGTTGTCTTCGATTCGCAAGTGAACCGTGCGATTGGCTTCGTCGCGCTTGAGCTCCAGAAAAACGACGCCCTTTTGCTCGGACTGACTGTCACTCGCGCCGCTCTTTGCCGTCTTAAGCGCCGCGGTGAACTTGATCGCGTTGTCGAGCAAGTTGTTGATTACCTGCCTTAGATGATGTCGATTGCCGGCGACTGCCGTGGGCGGAATATTGCCCAGGTGCAGCTCGATATCATAATCGTCGGCTACGCCCTCGAACATTTCTGCCGCCTTCGAGACAAGCTGATCAAGCTGCACGGGCTCCACGTCGGTTTTCAACCGGTCCGCGTCGGTCTCGGCCAGCAGCAGCAACTGGTTCACCAGCGTTTGCAGCGAGCAGCATTGCTCGATCACCAGGCCCAAAATCTCGCGGTATTCTTCGTCGGTGCGCTCGACGCCCAGAGCGACCTCCACGCTGCTGCGAATCGCCGCCAGCGGAGTGCGCAGATCGTGTGCCGCGTTGGCCAAAAAGTCGTGCTCTTGCTGCAGATACGTCGCGATTCGGTCAAGTAAACCGTTGATCGTGTGCGCGAGACTATCCAGCTCGTCACCCGTATCCCGGATCGGCAGCCGTTCGCCGAATTCGCCCGGATGCAGCCGAGCCGTGGTGCGAATCATCTCCGCCAGTGGCTGAATCGTGCGGCTGGTCAGCAAATGGCCAACGAGCGGCGAAATCAAAAGCACAATCAAGCCGGCGGCCGCCACGAGCCTATCGATGGACTCCATGTCGCGCGCAATATACCGCTGCCAGCAGCCCACGCAGACGGACGATCCTTCCTTGATGGGACGATCGAGTGAGGTGAACGAGAGTCGATAGTCATTAACGCTGAACTTTTTCTCCCGCATTTGATCCATCGAGAGCGGCGGTAATTCGGGCGTATTGCGACTGGACCACGTGGGCTGGTTTTTCTCGTCGTAAAACCGGACGAACCAGCGGTGGAGCTCGTGTCCTTCGGCTTTGCGGTCGAGTTCTTCTCTGACGGTTGGCCAGTCGTAGGCGTGGCTGCTCTTAAAATGAAGCTTGACCTCTTCCAGATCTTCAGCGAGAACCTCGTCGAGATCAGAAATGAGCGTGGAGCGGATGAAAAGACGAACAGCAAGCAGAATCAAAAGACCCGTGGCTGCAACTGCGCCCGCATTCCAGAGCATGAGCCGCATGCGGAGAGAGCGCAGATGCGGTAAGAGCGGATGAAGATACACGGGGAAAACTTTAGGCTTGAGACCTGATGCTTGAGGAGACCGTGGAGGCTCCCAGCTCTAGAGTCTAAAGCTGCGCGGCGAAAGTCCCAAGTCGTAGCCGCCTTAACTGGCCTTAAGAAGGTATCCGCGGCCGCGAATCGTTTGGATTAGCGGCTCATCGAAGCCTTTGTCAACCTTGCCCCGGAGGCGATTGATATGCACCTCGACGACATTGGTGACGCCTTCCCAATCGGCCTCCCAAAGGTGCTCACACAGCATTTTACGGGTGACGACTTGTCCCGCGTAGCGCATCAAAAATTCCAAAAGCGAAAACTCCGTCGGCGTGAGCGTAATTTCCTGGCCGCCGCGCATCACGCGGCGCGTGGCTAAGTCGAGCGCGATCGGCCCGACGCTCAATGTCGATCCAGGCCGGTCCTGGGATCGACGGCAAATCGCTTCCAGCCGGGCCAGCAATTCCGGAAACGCAAATGGCTTGACGAGATAATCGTCGGCGCCGGCATTGAGTCCTTGCACGCGATCATCGACAGAGCCGAGCGCGGTGAGCATCATCACTGGTGTTCGCACGCCGGCCTTGCGCATCATCCGCATGACGTCTTTGCCGGACAAATCGGGCAACATCAAATCGAGAATAACCGCGTCGAACTTTTGCGACGTCGCTTCTTCAAGGCCACGCTGCCCGCTGCGGACCCAGCGGCATTCATGGCCAGCTTCGGTTAAGCCGCGATGTATCGCCTTTCCTAATGCGTTATCGTCCTCAATGATCAAGAGGTCCATGACTCGAGTGCCTGGCGCAGCGTAGTTGGATGTTGCTAACATGATGTAACGGCTCTCACGAGAAAACATTCTTTCCAGAATTTTGCGTCTTGGCGACAGCAAGGCATACTACCTTGCTGGTTCGTAACCCCCCCGCCGCCTGCCGCAACTCAATTGTTGCAGGGCGGATTTGCGGTTCCAGGACTAGAGGCGTCGGATATCCCATTAGGACGCAAATTCTCTCCGTCAAAAAAAATCGGTAGTTATTTCCGTGCCTAGACTTATGGTGCTTAACAAAGTTGTAACCATCGCGGCGTATACGAGCCGTTAAGTGAAGGTTTAGAGTGAGCATGTACATGGCAACGCCGCCGAAAAAACGTCCCACCAGATTATCGCCTCGACGGAACCCTCCAATCGTTTTTCGATTGCGGCTGGCGCCGACGCGGGCCGCCGCACTCTCCTAGAGGACCTCAATGGAAAACGCCTCCATTCTGCACGAGTTTGCCAACAACGTCTTGCACAATCTGTTCAAGCCGCTGCTGCTGTTCTTCTACATGGGATTCCTGATCCCGATTCTAAGGGTGCCATTTGAGTTTCCGAAGGTCGCCTACCAGGCGATTACGATCTTTTTGTTGATCGCCATCGGCTGGCACGGTGGCGAAGAGCTCGCTTCGCTGGGCACTCACGAATTCATGCAAGCCGGCGGCTTCATGGTCATCGGCTTCATCACCAACTGCGCTATTGGTTACATCGCGTATTTGTTCTTGCGGGGGATGACGAAGCTACGCCGGATCGATGCGGCGACGATTGGCGCCTATTACGGCTCCGACTCGGCCGGTACGTTCGTGACCTGCGTCGGCGTTCTAACCGGCCTAGTACTGGCTCAGAAAGCGGCTCAAGAAGCAGGCGCGCTGCCGGCTCAACTTTCTCCTTATGAGAATTTCGCCTATGCCCAATACATGCCGGTGATGCTCGCCGTCATGGAAATCCCTGGCTGTTTGGTCGGTCTGGCCCAGATTTCACGTCTACGTCGCACCGGAATGGATCGCTGGGGCAATATGCCCGACGAACCAGGCTATAACCAGCCGCCTGCGGCTGCTCCTGCCGCTCATGGCCACGGCCATGATGAGGGCCACGATGGCCACGGACATGGGGCTCATGCGTCGACCGTCAAGCGGGTCCACGGCGAACCGTCCGGAGGGACCGCCACCGCAGTTGCCGACGAGGAAGAGCTGAATTCTCCGGCGGTCGCAACCGCGCCGCAACGTAAATCCGGGGGACTTCTAGATCCTAAGGTGCTGCACGAAGTATTTTTGAATCCTGGGCTGTACTTGCTGTTCGGCGGTATTTTGATCGGCTTCATCGGACGCAGGCAAGGTCCCAGCGTGACGGCCGTGGATGACCCGTTCTTTGTCACGATGTTTCAGGGTGTGCTCTGCTTGTTTTTGCTTGAAATGGGCATGACCGCTTGCCAACGGCTTCGCGATCTGAAAACCGCCGGCGTGCCGTTTATCCTGTTCGGCATCATCGCGCCGAACATTTTTGCAACGATCGGCATCGTGGTGGCGCATCTCTATTCGCACGCCTTGGGCGAGCCATTCACGTTGGGCACCTATCCGCTGTTCGCCGTGCTTTGCGGCGCGGCCTCGTATATCGCGGTGCCGGCTGTTCAACGCATGGCAATTCCCGAGGCCAGCCCAACGCTGCCGCTGGCGGCGTCGCTGGGCCTCACATTCAGTTACAACGTCACCATTGGTATTCCGCTTTATATTGAAATTGCCAAAGCGATTACTAAAGCCTGGCCGGTCGTCGAGGCCGCCGCTCACGGAGCATAATCAACCATGTCATTTACACGTTTGTGGAAGGCCGTTGTCATTCTCGATACGGCCCTGGAAGACGAAATGCTGCCCAAGTTCGTGGAGCTCGGGGCAACGGGCTATACGTCGATGCCCTGCAATGGCGCTGGCCGCAAGGCCGTTTATCAAGAGCCCTTCGCCAGCCATTCGCAATTGCGGGTGGAAGTCGTCGGCACACGCGCCGTTTGTGAGCAAATCGTCCACTACGCGGCGTCGCCTCAATTTCAAAGCCATCCCGTCGCGGCATATCTCGAGGGGGTAGAAGTCGTTCGGCCGCAACGCTTTGTGGGTGACTGGCCGCAGGAATAAAAAGAAGGCGGCGATCGATTCAGTGCCGCCGCACATTCATCCCTTCTCCGGCTGGGAGAAGGGACGCGCGGGAGATTTTACATCATCCAACGATGGCTTCGAGCTGCGCCGCTGAGGCCCCAATCTTGATGGTTCAGCTTGACGGTTCAAACCGTGCTAGGCATGGCCTGCAGTATCGTACGCCGCGTGATATTGCTGCCCTGCGGCGCTAATATCTCGGCCATCTGCACCGCCAGCGTGTGAAAATCCTTCGGATTCGTCGGCGCGAGTGCCAGCCGCACATTATTATCCGAAAAGGCGGCCGCCGGATCGACCGGCATGCAAACCTGGTGGCTGCGGATATTGTGTACGCCGTAGAGCACTTCAATTTCCCATTTGCCATTCCGTTCCACTTCCTGCCGCAAATCGAAGGCCGCCTGCGCCGCGTTGATCGACACGGCCGACTCGATCAGCGCCTCGCGGTAGCCGGGCATGTCCTTGGCATCAGCGCCCCAAACTTCTTCCAGGCCGTTAGCCCCTTCGCGCACCGCGACAAAAATACGTTGGATCAGTCCCCGCAGCATGGACGACATCGATTTGGACCAGAATTTGACCGGCCGCAAGTAAGCGTCTACCGCCCCCGACACAGCACCGCAGCCGCTATGGCCGAGAATCACGACGACGCGGACACTTTCGCTCAGCGCCGTAAGAGCAAAATCGACGCTGCCCATGCACACGTCGCCGAGCACGTTGCCGGCGACGCGAATCACAAATAAGTCGTTAAAACCTTGGCCGAACAGCATCTCCGTCGGCACGCGGGCATCCGAGCAGCCCACGACGACGCCAAACGGGCTTTGCTTGGGCATCTCGCTCGTGCCGCGGACCATGCCGACCTCCAGGGCATTGCAAGGCACGACAAATCGAGGCTCGCCATCGGTTGGCGAAGACTTGCGGCAGCTTTCCATCCATCGAGAAAACGTACGATTGCCGTCTTCCAGCGTGCGGCGAGCGTTATCGGCATCGTGGGGCAGAGGCTTGGCGGAGGGATTGGTCGGATCAAACCGGTAAATGTAGTCAATCGTGTTCATAGGAGAGGCTTTTCCGGACAGCGAAAGGGTTAGGCGACGCTTTCTTAATTATTCGTTAATCATGCGCCATTCGCGCCGCCTGGTCCAGCCAGAAGTAGTCGAGTCCAGTCGCTGGATTTCACCGCAGTGAAAGAAAGAACTACGGCGCCGCCAATGAATTAAGGCGCCGCTAGCGCGGGCAAGTCCACCGCCAGCCGCGCCTCCCGATGCTCCATCAATTTCGCGGCCGCGTCATAGCGCGACTCGACGCCCGGTTGCGGATACAAGCCGCCGCCCAGAATGAGAACGGTGAAGATCAACATCGCGACTTGCTCGGGCCAGCGAATACGCAGATCGATCGAGGAAACGTGCCGGACGCCGGTAAACACGCGGAAATAGGCGTGCAGGATGGCCAGGCCATTTAGCGCCGCCGCAATGACGATCGCGATGCCGACGAACAGATAAATGCCCATCGCGCCTTCGATCAAGAGCTCGGTGCCGACGAAACCCAGCGTGCCGGGAAAACCGATGCTGCCCAGGCCCGTAATCAGGAACAAAATGCCGAGCATCGGCATGTGTTCGTAAAGGCCGTGAAACTGATCGAGCGAGAGCCGGCCGCAGCGGGCCTCGACCGAGCGGAGCGTCAAGCCAAAGCCGGCCAGTGATAGCCCCACGGATAGCCAGACGCAGAGCGCGCCTGTTAAGCCGAGGCGGTTGGCGACCTCCATGCCGACCAGCACGAGCGACGAATGGCTGAGAAAGACGTAGCAGAAGAAGCGACGGGCTTCGTGCTGCACGAGCGCCATCGCCGCGGCATAAACGGCGGTTAACAGAGACAGCGGCGCTAGGGATCGAAGCACCCAGTCGGGCGCAACGGGCAGAACCAATCGCACGGCGGCATAAGCCCCGACCATTGGTGTGACATACAACAGGGCCGTACCGAACGATGCGTGCTCAAACAAGTCCGTGAGCCACGAGTGCAAAGGCACGATGCCGCTGCGCACCAATATGGCGACCATCAACAACACGGATGACAGCACAAACAGCGCCCCGGACGAACCGGCAAACGATTGCAGGGCCAGTCCGGCGACCAACAGGCCGATGAACAGCCCCATGTGCAGCTCATACACTCGAGTCGGCTTGTTTCGCTCGCGCAGCTCCAGCCAGGGCGGCACGGTGCCCGCCGCCAACAAGACGGCAATGGCCCACGGCTGCTTGCAAGCGAACGTGGCGAGAAGAATCGACTCGCGGACGAGCACTGACGCAAACGAAAACCGCCGCACCTTCGTGCGCAATGTGGCCATCTCGGTCATTAAAAACAGCAAAGCGGCCAGCGGTAGCAGGGGGGCACTGAATTCATCGACGACGAAGATATCGGGCCCAACCCAACGCCCCACCGTCTCCCATTGTTCGCGGGCCATGGCAGGCGAGTGGCTGGTTCCCAGCGTGAGCCACGCGGAGCAGGTGCAAAACAGCGTTAAGCCAGAGATCCACAGGCTGTGGAGGCGAGCGGTGTCGGGATCGCGCAAAAAACGAACCCACAGCGCGCCGATCAACGGCAAAAAGACCGACAACTCAATCCACGGAATCAAACTGTTCGTCATGTCAGGTCGTCCCTGGCTGGCTCCGGCGTGGCCGCCGGCACTGCGTCGGATTCGCGCGACTCAGTTTGCGACAGCCAGTCCGTCCACTGCCGCTCCATGGCATCACACCAGCGAAACACGCGCAAAAACGGCCGCATAATGTATTCATCGATAACCGCGTCGAGATAACCGCGCTCCAGTGACAGCCGATACAGGGCGACTCGGCCGGACTCCGGAATCATCCTCTCCCAAGCGCTCGGCTCGGTATGCAGATGATCGCCGATGGCGTTTTCCAGCATGTGGTAATCGTGCAGCAGCGTCGGGGCTCGAACGAGTTGCAGCGTTCGCAGACAGGCGTGGCCGATGATGTGAATCAAGGCGATGTAGGACCAGGCAGGGTGAAACCAGCCGAGCCCGATTTCGGCTGTGATAATGCCGACTTGCGTTAGCGACGCGAACGCCAGCGCGGTTTTCACATCCGACTGTACGCGGCCAACTAGTGTTCCATACGCGGCCGAGACCAGGCCTAGCAAGACGACAATCGCGCTCAAGAGCGGCGACGCCTTGAGCACTGGCCCAACGCGGAGCAGCAGAAACGTGCCCAGGTGAACCGAAAGAGCGCCATAAAACACGGCGCTCGACGGCGTCGGCCCTTCCATCGCCCGCGGCAACCAGCCCGAAAAGGGGACGAGCGCCGACTTGCCCGCCGCCGCGATGAGCAATAAGAGACCGACGAACAGCGCCTGCTGCGAGGTCATTGCCGCCACACCGTCTGGCCAGGGGTCGCTGCCCATCAGCTTGGCGAAATCGCCGCCGCTGGTCATATGATGGAGCGTGAGTGCTGCGACCAAGAATGCCGCATCCGCGACGCGATAGACCGACCACACCCGCTGTCCGTTCAGGACGGGGCTGGGCCGCTCGTGGAAATAGGCCACGAGCAATGCCGATGACAAACCGACCAGCTCCCAGCCCAAAAACAGCACTTCGATTGTGCCGGCCAGCGAGGCCACGATCATGCCGACCAGAAACATCGCATAGAGAATGAAAAAGCGGCTATATCCGGGCTCGCGGTGCAAATACTGATTCGCGAAAGCGCCGATCGTGCCGATCAGCACAAACGACAAGATTGCGAAGGGCACCGACAGCCGGTCGAAGACGAATTTCAAATGGAAATGAAAATCCTCGCCATGCAGGACCACCCAATCGCCGACCTCAATCGGCACATTTCGCTGGCCAGTGGCCAGCATCAACACCAACACGCAGATCGCACACACCAAGCCGCCGACGACGCTCGCCTGCGTGAGACGGGCGATGACAACTTCCTTGAGCGGCCGCCCCACGAGTGCCGCCACGCCCAAAATGGCCAGCAAAAGCGACGGGAAAACGACGACGCCCAATCCCAGCGCCTGAAACAGATCATGCTGCGTCACGCCAGCACCTCCGCCGGCTTGCCGTTTTGGCTGGCAGTATCGGCAATTACGCTCGCATACCCCAAGTGATCGCGCCAGCCGCGATACCAATCGACCGATGATCGCACCACCGGTAGGTCGCTCGTTTCACACTCGTAGGGCTCGAATTTGCCGCGACGGAAGACCTGAATTTTCGGTGAATTCGGATCAAGCACGGCCAATTGAACCCAGTCGTTGATGACGAGTTGCTTAATGGCGGCATTGCGCTCCATCACGCTCAGCATGGCTTCAGCCGAGGTTTCGATGACGAACAGAATGCGCATCGGTTCGTGCAATTCGACCATCTGCCACGGCAATCCCGTCCGCAGGTCACTGGCAGCCCCGTCCATGACGCCGAGCAGCGATGTGATGTTATGCGGCAGCTTCGTTCCGCAGCCGTAACCGGTCGGATCGACATAGGAGAAGTAATATTCCAGGCTGATGCCGGCACAGACGGGAATCGCCGGGCCGAGCACGCGGGCCAAAATCGTATGTTCGGCGTCGTCTTGTGTTGGATCATACGACGTCAAAAAAGTACGCCGATCAAGATACAGCCCCTTGGTTCGCCAGCGGCGGCCGACAAAGCAGACCGCGTTGGTGCAATGGCCATATTCGGGCCGCACTTGCGCCAAATCTTCCGCGCGGGCTTCCACATGCTTCAGTGCGTCCTCCGACGACAGCGACAGCTCCGCCGACTCGAATCGACGGCATCGCTCGTGCGCGTTTCGCCGCCGCGCTTCGTCGATGACGTCGCGAGCATGCTCGAAATCTGGCCGATGCAGCCACGGCAGGCGATCCAGGTCGAAAAAGCTGACACTATCGTCGCAAGTATTGTGATAGGCCCCCACAAAGTACGTTTCCGGCGGAATTAACAGGCCCCGCTGGGCTAATGCGTCGCGCACGCGAGGATCGTTGGCCATCTGAGCATAGGCCCGCGCGTTGGGTCCGCCGCGACCGCCGCCGCAAGCGCCGCAGTCGTGTGCCGATTCATGCGGATTGTTCAGGCTCGACGATCCGTGTCCCGTGATGATCACGAGCCGTGAAAATCGGGACGCGAGACCTGCATCGCGCAGCACCCGCTCGACAATCGTGATCATTTCCGCGAGCGAATAGCCGATCTGCCCGTTCTCCGGGCCGGGACCCGCCTCGGCTCGCTCTAGCACCAATCGCGTCACGGGCGGCGCTTGCACGAAACTGCTGGCCGCTCGCCGTATCTGCGATGTCAGCCGCGGGAAAAGCACGCGCGCCACCAGGGGAATCGACGCCAGCGGCCCCAAGATCGAGGCTATTGCGCCAACGAACCCAGCGCGGCTGCCCATGTGGATCTGATGCGATGCCTTGCCAATCGCCCGCCGTGTTTCCGACCTCACCCGGTGCGATTGTTCCAGCGAATAAACGACATCTTCCTGCACGTAATGCTGCGGCTTAATCACAATGGGGCACAAAGGCACGTAATGCGCATCCGTGGCCCCGCGGTAGTACATCGCAACCGCATAAAAGCCCGCGAAGGCGTAGGTCTCGCACCGCGGGTCGATTTCCTCCAAATGTCGCCGGTACGATTCCTCACGCTCGTCAAGACAGCAACACAGTTGAAAGCTTGGCACTTCATGCGGCTGCTTCGTGTAGGGCGCATGGGCGATCAACGCATCCAACGTTTGATTGCGATATCGCCGCTCGAACGCTAGATGATAAATGCGCCGCCGTTCCAGGCTGGAAAATGCTTCGACCTCGTCAACCAGTTGCGTCCACTCGCTCTTCGTAAGCCGATTTAGCTCGTCCGGATACCAACCTAAAATCTGCGCGAGTTGAAAGATCAAAAACGTTCGCTGATCGATGGAAATCCGATCCGGCTTGGGAATGATGCGTTTGAGCCGCGCTCGCAAGCCCGTCAAATCGCCGCTTTCGCCAAAATGCGTTCGCGCGACGTATTCAATGGCCAACCGCAACAGCAGGAGCCTCACGGCCACATAGCCGAGCAACGATCCTCGCGGCGCCGGATGAACGGTCCATTCAGCATTCGTCTCCATCTGCCAGACCATGCCAGCCCAGCCGCGCAGCGCCAGGAGCGTCCGCTGCAAGTACTGCTCCGTTTCGGCGTCGGGCACTCCCAGTCGCTTCAGCGTTTCATCGATAACATCCAGCGGCGTCAGACCTTCGTCCTCAATTCGCCGCAACTCGGCCCGCAAACCTTTTAACCAGCCTGCAACCGGCCGACTGTCCTTGTAAAGTGCAATAAAAGCCGGCAAAAAGCCGGCATTTCGGTTGGGCAGCGGCCAGCTCGAAACGCCCTGATCCAAAAACGCCGCACAAAACGGAATCAAGACGTTGTGGACCATGCGGTCGGTATCGACACCGGTCGCTTGGAGCAGCAAATCGCGATGCCGCACCAGCGGCGCCGTGGTCGTCGTCACGCGATCGACGGCGTGTACCCCCCGGCGGCAAATTCGCCACAAGGCGTGGAGCGTGAACGCTTCCCACTTTTCCGGCCCCCACTGTTCGATTTGCGATTCGCCGAACTGTTCGAACAGACTGGCGAGCGCCTCGCGGACTTCCGTGCCTTCGTGGCCGGCCGTCCGCAAATCGCGCATGACCCACCGCCGCGTGCGCTCGATCATCTGCTCGCGAACTTGAAACGGCGTCTCGCTGCGAAATGTCTTCAGGGCGTCTGTTTCAGCGATCAGCCAATGCAACTCGGCATCTGGGCCCAATCGCAGCGGATGTTGCAGCATTGCCAGCCGCAAATGATGCCTTGTGCCGAGAAAACCGAGCAGCTTGTCTCCTTCATCTCCCAAATCGTCGATCAAAACGGCTGCGATGTCCTCGAACAAAATTCGCCCGCGGGCCAGCTTCTCGCGATAGCGATCTTCCGGCAGGTAGGGATGGCAGCCGTAGGTGGCCCCGCCCTGTTTGACTGCCTCGTGAAACGGCAGATGCTCGAAGGCGTGCAGCGTGTTGTGATGGATGAAGACCCGAATCGGCCCCTGAGAAGGCAGCAGGTGGGCGGCGTGTTCGATGGCGTGGGACAACCGCTCCAGGCCGGAATCCGGATGCTCCGGCTCGGGCGCATGCGATGGGGCGGAAGTAATCTGAGCCACGGCTAAGAACACAACCTTTCGACAAACGAACGAAAATTCATTGACCGCCGCGACGCCGGGCGGCGAATGCGACAGGCGTCTGGGCAGGCAACCAGCATAAAACCCGCAGAACCGGCATTTTAGGCAAAGGCTTTGTTTCGATTACCAGCGTTACCAGACATGCTGCTGGAGAGATCAGGCGTCCATCGCTGCGCGTCGCGAATTGCCAACATGGATAGGGATTACTAGCCTACCCTACTGCTCCGACGCCTGAATATCCCTGAGCACTGCTGGCATTTATGTGGTATCTGCTCTCAAACGCTGTCGCTGCAATGTGTTACGTCGCTACTTGCCGTATGGCAAATAGGGGAAAGTATGATTCAAACTTACAGAGTTTTAATGGGCCGATAACCGACATCGCGGTCCGGCAGGAATCACGGCACTTTAACCCGGCAGGACGCTCCCAGTGGCCTACAGTTGCCCGTCAGTAATGTGCGCACGCCACCGTTTGTCCCGGCGAGCGCGACCTCCAATCGGTCCAAAACAACACCATGGTCGTCATCGTCGGCTGCATCTTGGTCACGGCCTGTGTGCTTGGCGGCTTTACGCTGTCGGGCGGCCACATCGGCGCGCTCATTCACCCGGCGGAAATACTCACGATCGGCGGCGCGGCCGGCGGCGCGATGGTAGTCATGGCACCGGTCAAAGTGCTCAAAGATCTAGCGAAAGGCTTGCTGCAATGCCTGAAAGGCTCGCCATTCAACAAACAGTCGTACACGCAGCTCTTCCAGTCGATGTATGAGTTCTTCCGTCTGGCGCGCCGCGAAGGACTGCTCGCTTTGGAGCCCCATCTGAGCGATCCGCATCACAGCACGATCCTGCAAAAATATCCGCTCGTTCACAACAACCATCACATCGTCGAATTCATTTGCGGCTCGATCGCCCCGGTCATGGACGGCTCCGTCACTCCGCAGCAACTGCCGGGATTGCTCGAGGCTGAAATCAAATCGATGGAGGAAGAACATCACGCCCCGCTCTCGGTGCTGAACAAGACGGCCGACGCCTTGCCCGGTTTCGGCATTGTCGCGGCCGTGCTCGGTATCGTGATCACGATGGGCGCTATCGACGGACCGGTCGAAGAAATCGGTCATAAGGTCGGCGCAGCTCTCGTCGGCACGTTTCTCGGCATTTTGCTCTCGTACGGTTTTTTCGCGCCGCTCTGCACGAAGATGGAATTTATGGGGCTTGCCGAAACTTCCTTTTTCCGCACGATTGCCACGATGGTGCAAGGCTTTGCCGACAATCAACCGCCCAAAGTCGTTCTCGAAATGGCTCGCCGCGGCGTCAGTCGCGAATTCCGGCCGTCGCAGGAGGAACTGGAAGCGTTGTTGAAGGCAATCGATTCCGGCGGCTAAGCGATTCCGGCGGCTAAGCGATTTGACGATCAGTTGGCCACTCACCACTTACTCATCCATCACTAAGGACTCGTCATGGCAGGCAAAGGCGGCGGCGCTTGGAAAGTCGCTTATGCCGACTTCGTCACGGCCATGATGGCGTTTTTCCTCGTGATGTGGATCGTCGCGCAAAGCGATCAGATGAAAACGGCGATCGCCCATCACTTCAGCGATCCCTTTGCCCGCGAATCGGAGGAAGAGGGCACGGCCCATCAGCGGCCCCCGAAGCATCCGGCTCCGGCTCGAATCACCAAAGAGCCGCAGCACGAGAAGGAAGCGGGCGGCAGCGAATCGGTTCTGCTTACGTCGCCGGGCGGGCAACGGACGAGCATCGGCACCGTCGTGCATTTCGCCGAGGAATCCGTCGAGCTCGACGAAGAGGCCATCCGCCGGCTTAAGGAAATTACACCGCTCATCGTTGGCAAGCCGCAAAAAATCGAGATTCGCGGCCACTCATCGCGGCGGCCGCTGTCCTCGGATAGCCCTTACTCCGACCATTGGCAATTGTCTTATCAGCGGTGCCAGGTCGTCATGACTGAGCTTGAAAAGCTTGGCATTCCGCGCGAGCGAATTCGCCTGAGCCAGGCTGCCGGATATGAACCGCTAGCTACGCCCGACGAGCAACTCTCAGGCGGTGGCTACGCCCGCGTTGAGATTAGCTTGCTCAACGAAACGACCGGTGTGAAACTTGCGCAACACGGAAGTCCGGCCAAGGTTCGCTGGAAGCCAGCGGCACCGCCAGCAACGAAGTCAGACGCATCTCATTCCGACAGCCACTCTTCCGGGCCCAAGGGCTCAGAACCGAAACAGGACTCATCGGCGGCCCACGGTCATTAAGCGGCCGGGATAAGGCTTTCTGTCAGGCTTCGAATTTCTTCACGCGACAAAACGCCGCGTGGACGCGGCGGCTAAGCGTCCCCGGCTTGCCTGTCTTCAGGTATCGCTTTAGCGTATTGCATGCGGGTTGGTACATACGCTTATTCGAGAAGGCGATCTCTCTCATGCTGAAGGAATTGTTCAATCTGTCCGGCCGGACTGCGCTCGTGACGGGCGGGAGCAAGGGCATTGGCAAGGCGGTTGCTCGCGGGTTGGCGGAAGCGGGGGCGAACATTGCCATTTCGGCTCGCCACGAGGACGAGCTGAAAAAGGCACAGGCCGAAATCGCTGACAAACTCAGTGTCAAAGTCAGCTATTTCGTGGCGGACATGCAGGACCGCGCTGCAATCAAGCGGCTGGCGGCCGATGTTCTGAAAACGTTCGGCCGCTGCGATGTATTGTTCAACAACGCGGGCAGCAATAAGCCGCAGGCGCTGGTCGATACGACGGATGATGTTTGGGATAACATTGTCGAGCTCAACCTCACGAGCTGCATGCTGCTAAGCCGCGAGCTGGCGCCTGCGATGGTGAAAAACAAGTGGGGGCGGATCATTTACACGTCGTCGATTATGGGGTTGGCGTCGAATCCGGCTCGCGGCTGTTATTCGGCGACGAAGGCGGCGCTAATTGGCATGGCTCGTGCCCAGGCCCTGGAGCTTGGGCCGCATGGCATCACTGTCAATTGCCTGGCACCGGGACCGATTGCCACCGATCTGCCGATGAGCTTGTTGTCGCTCGAACAGAAAAAGATCTTTTCGGATCGGACAGCGGTCAAACGTTGGGGGCAGACGGTCGATATGGTGGGACCTGTCCTAATGCTCGCGACCGATGCCGGAGCGTATGTGACGGGGAATGTCGTTCTGGCGGATGGCGGGATTTTGTGCAGGACGTTTGATTAGTCGGCGCGGACAAACTTGAAGAGGCTATGGGCTGTGTCGTGCAAAGCATAACACGGCCCTCGTGCAACGCAGCGCTATTGCATATTGAGTTCGGACGGCAGTTCCTCACTGACATCGACTACTTTCACTCCGCATTGACGGCACAATCCAAGCGAAACGACGATTCCTCCGCCCGCCGTGTCGCTTAACTCACGATCGCAATTGGGGCAAGCCAAGCCATGGAGTTTCACACGTCGCCGATGAGCGAGAACGATCCACACGAGTAGCGTCACGAAAATCGCCATGACGACAAAGGCCGCAATCCCAGCCAGGGCGGAATCCCGCCCCAAGTAATTCAGTACGCCGAGTCCACCGATTGCCCAAGTAATGAATGCTGGTAGCAACCAAACTTGGTCTCGCGAGTCGTCGCGATCTAACGCTTCCGATCTGCGGCGGAATTCGTCGAAACTGAGGATGATTGTGGGCGTGATGGGATTAGGCTGCAGAAACCAGCCTCTGCGCCCGAAGAAGCGGAGTATGTTCCACACTGCCCGCGGAAGCATCCAGCCTAGGCAGGCTCCTAATGTCAAACCAATTGACGCCGCGGCGATCCCGCGCAAAACGCTGTGCGTTTGAACGCCATAGCCAATCCCAAAAAACAATCCACACGTTGGAATTCCTGCGGAAAGCAGCATAAAAAGCGTCATCTTTGCCGACGCTTTTGTCAGCAACAGCTCGTCGCGCAACGTATTAAGAATGCGATACCGAAAGTAGAACATGGTGCGGCCCATTACCGGCAAACCCAGGCAAGCTGGCAGCTTGCCCTACGGCTGAAGCGCGCGGGTGATGTTTTTGGTGATGGCCTTTTCGGCTTTGTCTTTGAACATTATCGCGGCAAAGGGTAGATCGACCTCGACCAGTACGTCGGTTGGTTCGGCGAGCGCGCGGCCGCCGATGGTGAAGGCCATGCTCTTGAAGTTGAACTCGAGGCCGCCGGGAATGTCTTTCAGTTCGAGATTGTGACCCTGAAAATCGCTGACCGTTTTTTCCAAGGCGGGGCGAATCTTAGCAATTGCGGCGGTGGGATCGGCGTGGGGCACGCGGACGGTGATTTTAGGCATGTCGAGATCCGTTTTTCGGCGGCGATGAATTGGGCGATGAATTGGGCAACGAATTGTGCAAGCCGTGAATTCGCGCGACGACGTCGTTTTGGGTTAGTTTTTTTCCGACGGGCAACATGAGGTAGGTCGCCTGCGAGCAGCAGCCGTCGAGGATGACTTGGCGTTTGTTGGGGGCGCTGAAACCGGCTTCGCAAGGCTCGTGCCCGTGGATGAGAATTTCCGCGCCGATCTGCTTGGCAAATGCGTCGGCGTTGGCGGGGCGGAAATCGCGGCCCCAAACGAGTTTGAAAGCCGGGCTGCCGTTCTTGTAATCAGCGGGCGTCAAATCGCGGTCAAAAATCGATAAATCGAACGGCTCGCGGTCGCAACGGTCGGGGCAACTGTGGCTGATGAAGACGCCGGGCTCGACGCGGACCGCCAGGGGGCAAGTTGCAAGGAATTCGAGATAGGCTTGCCGCACTTGCTCTGCTGCCGGCCCATATAGCTCACTGATGCCGCAGCGAAACAGCACATTCAGCATTCGCCGTGATTTACAAATCGGGAAATCGCCAAGCTCGGCCAACTCATGATTGCTCAAGAGAAAATGGAACCGCTCGGGGAAGTTGGTTTTGAGCCGGATGCAGTCTTCGAGCAGCAGATGCGACATACAGCCGCCGGATTCGCCGGGGTATTCGGGTCCGCCGTGGCAAACCTCCTGCATGAGCAAGTGTCGGCGCGGGTGATTGGCCAAGTCGGCGATAGCCAGCAGCTTTTCGAAGTTGAGGCGGTTGCCATGGAGGTCAGCAACGACCATGACTTCGTCGGCGTTGTCGCTGTTCAGATAAATGACGTTGCCGCGGCGCGAAGGGCAGGCGCGGTTGGCTTCATGCGCCTGTTGGCACAGGCTCAGGACTTCTGCAACCGCTTCGCAGGACGCCGGCATCGCTAGCACCAGGGGAATGGATGAAAATAACGGCTTATTATAGGTGTTGGCTGGCGGACGGACCAATTGGCCAGGGCAAATGACCAATGACGAAGCACGAATGACCAATGGCCAGGAACCCAAGTGGCCAGCCGCCCGGTTCTTCGCCACTCGGCCGCATTTACCGATTCTTTCAATTCCCCTGGTTTTGCCGCCGATGATGAGGATAGAGGGCACCGCGCGGCAGCGCGGCTGGCACTTCCTGCGCCCATGACCTGTACCGACAACCGGTGAGCATCCCGTCGCTCGCTGGGCTCATCACGCGGAGCGTGATGGCTACGCTGAAGACAGTGGGCCGACCCAGTTTCACGGAAGGAACTAGCGCCATGATCGTCCGTCTCTTTGCATCGCTCGCTGTGGTATTGTGTGCGACCAATTCGCTCTTGGCTCAGGACGGCCAATCCGTGACAGCCGGGTGCAATTGTGCGAAATGCCAGGCGATTCGGCAGGCGGCGGAGCTCAACCAGGCGACGTACAACGCGATGCCGGTTGGCCTGTTCGCTGCTCCAGCACAGATCAACGAAGTGCAGCCGGCGAGCAACGAAGCGGCGGCTAATGCCCAGGCTGGGTTTCATCAGCACATGAATCCGGGCCCGCTGCCGCCGACGAATTGCCCGCCGGGCGGTGGTTATGGTGGTCCGGGGTGGGGCCCCGGCTATGGAGCTGCCCAAGCACCGTTTGGCTGGAACTATCCGTATGGCCATCCGGGCCGGATGTTTACCGGCGGGAATTATGGTCCTTATGGCGGCGCCCACGGTACACCTGGGTATCCACGGCACATGCACATGCACCGGGAATACGTTGGTCCGCAAGGCCCGCCGAGCGCTCAAGTCGCGTATCCGTACTACACCACTCGCGGCCCGCGCGACTTTCTGATCGACAATCCGCCGAGCATCGGGCGGTAGCGCATTGGCTGCGGCCTCCTGCGTTGTCGCAGTACCAAACACTGGCAAGATGCCAGTGCCACCCAGACGAGCATTGGGCGAGTATCGCAATTTCCCGTCGCACGGCGATGGGTAGCCTGAACAGTGAGGGCTCCACCGGCACAGGGCCGGTGGTCGCGATGGCGGACCGTCGAAGTCGGCATCCATTTGGCATCGAAGTTCTTGGGCGGCATATACCGACGTGTTTGTGCGTGCGATTTGGTTGATGCGGAGGCGTGCAGATCCCCGAACGCGCTGCGGCAGAACGGCCGGGGCGGTTTTGCGCCCTGGTGCAAAGGTTTAGGGTCTCGAAGGCTTTGACTGCAAAGGCGCATATATTGAAAATGTAAATCGGGTTTTTCGAGTTGCGGGCTGCCTGTGAGTCGTCGCCCAAGGATCAAACAAGGCTCGATGAATCGGTGGGCAGGCGTTGGGGCGGCTGGGTAGCGCAGGTGCGGCAGGTCGAGATTCGGTACTTCTGGGTGGTTTTCACCGGACTGCATATGCACGATGCAGCGGATTTTTTAAGGCATGCATTTGGCTCAAGTTATTGTCAGGCAAGTGTTTAAGTTCAAAAGTCGGCTTTCATTTATGCATCGTATGCATACGGGTCGGAATTACGGGTCGGCAGATGTTATTTGCTTGGAGTCCATCGTTTAGGAGTTGTCGTGCGCGTTTTCTATACAAATGTATAAGATGCGCGACGGGTGGCGATTATTGGCCGCGAAATTCTTAAAAACGTCCGATTTCTCGGCGCCGCATAACTGCTCGGCGGGCTTGCCGCGGTAGGAAACGCGGATACAACGGCTTGTTACGCGCCGGTATTCGCCGGTTAGAAGTTGTTCTCTGCCAACGCGAGGAAGCAACCTTTCGTCCCCAAGCATAGTTAGGCTGGGTGTCAGAGCACGTGCAGCCAGTCCAGTCTGATCGCGTACGAATCGCGTCGATCTAGGAAATGGAATTTCGCTGTAAGGTCACTCCACTCTCCGTTGAGCGGTACTGGATGCTCAAGCTCAACGCTTTTAGCTTCGCGGACACTTCGATCTCGCTCCGCCTTCCCATCTCCAGAGTGAACTGGGCGTGGAGTGTACAAGTAAGCATATTTAGACTCGCCGATGGCATCGGGATCGGAATAGACAATACCTTCAGGATGCTGGTTCCGGAATACTGTCCCCTCGCGAAAATGTTCTTCTTCAATCTCGCGACGAAACCGCTCCGGCGTGTATGGACCGCCGAATTCGGGCGGCAGATCGAGTTGGGCAAACGCGCCCTACCGATCACCGGCAGCGATCCTCGTAAACCAGGAGCGGGCGAAGTCGATGAAGAACGCTTCGGTCACGATCGGTGGTTTTGAAATCATAATGCGTGCCGCAAAAAGCGCAGTTTGCAATTACCGAAAATTAGCGGTCGCGCTTGCGGAAATCAATCGAATGGCCGAGTGGTACCGACCGGTTATAGAATATCGCCGCGGCGCGGATGTAAAATCCCGTTGGGGTTTTCGTCGGCATGATGCGCGATGGATACCCAGGGTGCTGCTAGCGCGACCCTGGGCTATTTTGTGGGACGCCTTCGGCGTCGTTGATTGTCGCTTTCGGCTTAGGCTCAGCTCCCGAGGCGAGGTAAGATCAGTTGCCGTGGAGCTTTAGGAGGCGGCGGCATTCGGTGCGGATCCCGGTGGCGTGGCTTATTGCAGCGATGGCTTCGCGCTTCGTGTGCTGTTTGCCGGGGTACCGCGGGTCAACGGAAAAACGGGTTAAGAACTTCAAGCCACGACGAAATGGGCGAAGCGAAACATGATGTGGCAAGAGTTCGTGAACCAGCTTTTCCAGATCGTGCGTCTTGCCGACATAGATGTTCAACTCTTCCAGCAACGCTTTGAGATATTTTTCGGCGCACTGCTGGCAATGGAAGCAAACGATATCATGTAGCGGCGGCTTGCTTCCTACGATGAACTCGGCGGCCTTGAGATCCTCGTCCGCTTTTTCGATCCACTCGCGGGTGGCTCTTTTCATACAGAACCTTGCTGTGCGTCATGATGTGCGTATGGAATACGTCGCGGTCCTCTAATCGCCGCTTGATGTCGCGCGGCTTTCGAACGATCAAATCCATTGCGAATGGTGCATCAAAAGTGCAAAGAATTTTGTATGCCTGATCATGCTCGTTGCGGCAGGGCATGATCACGAGAATATCCACATCGCTGTCGCCGTTGGGCTGGCCATAGGCATAGGACCCGAAGAGGACGATTTTGTCGGGCTTAAATCGATTGGCGACTTCACGAGCGAAGCGGCGGATGACGGACGTGGGGACGTCGGCGCCGTAATACCAGCGTGCTGGTTTTTCTCGCCGGAGTGCCAACTTTTTGACCATGTCGTTATTGTAACCCGCTGCGATTGACAACGGAACGTTTAGTAAGGGTTGGGGGCGCAGGTCCGAACGAATTGATCCACCGGAAGCGAGCCGAGCGCCGGCCTCATCTTTTAGGGCAGGCGGGACGCCTACCCTACGAAGCGGCCAAGAAACGCCGTCAGCCTGGAACTGTGAAGGAAGGCCACGGAGGGCGTTCCCTACAGCTCCAGGCTGAGCGGGAGACCAGACGGCTCCTAGCCGAGGGGGCGGAAGGAGCGTTGTCGTCAGCTTAGTAAAGGCAGTGAGTGGTGAGTGGGTGAGTAAGTGAGTGGTAATCGATTTACCAAAATGCTCGTTACTCGTTACTCACCTTCCATTCGCAGTACCCTCACCCCGGCCCTCTCCCGGAGGGAGAGGGAGAGAAAGGGCAACTTTGGTTACAGCGTGTCGGAGCAGCTCGGGCAGGGATCGCTGCAGCAGGGAGCTGGGCAGCAGACGGTGACCGGAACTTGCTTGCAAACGCAGCGGGGGACGCAGCGAGTGACCGTGTAGGGCACGCACTTCTCGACGCAGCGCGGGCACTGAATCGTTTGCGTGTAGTGCACCGGCTTGCAGACGGTGTACGGAATCCGCTTGACGCAGGTCGTGGGGACCATTCGGCAGACGGTGTACGGAATCTGCTTGGTGACGCAGGTGGGCACCATGTGGCAGACCTGGTAGTTGCAAACCTTGGTGATCGTTTGCGGCACCATCGTGCAGGTGGTGTAGGTGCAAACCTTGTTCACCGTTTGCGGAACCATGCAGCAGGTCGTGTAGGTGCAGTTCCTGACCATCTGCTGCTGAACCATGCGGCAGACGGTGTAAGGAACGGTCTTCGTCACGCACTGGGGCACCATCGTGCAGACCTGGTACGTGCAGACCTTGTTGATGGTCTCGGGCACCATCGTGCAAACCTGGTAGGTGCAAACCTTGGTCATCTGCTGCGGAACCATGCAGCAGGTGGTGTAGGTGCAGGTCTTCACGCGCTGCTCGGGAACCATGCAGCAAGTCGTGTAGGTGCAAGTCTTTTGCTGCTGCTCGCTAACCATGCGGCAGACCGTGTAGGGAATTTGCTTCTCAACACATTCCTGCACGTAGCGGACGCAGTTGACGGTTTGCTGCTTCATTTCCGAGACCCAGACCTTCTTGCAGCACTTCCGCGGCGGGCATTGCACGCACACGGTGCGGCACTGGCCGGGGCACCAGACGCAACGGCAGCAGCAGGGATCCCACGACCAGCAGCCGGGGTCGCGGACGCACTTCTGCACGACCGGGCCGGGGATGCATTCTTCGTGGGTTTCCCAGTGGCCGCAGCAGACGTTGACGGTCTTCGTGTAGTGCACCGGCTTGCAGATCGACTGCGTGCAGGTGCGATAGCACGTTTCATAAACCGGCTTGCAAACGTTTACGCAGTACGTCTTGGTGTGCGTCTGGTAAACGGGCTTGCAGACGGTGTAGCAAATGTTTTTGGTGTGCGTCGTGTAAACCGGCTTGCAGACGGTGTAGCAAACGTTCTTGCTGCACGTGGTCCAGACGGGCTTGCAGACGGTATAGCAAATGTTCTTGGTCCGGGTCTCGTACACCGGCCGGCAGACGGTGTAGTTGATCTGGCGGTAGCAAGTTTCATAGACGGGCTTGCAAACCGTATAGCAAATCTGCTTGGTGTGCGTCTGATAGACCGGCCTGCAGACGGTGTAGCAGACATTTCGTTGGCAAGTTTGATAGACGGGCTTGCAGACCGTGTAGCAGACGTTCTTCGTCCGCGTTTCCCAGACCGGCTTGCAGATCGTGTAGTTGCACGTCTTGTAGCAGGTCTCGTAGACCGGCTTGCACGTTTGATACGTGCATTCCCGGAAGCAGGTTTCCGAGACCATCTTGCAGCAATTGATGGTCTTGGTGTCGTACACCGTTTCGCACACCTTTTTGTAGCAGGTGTGCTGCTGCTGCTCATAAACAACTTCGCGGCAGGTCTTCATGACCGTGTGGCACTGCTGTTTCGCTTCGCAATAGTTGCCGACGTTGCAGCAGCCGATGTTGCGATAGCTAGCCCCACAGCAGAACGCCTGCGCGGAGTTGAGCGTCGCCGCGGCCAGCAGCACCGCGGCAATCGGCACGCCCAATAAGTTCCTCATGATCCATTCTCCTTCGCTGACTGTGGCTCTTTGTTTTCTGGTCTGGTCTGGTGCGCGATAGGCAGCTTTAGGAGCTGGGATACGCGCTTTCATCCTTGCCGCGGCTGAGTCACGCTCACCGGGAGATCCGGACGAGTTTGCTCGACCTGCCCCTCAGGCCGAACCACGCGAAGCGCCCCATTCCCCGAAAACGGCGCAACTTCACGGCAAACACGCGCGGATACAACTCTTACATCGTCAAGCTGGGAGGTCTGCTTGAGATGTCTCGACTAGCGAAACTGAGCTTCTGGCGCAAAAGAAATCGGCAAGACGTGAGCTTGCGCAGTGGGCAAAATGAAGAGTGCTAGCGATTTTGTGCTGGCATGGGACCGGTTCACGCGACGCTACGGTTTTGGCGGGTGGCGCCAGGAACGACGAATGTGCCGTCAAATCCGACAATGCCTACTTTTCGCGGTCACTTGCATTGCCACCTAATCGCCGGAGTCAAAACTTGGTCCAGTAGCGCCGCGCCTTGAGCATGAACTGGCGATTCACCGGGAGCAAGTTTGCTCCCCGGTGAATGGTGGTAGAGGACTCTTTTAGCTGTGCGCCGGGACCCGATTTCGTCCCGGCTAAAGTCAGTCGATGACGACCTGAATGAGGTCGCTGAGGGTATCAGTTCACCTGCTCGTTCTTGGCTTTGTCCTTGATCTTGTCGCGGATGCCGGTGAAGAACCAGTCTTGACCGGCGCTTCCCGTTAGGGTGTCGGCAGCGCCGTCGTCAAAGACGGTGCCACCGTTAAGGGTGAAGGCCCCGTTGGCCCCGCCGCCGTTGCGGAGGAAGTTCACTCGAGTGTTATAGCTGTCGCTCGAAGACCACTCGTTTAGAAGGGATTGCAAGGCTTGATCGTTCTCGTCGTAAGCCGTCGTGCCGCCGATCAAGATGTCGTCGCCTGCGTTGCCGACTAGCTTATCGGCCCCATTGCCGCCGATGAGGATATTGCGGCCGTAGCGAGCAATGAGCGTATCATTGCCATCGCCACCGACCAGGACATTGTTTCCCAGGCCGCCGATCAGCGTATCGTTGCCGGCCTGGCCATAGAGATGATCATTGCCGACGGCCCCATCGAGAGTATCGTTGCCGTCGCCGCCCAGGAGCAAGTCGTCGCCCAGGCCGCCGTTGAGGACGTCGTTGCCGGCTTCGCCAAACAGAACGTCGTTTCCAGTCCCGCCCGTTATGACGTCATTACCATTGTCGCCGCAGAGAGCGTCATTGCCGCTGCCACCCACGATGACGTCGTTGCCGTTGCCGCCGGTGACCTGATCGTTACCGCGGCCGGTGACGATCGTGTCGTTGCCGTCGCCGCCATCGACCTGGCTGTCGCCGCCGCTGCTGACGATGGAGTCATTGCCTGTGCCACCGAAAATGACGGATGGCTGATTCATGGTGGGATTAATCGTGATCGAGTCGTTGCCACCCAAGCCATAGATCACAATCCGCTGCACATCCGTCGAAACGAACGTGACGATGACGTGCTTATTCTGCACCACCCGCATGATGCCGTGACTCTTCGGCTGGGGCTCGACCACGATCACATCGTTCTTATTCGTGCCCGTGACCACCAGTGCATTGGTGCCCGGATTGTCCGCGTCATCGACAATAACGGCAGTGCCGAAATTACCCTGCGGATTCGCAGTGAAAACGGTGACGAGATCTTCGCACGTCGGCAGTCCTGCGACTTGCTCTTCCACGTCGGCCGAAACGGACGAGCTGTTGTTGTCCGGATTGGTGTCGTTGGTTGTGGTGGTGATCGTGGCGGTGTTCGAAATGGTCGTTCCGGTGGGGACGTCGGAGCCGACTTGGACCGTGAAGACGAAGGTGGCGCTCGCGCCGGCCGCCAAGGAATTAGCCGTAGCCGTCACGACGCCCGTGTCGCCTGGATTTGGCGCGGCAAGCGTGAAGGTGGGGCCCGAAGTCTGGCTGCCGGAGACGAACGTCGTGCCGACGGGCAAAACATCGGTGGCGACGACGGATTGGGCGTCGCTGGACCCGTTGTTGTGGACGACGATCGTGTAAGTGAGATTGTCGCCCGGCGCGACGGTATCGGTATTCTCGGTTTTGGAAATGGAAACGTCGGCGGTGGTGGCGACTGTGGTCGTGGCCGTCGCCATGTCGTCATTGGGATTGGATTCGGTGCTTGTGGTGGAAATGTTGGCCGTATTGGTAATCGTCGATCCGTCGGCGAGCGACGCGCCGGTTTTAACGACGAGCGTGAAAGTCTGAGCGCTGACGCCGGCCGCCAGAGAGCTCCGTGTGCTCGTGATCGTGCCGGTGCCGCCGACGGTTGGAGTGGCGTTGCTCCAGCCGGCGGGTGCGGCCAGCGACACGAATGTCGTGCCGGCCGGCAAAGTGTCCGAGAGTTGAACGTTTTGAGCTGCGGCCGTTCCAGTATTGTTAACGGTGATGGTGTAGGTCAGATTCTGGCCGGCTGTAACCGGATCGGGCGAGTCGTCTTTGGTGATCGTCAAATCGGGCAAGGCGGCGATGACCGTATCGGTGTCGGTGGCGGTGTTATTGCCGGTATTGATTTCGGTGACACCAGCGGGCCCCGTCACGGTGGCCGTGTTGCTGAGATTGCCGGTGGCTGTGGGACTGACGGTGCCGTTCACGGTGTAGGTGATTGAGCTGCCGACCGGCAAATTGACGGTTTGATTGATGTTGCCGCTGCCGTTGGAGAAACCGCTGGCGCCGCCGGACTGCGAGGTGGTGAAGCTTGCGCCCGTGAAGGCGGCGGGGAAAGTATCGGTGACCGTCGCGCCGGTGACGGCGGTCGGTCCGGCATTGCTGACGATAATCGTATAGGTCAACGGGCTGCCGGCATTGACGGAGGTCACGCCATCCGTCTTGCTGATTTGCAGATCGGTGGAAGGCAGCACGACGGTATCCACGTCGGTCGCGACGTTATTAGTGGGATTGTTGTCGGTGACGCCAGCCGGGGCGGTGACGGTGGCGGTGTTGGCGAGCGCGCCCGCCGCAGTGGGGCTCACGGTGCCGGTGACGGTGTACGTAATCATCGCGCCGATCGGCAAATTGACCATTTGGTTGATGTTGCCGCTGCCATTGGAAAAGCCGCTAGCCCCCCCGGCGCCGGAAGCGGTGTATGTCACGCCGGTGAACGTCGCGGGGAATGTGTCGGTGACGGTCGCGCCGGTGACATTGGCATCGCCCGTATTGCTGACGACGATGGTATAGGTCAGCAGGCTGCCGGCGGTCGCCGTCGTGACGTTGTCGGTTTTGGTGATGCTCAAGTCGGCGATTGACGTGGAGGGGGAGATGGTGTCGGTGTCCGTGGCGGCATTGTTCGTGGTATTGACGTCCACGACGCCGGCTGGAGTGGTCACGGTGGCCGTATTGCTGATGGCGCCGATGGCGGCGGGGTTGACGGTGCCTGTCACGGTGTAAGTAATCGTCGAGCCAACAGGCAGCGTTACGGTTTGACTGATGTTGCCCGCGCCATTGGAGAAGCCGCTGGTGCCAGCGCTGCCGGCGGCAGTGAACGTTACGCCGGTGAGCGTGGCGGGGAACGTGTCGTTGACGCTCGCGCCGGTGACGATTGTTGTGCCGACGTTGCTGACGACGATGGTGTAGGTGAGCGTGCCGCCAGCTGAGACAGTTGTTACGCCATCGTTTTTCGTGATCGCCAGATCAGCCTGGGTGGGTGTGGCAGCAATCACATCGGTATCGGTGGAGCTGTTGTTGGCCTGGTTGACGTCGGTGACGCCGGCAGGGGCGGTTACGGTGGCTGTGTTGCTGATGGTTCCGGTGGCAGTGGGGCTGACGGTGCCCGTCACGGTATAGGTGATGGTCGCGCCCGCGGGCAGATTAACTGTTTGGCTGATGTTGCCGCTGCCATTGGCAAAGCCGCTGGCGCCGCCGGTTCCGGAGGCGGTGAAAGTAACACCGGTGAATGTCGCGGGGAACGTGTCGGCAACTGTCGCCCCGCTGGCGGCATCGGGACCGCTATTGGAGACGATAATTGTGTAGGTTAGCGAGCTGCCGGCCGCCGCCGTTGCGACGCCGTCGGTCTTCAAAATGCCCAGATCGGCGGTGAGCGTGCTGCCGGTGACTGTATCGATGTCTGTCGCCACATTGTTCGTGGGGTTGATGTCTGTGGTGCCCACGGGGGCGGTGACGGTGGCTGAATTGCTGACGGTGCCGGTCGCATTGCCTGAGATCGTGCCCGTCACGACATAGGTCACGGTCGCGCCGGCCGGCAGCGTGACGATATCGTTGATGTTGCCGTTGCCGCTGGCGGTGAAACCGGACGCGCCGCCGGTTTGGGTGGCGGTAAACGTCGCGCCAGTTAACGCGGCGGGGAAGATGTCCGTAACCGAAGCGCCTGTGACGGTCGTTGAGCCGGCGTTGGTCACGACGATGACGTAGGTGTCGGTGCTGCCCGGCGCAACCGTCGTGGTTTGGTCAGTTTTTGTGATGGAAAGATCGGTTTGGTTTACTGCGGGAGTGATGGTGTCCACGTCGGTTGCCACGTTGTTCGTCGCATTGGTGTCGGTGACGCCCGCGGGCGCTGTGACGGTGGCTGTGTTGCTAATCGCGCCGGCGGCAGTCGGACTAACGGTTGCAGCGACCGTGTAGGTGATCGACGAACCGGAAGGGAGATTGACTGTTTGGTTGATGTTGCCGGTGCCGTTGGCAAAACCTGTCGCGCCGCCGCTCTGGCTGGTGGTAAAGGTCACGCCGGTCAGCGTCGGCGGGAACAGATCGGCGACATTCGCGCCGGTGACGGCGCTGGGGCCGCTGTTGCTAACTACGATCGTGTACGTCAACGTGCCGCCGGGCGCGACGGTCGTCACACCGTCGGTCTTCGTGATATTCAGGTCGGCGGTGCTGGTGCTGGCGGCGACCGTATCGGTGTCGGTGGAGGTGTTGTTGGCGGCGTTGACGTCGGCCACTCCCGCCGGCGCGGTGACGGTGGCTGTATTGCTGATAGCGCCGGCGGCAGTGGGGCTGACCGTGCCCGTCGCGGTGTAGGTAATCGTGCCGCCGACGGGCAAATTGACCGCTTGGGCGATGTTTCCCGTGCCGTTCGTAAAGCCGGAAGTGCCCGTGGATCCACTGGCCGTGAACGTGACGCCGGTGAGCGTTGCGGGGAACACATCGGTGACAGCAGCGCCGGTGACGGGAGCCGAGCCCATATTGCTGACGACGATGGTGTAGGTCAACGTGCCGCCAGCAGCTACGGTACTGACGCCGTCGGATTTCGTAATGCTCAAATCGGTTGTGGCAGTCGTCGGAGCGAACGTGTCGGTATCTGTGGCAACGTTATTGGCTTGGTTCGCGTCAGCCACGCCAGCCGGGGCAGTGACGGCGGCAGTGTTGGTGATTGCACCGCTCGGCGTGGTACTGGCCGTGCCCGTCACCGTGTAGGTGATCGAGGATCCGGCGGGCAAATTCACCGTTTGATTGAGGTTGCCGCTGCCGTTGGTAAAGCCGCTGGCGCCGCCGCTTCCGGCGGCAGTAAACATCGTGCCGGTTAGATTCGGCGGGAAGATATCGGTGACCGTAGCGCCGGTGACGGCGGCGGGTCCGGCGTTGCTGACGACGATGGTGTAAGTCAACGCGCCGCCCGGGGCTACTGTACTGACGCCGTCGGTTTTCGTGATCCGGAGATCGGCCGTCGATGTGCTCGTGGCCACCGTATCGGTATCGGTGGACATATTGTTGGCCAGATTGAGATCGGCGGTGCCGGCGGGCGCACCCACGGTGGCGGTATTTGTGATCGCGCCGGCCGCCGTGTTGCTGACGGTGCCTGTCGCCGTGTAGGTGATCGTTCCGCCGACTGGCAGGTTGACGGTCTGATTGATGTTGCCGTTGCCATTGGTGGCTCCGCTCGTGCCGGGGCTACCGACGGCAGTGAACGTGACGCCGGTCAAGGTGGCGGGGAATGTATCGCCCACCGTGGCGCCGGTCACGGCACTGGGCCCACTGTTGCTGACGACGATCGTATAAGTCACGGTGCTGCCTTGCGCAACGGTCGTGACGCCGTCGTTTTTCGTGATGCTGAGGTCCGCTTGGGGCGTTAGCGCCGTCATGGTGGTGGCCGAATTGTTGTCCGTGTTCATGTCGAACGTGGTGGCCTGCGGCGTGACGGTGGCGGTGTTCGTGAGCGTGCCGGTGGCCGTTGGAGAAATTTGGCCAGACACCATATAGGTAATGTGACTTCCGGCTGGCAGCGTTACCGTGTCGTTAATGTTGCCGCTGGCACTCGGGCTATTGCCCGTTGCTCCGCCGGAGGCGATCGAGGTGTAGGTCATGCCCGTGAAACCGGCCGGGAATGTGTCCATGACGGCCACGCCGGTTTGATCGTCGGGGCCGTTGTTCGTGACGACGATTGTGTAGGTCAAAGGAGTGCCGGGGACGGCGGGACTGGGCGTCGCGCTCTTGGAAATCGACAGATCGGCGATGCTGGGCTGAAAGCCGCGGACGGTGGGCTGCGTATCGGTGCCGTTGGGCAGAAATGGCGTGTAATCGACTTGGCCGGCGGGATCGATGATGACATCGCCGGTGCCGTTGGGATTGCTGGCGATCGTCGGGCCGGTGGACGAACCCCACCAGTTGAATTGGGCATTCAGCGATCCGGCGGCGCCAGCGTAATCGCCCGTATCGATGCTCAGCCCTGCGGTTGCGTTGCCGCTGATGCTATTGCGGTTAATCGTGACATTTTGAGTCGGGTCAACTGTATTCAGGTGACTAATGCGAATTCCATTGGTCGCACCATTGGAAATGAAATTCTGGGTAATCGTGATTCCATTGTTGCCTTCGGCGAGCACGACTTGCGAGAAGTCGGAACCTGAGATTTCATTCTGCGTGATTGTCGAGTTGAGAGTATTGATCAGCAAAATGGCGTTGCCGTTGCCTGTCATCACGTTTCGGGAAATCGTGATGGCGGATGCCGGCGAAGCGGCGTCGGTCGGCCCGATCAAAACGGCCACGTTGGTCTCGTTGAGGAACGTGTTGTTGTCGATGAGCACATCGTTGAGCGCGCCGCCGGCATTGAATTGATCGCTGTAGATTCCGGTGCCGCTGACGGAACCTATCTGGTTGTTGTTTTGAAACAGATTGCCCGTGATTTGCGTTTGATCGGTCGTGCTGCTGTTGGCCAGCGACAATCCGGCGATGTTGTCTTGGACAATGTTGTCGCGAATGAGCGAACCGCTCGTCCCGGCGGCGAGCAAGATGCCGAAGCCGAACTGATTGGTGCTGGTAGCGTCCTCGATCGTGAAGCCGTTGAGCTCCACGTCGCTGGCCGTGATTTGAAACGGCGACACGCCGTTGTTGCCTGCGCCGGTGACGATCGTTTCCGGCGCGCCGCTACGGCCGGACTGGGCGTCGGCGCCGACCTGGTTTCCATAGACAAATAACTGCTTATTGATGTTTACGCCTTCGGCGAAAGTGCCGGGACCGACACGGATCGTGTCGCCGGCTGTCGCGGCATCGACAGCGCTCTGGATCGTCCCAAATGCAGTCGTGCCGAAAACCAGATTGGGCACCGCCGTGCCATGTTGGCTGTTGGGGCCGGGATCCCACGTCACAGTGTCGCCATTGCCCGGATTAGCCGGCATGAAGTCGCCCGGGTTATCGACATACAAGATGGTTAGCAAGCGGCGATCTTCAAGCTGCTCGAAGAAGAAGCGGCTGCGGCGAGTCGGGCATCCTCGCCGAATTGCTTTTTTGCGGGATTTGGTTGACGAGACGTGTGCGAGCGCAGGGATTGACCGGGCGGGGTTCGATTTCATGGCGGGGCATTCCTGTGGGCAAATCAAGAGGCGGGGAGCTAGGGCGGGCACGCTAGGAGGCGTCGCAAAAGCGCGAAGCGTGGCAGGTTGGAGCAACTTTGAGGCCGAAGGGTTAACGGAATTGATAGAGAGTGCTGGCGGATGGCCAAGGGGCGCTTCGAGCTGGTCCGCGATGCGAAACCTCAGCTTGCCGGAGCGTTGTTCTGGGCACGCTGTATTTCGCGATCGTCGTATAATGATGCGCCGCCATTTTTTTCCGATGTGGCACAACCTTGATGAGCAGCGGCGACATGATTCGCAACTTGATTTGGTTCTTCGGTCACGCGAGCATCGCGATTGCTTTAGCCGTGGCTGGTTGCGCCCAGCAGGCGCGGCAGACGGCGGCGCCGGAGCCGACGGTGATTCCGATCAGCCAGCCGGTGTCGCGGGAGGTGACGGATTTCGTGGAATTCACCGGCCGCGTGAACGCGGTGCAGACGGTGAACGTGATTCCGCGGGTGACGGGATATCTGGTTCAGATGCCGTTTGAAGAAGGGGCGGAGGTCAAAACGGGCGATTTGCTGTTCGAGATCGATCCGCGGCCGTACAAGGCGCAGCTCGATCAGGCGCTGGGACAGGTCGAAGTCTATAAAGCGCAGTTGCAGCTTGCTGAGGTCACATTGGCTCGCGATATGTCGTTGCAGAACAATCGCGGCGTCATCACGCAGCAGCAAATCGATCAAGACAAGGCTGCCGTGGACGAAGCGCGGGCCCGCGTCAAGGCCTATGAGGCGAGCACGGAGATCTACCGCCTGAATGTGGATTTTACGCAGGTTCATTCGCCGATCGACGGGATGATCGGGCGGCATTTCATGACGGTTGGCAATCTGGTGAATCAGGACCAGACGTTGCTGGCGACCGTCGTGTCGCTCGATCCGATCTACGTCTATTTCGAGGTCGATGAGCCGACGCTCTTGCGCGTGCGGCAGGCGATCAACGAGGGACGAATTCCGCGGCCGCGGCACGGCACGGTTCCGCTCTATGCGGGTTTGCAGACCGAGGAGGGTTTTCCGCACGAAGGGACGATCGACTTCGTCAACAATCAGATCAATCCGGGGACGGGCAGCATCATCGTCCGTGCGGTGTTTCCTAATCCAAAGCCGGAGAATGGCGTGCGGCTGTTGACGCCCGGCATGTTCGTTCGCGTGCGGCTGCCGATCGGCCCGGCGCATCAGGCAGAGCTGGTCATCGACCGGGCGATTGGTTCGGACCAGGGCATCAAGTATGTGTATGTAGTCGATGACAAAAATCAGGTGCAGTCGCGGCGGGTGCAAACGGGCGCGTTGCAAGACGACGGGCTGCGGGTGATTTCCGGCGGTCTGAAGCCGGACGAGTGGGTCGTGGTCGGGGCTTTGCAGCAGGTGCGGCCGCATTTGACTGTGCAAACGGAGAAGGTGCCGATGCCGTCGCTCGGCGTGCCGCACGAAGCGGAGAAGAGCGAAACGGCGACCGCGGAGGCGCCGCCGGCGAGCCAGACGAGCGAGACGAAGTCAGCGCCGCCGGCGGATACGACGAAAGTGAGGAAAAACGACGGTGGGAAGGCGGAACCGAAGCAGGCTCCGCCGCATCATTCGGAGCTGCGCTAGAAGTAGGTCCCGACCGCCGGGCGGGATCTTCACGTACAACTGAATCCACAATCAGGTCCCGCGGGGCCCGCGGGACCTACTAATCGCCGATGTTTTCGCGGTTTTTCATCGACCGGCCGATTTTTGCGACGGTGCTGTCGGCGGCGATCACGCTCGTCGGCGCGGTTTCGCTGCTCACGCTGCCGGTGGCCCAATATCCGCGGATCACACCGCCGGCGGTGCAAGTTTCGATCAGCTATCCGGGAGCGAACGCGAAAACGGTGGCCGACACGATCGCTGCACCGGTCGAGCAACAGGTCAACGGCGTGCCCGGCATGCTGTATATGTCGTCGCAATGTGGAAACGACGGCGCGTATTCGCTATCGGTGACGTTCGATGTCAACACCGATCTGAATACGGCGCTGATCATGGTGCAGAACCGCGTCACGCTCGCAATGCCGCTGCTGCCGACGCCCGTGCAGAGCCAGGGCATCACGATCCGCAAACGCACTCCGGACATCTTGCTGATTGTGAGCATGTATTCCGGCGACGGGCGGTACGACGATTTGTATCTGAGCAATTACGCGCTGATTCATTTGCGGGATGAGCTGCTGCGGGTCGATGGTGTGTCGGATGTGTTCATGGCGGGGGAGCGCGATTACAGCATTCGCGTGTGGCTCGATCCGCAGAAGCTGGCCTCGCGGAGCATGAGCGCGAGCGACGTGGTGCGGGCAATTCGCAGCCAGAGCATCGAAGCCGCGCCGGGGCAAATCGGCGAGCCGCCGGCGCGGAGCGGCCAGCTTTATCAAATGCCGATGGATATGCTCGGCCGGCTGTCGGAGCCGGAGCAGTTTGGCGAGATCATCGTCAAAACGAGTCAGCCGCCGCAACAGGCGGCGCGGCGGAGCACGCCGACGCCGGCGCGGTCCAATTTGGAATTGCCGGGAGCCGGGGTGTTTGATCCGCTCTTGGTTAGCGGAGGGCTGGAAGCGGCGGCGGGAAGCAATAGCGGCGCGGCGACGAGCACGTCGAGTTCGTCGCAAACCAGTTCGAGTGTTACGGCGGCTTCGACGGCTGGGCCGACGGCGAGCGGTGCGGGTGTTGTTGGCGGAGCGACTGTGGGCGGCGGGGCGACAGCGGCTGGCGGCGCTTCTTTGCTTGCGGCGATGAGTGATACGGCGAGCACGAGCTCGACAATTTCTTCCAGCGATGCCGCGGCGATGGCGCCCACGCCGAGCGAGTTCCCAGCCGTCGGTTCGGGAGACGTGGGAATCGACAGCTCATTCGATGCGTTGTCGATCAACGGCGCTTCGATGGCGGGTCTGGGCGGATTTGCGACAGCCGGGCCAGCTCGCCCCCAACCTGTCGCGCCGGGCATTGTGCGGCTGCGGGACGTGGCACGAGTGGAAATGGGGGCCCAGAACTACAACCAGGGCAGCACGTTCGACGGGCGGCCCTCCGTGGGACTGATCGTCTATCAACTGCCGGGCACGAATGCGATCGACGTCGCCAACCGCGTCTATACCCGGATGAAGGAGTTGAGACAGAGGTTTCCGGACGGACTCGACTACGAAATTGCCTATGACACGACCAAATTCATTCGCGAGTCGATTGCGGATGTTGTGCAAACGCTGCTGATGGCCGTCGCCATCGTCGGCGCGGTTGTGCTGGTGTTTTTGCAAAGCTGGCGGGCGGTGTTGATTTCGCTGGCGGCGGTGCCGGTGGCGATCGTGGGCACGTTCGCGGTGATGGCGGTGGCGGGTTTTAGCCTCAACAATATTTCGCTGTTCGGCCTGGTGCTGGCGATTGGAATTGTCGTGGATGATGCGATCGTGGTTGTCGAAAACGTGGAGCGGTGGCTCGATCATGGCCTCGCGCCGCGCGAGGCGACGCAGCGAGCGATGGATGAAGTGACGGTTCCGATTGTCGCGATCGCGCTGGTGCTCTGCACGGTGTTTGTGCCCTGTGCGTTTATCAGCGGGATCAGCGGGCGGTTCTTTCGCGAATTCGCCGTGACGATCTCCGTTTCGACTGTGCTCTCGGCGGTGAATTCGTTGACCTTGAGCCCGGCACTCGCGGCCATTCTGCTAAAGCCGCGGGAGCAACAAAGTCCGAAAATGTCGCGATTGACGAGCAAGTTGTTCGGTTGGCTGCCGCGACTGTTTCACGCGGCGTCAGGCGGCGGCATGAACGCCTACGCGGGGGCGGTCGGCGGTTTGCTGCACGGGCGATTGCTGGTTTTGGCCGTTTATGCCGGGTTAGTGATCGCGATGGTGGTGCTGTTTCAACGAGCGCCGAGCGGCTTCGTTCCGCAGCAGGACCAGGGGCGATTCGTCGTCGGTTTGCAGTTGCCCGATTCGTCGTCGCTCGAGCGAACAAAAGCGGCGTTGAAGAAGGTCGATGAGATCACGCGGCAGTCGAAGGGGGTGGCTCATACGATTTCGGTGGCGGGGATGTCGTTCGTGCAGCAGGCGACGGGATCGAATTTCGCATCGCTGTTTGTCACGCTCGATCCGTTCGAGTTGCGACGCGGCACGCGGTTGAGCGACGAGGCGATCATGGCGCACCTGCGGCGGGAGTGGCAGCGGCAGGTGCTCGACGCGCAGGTGCTGGCTTTTGCTGCGCCGCCGATTCCGGGGCTGAGCGTCGCGGGCGGGTTCAAGTTGATGGTTGAGGATCAGGCGGCGCTGGGTTTGCCGCTATTGCAAAAGCAGACTGACGCATTCATCGCCAAGCTGCAGAGCGAGCCGTCATTGTCCGGTGTTTCGACACAATTTCGCTCGGCGACGCCGCAACTGTATTTGGATATCGACCGGGCGAAGCTGCAATCGCTGGGCATTGCTTTCGACGAGGCGTTTTCCGCGCTGCAGGTCTATTTGGGCTCGTCGTATGTCAACAGCTTCAACAAATATGGCCGGCATTGGCAGGTGAACTTGCTCGCGGAGGGGCAGTTTCGCTCGCAGCCGGAGAGAATCAATTTATTGTCGGTGCGGAACAACGCCGGACAGATGGTGCCGCTGGGGTCGATCGCTTTGATGCGCGAGACCGTCGGGCCGATTTTTGTGACGCGCTACAACCTGGCGACGGCCGCACCGATTACGGGCAATGTGCGGGCTGGCTACAGTTCTGGCGAGGCGATCGCGGCGACGCAGCGACTGGCGAAGAGCACGCTGCCGCGGACGATGAAGACTGAATGGACCGAGCTGATGTTTATGCAGCTTAAGGAAGGGAATACAGCGATCGTTGTGTTCTCGCTGTCGGTGCTGTGCGTGTTTTTGACGCTCGCGGCGCTGTACGAAAGTTGGTCGTTGCCGCTGTCGGTGATTTTGGTCGTGCCGCTGTGCCTGTTGTCGTCGCTGGTCGGTGTTTTGGCGGCGCGGGACTCGGTCAACATTTTTGTGCAGATCGGGCTGGTTGTGCTGGTCGGCCTGGCGTGCAAAAACGCGATATTAATCGTGGAATTTGCCCGCGAATTGCATCGCGATGGCAAGCCGGCGCACGAGGCGGCGAAAGAAGCGGCCCGGCTGCGGCTGCGGCCGATTTTGATGACTTCGCTGGCATTCATTTTGGGCGTGGTCCCATTGGTGCTGGCTCATGGCGCGGGGGCCGAGATGCGGCGCTCGCTGGGAATCGCCGTGTTCAGCGGCATGATCGGCGTGACGTCGATTGGCGTGTTTCTGACGCCGGTGTTTTTCTACGTCATTCAAACGGCCGGCGAAAAAGGAGCGTTTGCGAGTGTCGTGGCGCGGCGCGAATGGTCGTATTTGCTAGGGGCAGCGCTGGGCGCAACTTTTGGTTATCTCCTGTCGCGTCTAACCGGCGCCTCCATTGCTTGGGGCTTGGCGATTGGGGCGGCCGCCGGGTTCCTAGTAATCCTAACCATACTCGCATTCAAGCCACGGCGACCCACAAGTACGACGCCCCAATCCCGAACGCCGAACCCCGAGCCCCCTCCGTCCCGTGCTCTCTGAATTCTTTATCGACCGACCAATCTTCGCGACCGTGATCTCGGTGATCATCACGCTCGTCGGGGCGGTGGCGCTGTTCACGCTGCCAGTGGCTCAGTATCCGGAGGTGACGCCGCCGACGGTGCAAGTGACGGCCCTTTATCCGGGCGCGAACGCACTGACGGTTCGCGACACGATCGCCGCGCCAATCGAGGAGCAGGTAAGCGGCGTCGAGGGCATGCTATATATGTCGTCGCAATCGACGAACGATGGGGCGTACAAACTGACGGTGACTTTCAAGCTGGGCATGGATTCGGACATGGCCCAGGTGCTCGTGCAGAACCGCGTGTCGCTGGCCTTGCCGGTCATTCCGCAACTCGTGCAGAACGAAGGCATCAACGTGAGGAAGATGTCGCCGAGCACGCTGATGATCGTCAATCTGATCTCGCCCGACGGGCGGTACGACAGCACGTTTCTCAGCAACTACGCGACGATTTATCTCAAGGACGAATTGGGCCGGCTGCCGGGCGTGGCGGGCATTACCTATTTGGGGCAGCGGGACTACAGCCTGCGGGTCTGGCTCGATCCGGAGAAGCTGGCGGCGCTGGGGTTGAGCGCGGCGGATGTGGTCGCGGCAATCAATCAGCAAAACGTGCAGGTGGTGGCCGGGCAAATCGGTCAGCCGCCGGTGCCGTCGGGGCAGCAATTTCAGCTCACGATCAATACGCTCGGCCGGCTGACTGATCCGGAGCAGTTTGCGGAAATTATTGTTAAAGCGGGACAGGGGGGCACGACGATCGCGCCGACGTCGAGCACGAGCGGGCAAAGTGGCTCGTCGGCGGCGTCAGCCGGTGGATCGAATGCGTCGGCCACAATGCCGGCGACGGCGGGGTCGCCCGGTTCGGCATCGGCTCAATCTGGAACCGGCCAAACGACGACCACCGCGCAAACTACGGGCATCGTGCGGCTGAAACAGGTCGTGGCGCTGAATACTGACGGCACGCCGCGCGTGGAACTTGGTGCGCAGCAATACGATCAGTCGTGTACGCTAGACGGCCGGCCGTCGGTGGCGCTGCAGGTTTATCAACTTCCGGGAACCAATGCGCTCGATACAGCTCGCGGCGTGTATGAACGCATGCAGCAGCTTCGAGCGCGGTTTCCTGACGGACTCGATTACGCGATCGTTTATGACACGACGCCGTTCATTCGCGAATCCGTGGCGGAGGTGTTTCGCACGCTCCGCGATGCGGTGATTCTGGTCGCGATCGTCGTGCTGCTCTTTTTGCAGGATTGGAAAGCGATGATCCTGCCGATGATCGATGTGCCGGTGTCGCTGATCGGCACATTTGCCGTCATGGCGGCGCTCGGATATTCGCTGAACAACTTGACGCTGTTTGGCCTCGTCCTGGCGATCGGCATCGTCGTCGATGATGCGATCGTCGTGCTGGAGAATATCGAGCGGCAAATTGCGGCCGGAAACGATCCGCGCACTGCGACGGTTAAGGCAATGCAAGAAATTACCGGACCGGTGATCGCGATTACGTTGGTCCTCGCCGCGGTTTTCATTCCCTGCTGCTTTTTGGGCGGGATTAGCGGGCAGTTTTTCCGGCAATTCGCGGTGACGATCGCCGTTTCAACGATTATTTCAGCCGTTAACGCACTGACGATGACGCCGTCGCGAGCGGTGCTGATTTTTAAGACCGAGCAGACAGCGAAGGGACACGAACCAAAACGCGAGGCTTTGCCGTGGTGGATTTTTGCTGTGATCGGCGGCTCGGTAACTTACTGGCTGGCAAGTCAGTTCTATGCGGGGCAATTGCTGGCGCTACTGGGCGAGAAGCCGGTCGTAGGCGTCGAAGAGTTGCATGAGCTGTCGTGGACGGCGACCGCGGTTGCGTTCCTGCCGGGGGCGATAATCGGCGGCTTGCTGGGCTGGTTGATCATTCGGCCGGCAAACTTCGTGCTGGGCTTGTTGTTCCGGGCATTTGAGCGATTTTTCAATGCGTTGACGGAAGTTTACGGCTGGACCGTGGGCCGCATTCTGCGAATCAGCCTGCTGGTGCTCGTCGTTTATGCCGGGTTGCTCGGGCTGACGTATTGGCAATTCGTCCATGCGCCGACGGGCTTCATTCCACAGCAGGATAAAGGCTATTTGATCTTGCACGTGCAGTTGCCCGACGCGGCTTCGGTCGAACGGACGGAGCGGATGATGCAGCGGATCGAGGCGATCGCCAAAAAATCGCCGGGCGTGATGCACACACTGGGCGTTTCAGGCACGTCGCTCATTTTGCAGGCGAATGCGCCGAATCTGGGCTCGATGTACTTGCTGCTCAAGCCGTTTTCGCAGCGGCGCGGGAGCGGGCCTTCGGCCGATGCGATTGCGACTGATCTGCGCGATCAGTTTCGCCGCGAAGTGCGCGGCGCGATCGTCACGACGTTCGGCGGGCCGCCGGTCGAAGGTCTGGGAACGACCGGCGGTTTCAAGTTGATCGTCGAGGACCGCGGCAACGCGGGGCAGACGGAGTTGCAGCGAATCAGCGATCAGATCGTCGCTCGCGGCAACAAGACAGAGGGCCTACAGGGCCTCTTCAACAGCTCGCGAGCGAGCACACCGTGGCTGTATCTGGATATCGATCGCACAAAATGCCTCGCCCTCGGCGTTTCCGTCGCCGATGTGTTCACGACGCTGCAAGTGTATTTCGGTTCGTACTACGTCAACAACTACAACGAATTCGGCCGCACATGGCAGGTCAACGTGCAGGCCGATCCAAAATTCCGCAACCAGATCGAGGACATCCAGCGGCTGCAAGTGCGCAGCAGCCAGGGACAGATGGTCCGCCTCGGCACGCTCCTTTCGCCGCGCGATACCAGCGGCCCCGTCATGGTGCTGCGCTACAACCTCTATTCAGCCGCGACCATCACCGGCAATGCAACTCCAGGCACCAGTTCCAGCCAGGCGATGGAACTGATGCAGCAGCTTGCCGA
>DASXLL010000235.1:0-12248 GCA_036496265.1 Pirellulaceae bacterium | reverse complement strand
AGAGTCTGGACAGGAGTCGAGTTAAAGAGTGGACGCGATGATCGTTGGACCCTCACCCTAACTCTCTCCCACGGGGAGAGGGAACGATCGTTTGGCGAGTTAGCATTTTTTGATGTTGTAGAGGGCCGCGATTTCGGTGGAGTAGTGGTGGGAGATTTGTTGGCGGCGGAGGGAGAGTTTGGGGGTGAGGAGGCCGGATTCGATGGTGAAGGGTTGGTCGAGGAGGCAGAATTGGCCGACTTGCTCGTGGGGAGAGACGTTTTGGAGGCGGTCGTTGATGTGGGAGCGGTAGAGGGAAATAATCTTGGCGTGGGTGAGAGCTTCTTTGAGCGGCAGGTCTTTTAGCGAGGGATCGCTGAGGCCGAGTTTTTGTTGCTCGATTTTGAGAGTGTCGAAATTGGGGACGATGAGGGCGGAGAGGTAGGGCTTGCCGTCGCCGATGATCATGGCTTGGAGGATGAGGGGGTCTTCGGTGAGGAGGCTTTCGAGATAGACGGGGGCGATGTTTTTGCCGCCGAGGGTGACGAGGATTTCTTTTTTGCGGCCGGTGATGTAGAGGAAGCCGTCGGCGTCTTGGCGGCCGATGTCGCCGGTGGCGAGCCAGCCGTCGTGGATGACGTCGTGCGTGGCTTGCTCGTTTTTGTAGTAGCCGGGCATGACGTGCGGGCCGCGGGTGAGAATTTCGCCGTCGGCAGCGATTTTCACTTCGATGCCGGGAATGGGCCGGCCGCAGGAGCCGCGGCGGTGGTGATCGGGCGTGGAGAGGCTGATGACGGGGGAGGATTCGGAGAGGCCGTAGCCTTGGAGGAGCAAAACTCCTTGAGCATGAAAATAGTCGTGCAAATAATCGGGCAGGGCCGCACCGCCGGCGCAACAGCGTTCGATCGCGCCGCCGAGCTCGGCGAGCAGTGCGCCGGGCGTGTTTTGCTTGCCTTCCGCGCACAGCTTGCGATAGACCTTGTCGTAAAAATAGGGCACGCCGTTGAGGGACTGCGGGTGAACGGCCCGGCAATCGGCGAGGACGGTTTCGCGCGATTCGGCCAGGGCGAGGCGCGAGCCTTCGACGAGCCAGCAATAGAGGTCGCAGGTGCGGGCGAAGATGTGGCTGAGCGGGAGGAAGTTGAGGCGGAGGAGATCGGGGATGTAGCCGGAGGCTTCGATGGTTTGGCAGGAATTGTTGGCGAGGTTGCCCTGTGTGAGCATCACGCCTTTGGGTTCGCCGGTGGTGCCGGAGGTGTAGAGAATGGTCGTCAGCGACGAGGGTGTGGTTTGCTCGAGGGCGATTTTTTCGAGGCGGAGGCCGTCGGCGGGGTTGCCGCGCTCGAGGAGCGTGGCGAAGGGGGTGATTTTTAAAGAGGGCGCAGGGTTGGCTGGTAGCTGGTCAGTGAGAGCTCCACGGGGGCGAGCCCCGTGGTCGCAATCGTCATAGGTGAAGAATTGGATGCCGGGCGGTAACACGGTGGCGGTCGCTTCTGACTGGCGGATCGCTAGACCCTCACCCCGGCCCTCTCCCAGAGGGAGAGGGAGTGATAATTCTATGAGCTTGGCGGCTTGATGGGGGCCGGAGAAGAGGACGGTGCGACAGCCGCAGTGGCGGAGCTGCCAGGCGATTTGCGGCCCCGCGAGGGTCGGTTGAATGGGAACATGGACGGCGCGGACGAGTTGGATCGCGAGGTCGGTGAGAATCCACTCGTAGCGATTTTCGCTAATGTGGGCGATGCGCTCGCCGGGCTCGGTGCCGAGGCCGGCGAGGGCTGAAGCGAGCCGGCGGACGTCGGTGGCGACATCGTTCCAGGTGAGCCACTGATATTTTCCGCCGCGCTTGATGCCGAGAGCGGGTTTGGGCCCGTCGGCATCGATGCGGCGGGAGAAGAGGTCGATGATGGTGGGAGCTTGGAGAAGCATAGAGGTCAGAGATCAGAAGTCAGAGGATTGGGCGACCAGGCGAGTGGGAGAGTGGGGGACAGCGACGGTGGATTCGAGATAACATGGATGGTACTGAGTACTTAGTACTGAGTACAAATAGGTTGGCGGTTTTTCGCTACACGATCAATTCCTGGTTTCTGCTGCGGCTAAACATCATGATTCAAAACGCACCGACAAGCACTATGCCGCCGCCCGAGACGAAGAACGAAACTTCGTTTGCCGAAACGGCTTTGAAGCTGGGGGGCAAGAGCGAGGAGGAGGCGCGGAGGACAGGGGCGATCGATCGGGCGGATGATCAGGTCGAGCAGCTTTTTAAAGCGCAGTATCAGACGGTCAACAGCCCGATTCACCGGGCGGTGTGGGAGCGGACGCTGCCGGTAGAACTGTTCGAGACGGCTCATGAGAGCACGCCGCCGGATGTGCAGCAGGTGATGAGCCATTCGCTGGATGTGGTTCGCAAGCACAAGGCGGCGGGGACGATGTACAACGCCGACGGCAAGGCGGCGGAGGCGGTGCTCACCGATTTGGCGGCCGTTGGCTACTGGGGTTTGCTCGTCGATCGGCAATACGGTGGCTACGGGGCGCCGCTGCGGAGCTTCATGCCGTTTTTGACGCAAATGTCGCTGGTTGAGCCGACGATCGCGGGCATGGCGTCGGTTCACGGCTGCATCGGAGCCGTCGATCCGGTGCGCACCTTCGGCAACGAGCAGCAGAAGCAAAAATATTTACCGAAGCTGGCGAGCGGCGAGAAATTGAGCGCCTTTGCCCTTACTGAACCGGGGGCGGGGTCGGATTTGACGGCGCTTAAGACGCGGGCGCGGCTGGTGGGCGATCAGTATTTGGTCACCGGCGAAAAGCTGTTCATCACGAATATTGTTCCGGGGCGGACGATCGGTTTGGTGTGCTTAATCGAAGATAAGCCGGCGGTGTTGATCGTCGATTTGCCGGCGCAGGAGAACGAGCAGTTCAAGATCGTCAAATACGGCCTGTACGCGCTGAAGCATACGTACAACCGCGGGATGATCTTCAAGGATTTGCCGGTGCCAGCGGAAAATTTGCTGCAGGTGCAGAAAGGGAACGGGCTGACGATTGCTTATCACGGGCTGAACCTGGGACGCGTGGCTTTGTGCGCCAGCGCGGCGGGCAACATGCGGCTGATGATGGCAAGCATGATTCCGTGGGCCAATTACCGCGTGACTTATGGCGAGGCGATCGCGAAGCGGGAGTTGGTGCGGCGGCGACTGGGGCGATTGGCAGGGCTGATCGTGGCGTGCGACGCGCTGGTGGCGTGGTGCTCGACGCTGCTCGATCAAGGCTACCGCGGCGAAATGGAATGCGTGATCGCCAAAATCTTTGGCAGCGAGATGCAAAAAGAAGCGGCGATTGAGCTGTTTATGAAGACGCACGGCGGCCGTGCGTTTTTGCACGGCCACATGTTCGGCGACAACGTTCACGAGTATCTGGCGCCGTGCATCTATGAGGGCGAAGGCGAGATGCTCGGCATGGCGCTGTTTAAGTCACTAGTCAAGCAGCATGGTTCGCAGTATTTCGAGCCGGTGGGCAAGACACTGGCCGCCGCGAAGATGAAAACGTTCAGCCCCATGAATCCGGTGCATGTGTGGAAACTGCGGAAGGCGCTGTTGCCGTATGGCCGGTGGTATCTGGGTGAGACGTTCGCGAGAAAATGGCGGACGGAGCTGGGGCCGATGCCGGAGGCGCTGCGCGAGCATGCGATTTATGCGATTCGCGGTCTGCAATCGCTGCCGTTGGAGATTAGCTCGAACTTGCGGAAACATCAGCTCAAGCTGGCGGATCGGCAATGCCGGATGAGCTTGCTTTCGGCGAAGGTGCAGAAGCTGGTCGTGATGCTGGCGACGAGTCTTTATGCGGCGAAGCAGAACGATGAGATCGTGAGGTCAGCCGCCGATATCGTATGCCAGGATTTGGCGAGGGAGCTAACAGGGAAGCAGCCGAGCGATCGGTATTTTCGGGCGATCAATGGACTGGGAGCGTCGATTGCGGAAGGGAAGTTTGCATCGATCGCGGGGCTGATGCCGGATGAGATTTTGATGAAGTATGAGTAGAAGCAAAGAACAGGGAACACTAATCGACGCTAATCATCGCTAATAAGGGTTCCATGCGCGAGGTTTTACCCGACCTGCTGTGGATTGGAAATGCGATTGAGGCTCGCGAAGTTTCACTCGTCCTGCAAAAGGGTATCGAAGCTATTGTTGATGTGGCGATTGAAGAGAAGCCGATCGCGTTTCCGCGCGACATTGTCTATTGCCGCGTGCCGCTCAACGATGGTGAAGGAAATCGTCCGGAGTTCTTGCGGATGGCCGTGGGATTGACGATGCATTTGATTCGAGAGAAGTGTCGGGCGCTGGTTTGCTGCGGAGCCGGGATGAGCCGATCGCCGGCGGTGGCAGCGATGGCGATTGCGCGGCTTCGAGGGGAGCCGGCTGAGAAGGTGTTGTTAGCGATTGCTGAGCGGGGGCCGCACGATGTTTCGCCGACGTTGTGGGACGAGTTGAGCAGGTCGTTCACGGATCATCCAATTCCTCGGCGATGACTCGCGCTTCGTGCGAGCAATTTACGGGCAGCGTTTTCGCTTGCCGCAGCACGCATTCCACCGCGCCGGAACTCGGCTTCGACACCAACCCCCATCTGCTTGCGGGGATTGCCATTTCCGGCCTCTTGCCCTTGAGCGTTGTGCTAATTCCCGTTGTCAGGCGCCAACCTTGAAGATACTCCTCACGTCGTCCGCGATTGGCCCACCGTGTGTTGCTGGCCCTCCCGGCCCGTCACCCGTTGTCTGGGACGGCCAAGCGCGCTGTCGCCTATCTAGAGCTCTCCAGCGCCCGCTCACAATTCAACTCTTGCCCCTGCTCAAGCCTCATGCCACAATTAGCGAACACACGCGGGCGTAGCTCAGTGGTAGAGCGCTAGCTTCCCAAGCTGGATGTCGCCGGTTCGAGCCCGGTCGCCCGCTCTGAACGTAAGTAAGAGCAAGCAAAGGACTTGTGGAGTTGGACACAGCGCGGCACAAAACACCTTGTGTCTAGAATTGTGTCTAGAATTCAAAAAATGAGCCCCGCGGTGGCAGCCGCGGGGCTCAACTTGACCCTCCTTGGTCTTCCGAATGTTTTCACTTCGGGAGGGTCACATGGCTCGCGTTCCACGTCCGTGGTTCTGGAAGCAAACCGGCTGGTGGATGGCGTATGTCGGCGGCGAGAAAAAAAAGCTCGCCCAAGGCCGCGACAATAAGAAGGCCGCGCGCACCAAGCTCAATCAACTGCTGAGCGTGGCGTCGGTGGCCAGCGATGAAACGACCGTCGCCTCGATCATCGACCGCTATCTGGCCGATGTGGGCGACCAACTCGCGTCCAACACGCTGGCTCTGCGCAAGCCGTATTTGCAATCGTTCGCCGAAATGCACGGCTGGCGCCGCATCGAGGATTGCCGGCCGAGCCACATGCGAAGCTGGCTGAAGGCCCATCCCGAATGGGTCAGCGACTGGACGAAAAACGGAGCGATTCGCAATGTTCAGGTCGCATTCAATTGGGCGGCGGGCGAAGAGCGGCTGATTCAGGGAAATCCTTTCCGCGGCGTCACGCACCAAGCCGGCGATCCCCGCCGACCGCTCACTGACGATGAGTTTCAGGCGCTGCTGCGGGCGTCGAACGGGCGCAGGACCAAACGTCGTCCATCGTCGGGGGCCAGGTTCAGGCAGTTTTTGATTTTTCTGCGGTTCACTGGCTGCCGGCCGTGTGAAGCGGCTAAACTCCGCTGGGACGACATTAAGAATGGGTGCATTGTTCTGACCCGCCACAAAACGAGGCGGACACAGAAAACGCCCAAGCCGCGAATTATTCCTCTGCATCCGGTGGTCGTGAAGTTGCTCATTGCGATTCGCAGTCGCAACGAAGGCGAGTTCGTGTTTCTCAATCATCGCCGCACTCCCTGGAACAAATGCAACTTGGCACTTCGCATGCGGCGGGCTCGTGAGAAAGCCGGGATACCACTGGACGCGAAGCTTTACGGAACCCGCCACGCCTTCGGCACGCGGGCGATCATCAATGGCGTTGACCTCAAGACGCTGGCCGAGCTGCTCGGGCACACAACTACGCGGATGAGCGAGCACTACCTCCATTTGGCCGGCGAGCACGCACACCTTGCGTCTGCCATGCAGCGTGCAAACGGTCGGCGTTCAAGTGCTTGAAGGATCGAGAGGCAGCAACTTGCTTTTGAACCGAACCGCGCTGGCGGCAGGCATCTTCCAAGTACGTCGCCAATTGATCCTCGCTCACGCGCAAGCCGGGACAGCGGTAATGCCCGAGTCTGCCGGTTTCAATCAGGGCGTACACTGTGCTCAGGGAGCAGTTGAGACGCTTGGCAACTTCACCAACCTTGAGCATTGCAGTTCCTCGCCGCTGAGGGCCCAAAGGATTGGCGAATTCAAAACAACCGTCGTTCAACTGCATTTCCGTAAACGGTCCAGCCTGTGTTCGGCTGCTCTTCGCGTCCGTACAGCTCCAGATATGGGCCGGGGCTGACGCGCTCGACTAGCTCGCGGAAGGCAAACGGCTTACGGCTATGAATCGTGCGGTGGGTCATGAGCCAACTGCGGCAAGTGCGGCTGCGGAACGGAAGGTTGCCGCGGACGCCGAGCAAGAGAAACTCGTGCGAAACGCGCCAATAGTTGCCCATGCCAATTTGCGGCTTGATCCAAACTAAGCACGACTTGTAGCGAAAGCCCCAGGCCCGGATGACATCGAAAGCCTCGCGCAGGAACGCATTGGTTGTCCACAAATGCAGATGGGCCTGGTCCGCGACAAGCTGTTTGACCGGTTCGTTACGAATGCGCTCCAGCGACAACGTGCGGTAATGATTCTCGGCAGCGCCGCGAGCCGCGGTGTTGGTGTAAGGCCAGGGCGGGTCGGCGTAGATCGCGGAGAATTTCGCGCCGCCTTCAACGAGCGCATCAAGACTCCGCACAATGGTCGGCTGCGCGAATTCGCCTGCGGTCCGGCAATGGTGGTCGTCGGCTGGATTGCAAGCGGTCTGGGACGGGGCGGAATTCACGGCGTCGGCTCGGCTGAGTTCTGATAGATCCACACAAAGGCCTGGTCGAGAACGAGCCTGACCAGCGGAATGTCGTCACGTCCGAAACGTGTCGATTCCTTCCATATGTCGCCGTCCTTGAACAACCGGGTGACGGTGACGGTATGCCGGAGTCCCGACTTGGTGCGTTTACGCACAACACGAACCTTGATTAGGCCGCGACGTAGTTCGAAGGCAGGTTTGGATCGCATTGGCGGGTCTTGTCGTAGGTTCAAGCGGCGCTGGTGAGCGGTTGCCAGGTCTATCTGCTCTTGGGCGGGGGCGTCGAATCCGAGCGTTGTGAGCCATACGAGCCAGATTGCGACCAGATCCAAGCGAACGCCAGCTCCGAAGCCTTGGCCACTAGGGGCAGGTCGTCACGGCCAAAACTGGTCGATTCGTGCCATTTTTCGCCTTCGCAGTACAGCCGCACGATTTCGACGCTGAACCACACGTCGCCGCCGGCGGCTTGATTGGCCCAAATCGTGGTCTTGATGCGCCCGAAGCGGAACTCATGGGCCGGTTTCATGCGCTGGGTCATGGGCGCCCCCGTTAATCAGTCGTCGGTACGGCAAAACAGCTACCCGACGATTCCGGCTGGCGTCGGAATCGTCCCAGCCAATTCGCAAAGTGGCTTTACCACATAATCGTGGGTACGCTGGACAAGACTATGCGAGCCTGGCGCGATTCTGGCGCGACTCGCACTGCGCCGCGCCGGTGCCGCCTGCGTCGAAGGCGTTTGGCAGGTGCGGTTGTTAGGCGATGCGTCGGATGTCTCCGGGCACCCCCGTATGGTCACCGACGAAAGAATCCCTTTTCAAAACCTGGCTTCGATGACGCATCCCGAAATGTCGCCGCTGCCGGCCGGACCTCGACGAGAACTCGGGGCACGGCACATTTCCGGGGACGACATTGAGTTACCGTCCCTGTCCGCTTCTGCTGCTTCAGTTGAGCCTAGCGTCGAGCGCCAAGATGGCGATGAGATCCTGGTTTCTAGCAAGCGAGCCGTCACGGGCAGACTCGCGCAGTTGCTATTGGCGGCTGGACTGGTGTCTGCGTTGGCAGTAGGAGGTTGGTTTTGGCAGCGAGGCTATTCATCGGAGTCAGCCAACCCAAACTGGAGACTCGCGGTCGCCGCGAAGAATGCCTCGGTGGCTCAAGGAGCGACCGTGGTGAGCCATCGCGCTTCGACTGTTTCGACGCAGTTGCTAAAGAATGTGGAGCTGTCGCTCGGGGATTCCAACCCGAATCTGACGCTGGCGGTGCAATCGCTGCTCGCCAGGAATGATTTGGCGAGCGCGAACGCCACTGTGCAATCCGCTGTAGGGGCCAACTCAATGACGGCTTCTCCCAAAAGCGGGCGGCAGGCAACGCCCGAACTGCGGCCGAACACTCGAATCGTTACTGCAATCCGGGATGGGAGCGCGCAGTTCTTTCAATTGCGACTATTTGACTGCTGCGCCGAAGATGGCGATGTGGTGGATCTATCCATCAATGGCGAGCACTATGCCAGAGTGCCTTTGACCCATGATGGAACCGTCATCACGATGCCGCTGACTCCAGGAGCGACCGTCATCTCGCTGAAGGGGGTGCATGATGGCGGCGGCGGTATCACGGTATCGTTTCAATCGAGCCAAGGCGACTATTTCTGTCAGCCCCTCGCAGAAGGCGAGGAGTTTCAGGTAGGAGTCGTCATCCGATGATCTCTGCGCTGATCACTCGACTGGTTGCACTGTGGGATGATTCCTGGTTTTTCCAGGTCAATGTTGTCCTGCTCATCACGGGCGTCGTGTTCCTCTGGTTTGTGTGGTAGCCCGCCCATGACGAGTCCTCGACTGCTACAGATCGTTCAAGCACTGTCAATCGCCGGCGTGGCTTGGTTCGCATTTGGACTACTTTATCGACTGCACGTGATCTTGGTGGTCTTGCTGGTCCTGGTCGTCGCGGTAAACGTGGTTGTGGCGTGGATGCTCCGTTATGACCGCGATCGCATCGCGCCCTTTTTCACTCAGCCGTATCTCGCCCGTTACCTGAAGTGGGTCTGTCACCTCGCGGGCGAGCAGCCGCCATCGCCACACGCGGCAAGTGCAAGCGCCGAGTTCCTATTGTACTCGGACGCAGATTTCCGCGCCGCAAGCTGGCGTGCCAAGCAAGTCATCTTCGGACACGACGAAGTCATTGACCGGTTTTTATCGGCGGTCCGCGACGCGGCCGCCCTGCGAAAGCGGCGTGGAGATCGCAAAGAGCAGCCGCCGCTTGGTTCGTTCCTCTTGGTCGGCGATGAGGGAATTGGAAGACGATTTTTGGCCCGTGTGATCGCCAAGTTGCTGTTTCGTAGTGCATCGGTGCTGGCATTTGAGTGCGATAAGTTGAGTCAGTCTTCGCTGCTGGGGAGCCGTGGAAGTCCAGGCGAGCTGCTGGATGCTGTGAGGCAACAGCCGTGTCAATTGATCCTACTGGAACGGATTGATGCAGCTCCCGCGTCGGTTCTTCAGGAACTACAGGGCCTGCTCGCACAGGGTTTTTGTCGCGATCCGTCTTCGGGGCGCGGAGTGTCGTTCCAAAACGTCATTATTGTCATGACGACGACGAAGGCGGTCGAACGTCTGAGTTCGCTGGCTACCAAATCGCTCAACGATCGTGCCTGGCATGAGCAGGCGATGGAAGCCGTAGGCACGGAAACGCCCCTCGATCAGGCCCTCCTCCATGCCGTGGGCGACATCGTTTACTGCCAGAAGCCGTCCGATCACGTGAAGGCTCAAGTGACCGCTCAATTGATGGTCAAAGAGTGCCAGGTCCACGGACTAGAACTGATCCAGGTTGACCCGCTGATTCTGGCTTCGGAAGTTTTGCAGATTGACGACAAATCAGGCTTTGGCCGGCTGCCCTCGGCCATCGCGAAGCTGCTTTCCAAGCCAATCCTGGCGGCCAGCCAACAAAACAAGAAATCGCTGTCGCTGCATGTCCACCTGCCCAGCGCCCGGCATGAGAACAACCCATGAATGATCAATTCGATCCCTTGCGAATCACCGATCAAGAGCGCCTGAAGGAAATCTTGGCGCGGCGCCGTAAGAGCCAAGCCCGCATCATCAATGAAGAGGAGATGCAAGCTGCGCTGAAGCGCCGTGTACGCGGGCAAGACCCGATTATCGACCACTTGGCAAGGTTCGTCCGGCTGCAATGGGGCAAGGAGCGGCGCGGCAAACCGATTGCCAGTTTCCTGTTTGTTGGACCGCCGGCGACAGGAAAGACGGAGCTAGCTAAGGCGTTAGCCGAGTATCTGTTCGATGATGAGAAGCACATGTCGCGGTTCGATTGCGGTGAACTGTCAGGTCCCGAAGGCAAGGTCCGCTTGATCGGTACGCCTCCGGCCTATCAAGCAGCGGATCAGGGAGGACAGCTTACGCGCCCCATGCTGACCAATCCCAAACGGCTGGTGCTGTTTGATGAGATCGAGAAGGCGTATGCCGGTGTTTTTGATCTGTTCTTGTCAATCATGGGCGAGGGGCGATTGACCGAGCAGGTGTCGAATAAGGTCGTGGACTTCACCCAATCCGTAATTGTGCTCACCAGCAATGTCCAGCATGAAGCGATTGGGGCGCTCGCGCAAGAAATCAGCGATCCCCAAGAGCTGGGAAACGCCGTTCGCTCCGCACTGCGAGAGGCCCAGACTTTCCGCCCCGAAATCATCAGCCGGTTTGACCAGATTTATGTGTTTCGCCCTCTGACGGACGACGCCCGGAACCAAGTGGCCGCGCTCAAAATCATTGCGGCGGCCAAAGAGTACGGCGTTGAAATCGGGTTCATTGATCCAGAGCTTGTGGCGGATGTCGTTGAACAGAGCGAGGCTGCGGGCGATACGCGGGAGTTACTTCGCATTGTTGATTCGCTGCTGGGAGATTTGCTCTTGAAAGCGCGTGAAAGGGGAATCCGCAGCGTGCGCATCGGACTCGACACGAACGGTCGGCCGACGTACGAACCAGATTTACCCGCGTGAATGGCTTTGCAAACGCCTGTCGGAGTATGTCGATGGATTTGGAACAACGTGAATTTCGGGCTGACCCTCTGAAGCTCAAGCGGCTGCGGGTTGCGGCTGGCTTGACGGTGCAGGATTTTGCCAAAGCGGCAGATTTGGACCGCACTACCGTAGGCAAGATTCTCCGCGGCGATCCAGTGTTCCTCAAAACACTTCAGCAGGCCGGCGAGCAGGCGTTTGGGATTAAGAGTCCGCTGGAGCTGCTGCATCCGGACGAGTTGGCAGAGCTGGGTGCCACTACAGAGGTTCCCTCACCCACGCACGTCCTGGAATGGGAGATCGTCGATTACTTGTCTGGATGGGAGAAAACCTCAAACGGGCTGCAGTACCAGCGACTTCGGCTGAAGCATCGGTATCTCAAAGATCGCTGGGCAAGGGCCAAATGCTACGAGCTGCGGCATTTGGCTACCGCGGATCGAGAGCGGTTGGAAAGTCACCTAGGGCGGCACGTGGAGGTCAGCGAACAAGTGGGTTCGCACCCCAACATCGCCGAGAATCTGACGGCTGCCTGGGTTGGCGGATTGTGGTGGGTGCTCGACCGGTGGGATGACGGGGAGATACTAGCCGATCGCCTCGCAAAAGGTCCGCTTGGCGACTATGAATTGCAAACGATCATGCGAGGCATCGCCGAAGGTCTCCGAGCGCTCCATGCGGCGGGCGTCATCCGTCGAGAGCTGTCGCCCGATTCGGTGTTGCTGCGCGAGCAAGACGACCGGCCCATTTTGACCGACCTGGAGCTTGCCAAACTCAACGAACGACTCCCCACCGTTTCCCCCGAGCAGTGGCCGGACGATCCGTATCGGGCAGTTGAAGTGGAAGGCGATGCGCCAATTGACATCCGCGCCGATCTTTATAGTTGGGGGCGAATCTTCCTGCATGCCGCAACCGGTCGAATACCGGAGCGGGGACACGAGAAGCTGGCTGATCAGCGGATACCCGATGAGGTTCGCCGCGTCGTCTTGCAATGTGCCGCCGGCCCGCGTTCCAAACGGCCAACCAATATGAACGCCGTCCTGACCATTCTGAAAGCGTGGATATGAGTTGGGACGAGCACGCATACTACTTTGAGCTGGCGGAGCTGGTGGCGTTTTCCGACGCGCCACTGTCGGATCTCTGTCTTGACGTTTCTACAGAGGGCAGGCAGAAAGCGACGCCGTCGCCACCAACCGCCGGCATTCCCGCA
>DASXLL010000234.1:0-6117 GCA_036496265.1 Pirellulaceae bacterium | reverse complement strand
CGATTGAAATCACCAGCCAACCCGCCGGCCGGCTGAAACTCGAAAGCGCCGATATCGATCCGGCCGCCATACACACGCGTGAACGGTGCGCCTCGCTGATCGTTCAGCGGCACACCGCCAGCTCCAGCCACAGCGGCAGGATCACCCGCACTGATCGCCGGGCTGCCAGGTAAGAGCGCATGCATGAAGACGTGCGATTCATCCGGCAGCGCGATTCCTCCATTGTCCGCCAGTGGTCCGAGCATGGGAGAAATCGCGCCATGCATGGGCCCTCCAATGAGATTGCCATCAGCATCAGGCGCGCCAACTGGAGCTTCGGCGAGCCCACTCTCCGCATTCCATCCAATCAGACTATATCTGGGGACGATCATCGTTCCAATAAGCCCAGTCAGATTGCGCCCTACCGGCGCCGAATTCTGCGCAACAATCGAAAGCTGCACCTCTAGAGTTGCGCTCTGCACGAAAAATCCGCCACCGAGAACTTGAGCGCTGTTACTGACAATCGTGCTGTGCGCAATGCTCGCACCGCTGGTCACCCAAACTCCGCCTCCCGTGCCGGCTGAATTGCCGCTGATGGTGCTATTGGTGATCGCTACATTGGTGTTTAAACCTGACCAAATGCCGCCGCCATCGTACTTCGACGAATTACCGCTGATGGTGGTGCCAAAGAGCAACAAACTGCCAATACACCGGATTCCGCCACCATCGCGGTATGAGCTATTCTGGGCGACACCATTCGCAAAGTTGCCGGTTATTTCACTATTAGCGACAACGAGACTGCCATTTGATGAGATGCCCCCTCCACCGCCGCCCGCTGAATTACCTCGGATTGCGCCATTTGTGACAGTGATTTTCCCCGTACCCAGCACCACGCCGCCGCCCGAATCCATTGCCGAGTTCCCCGTGATGATGCAATCCGCGATGGTTGCGGTGCCACTACAAAAGAGCCCACCGCCGACGCTCTTGCTCGAATTACCGCTGATCGTCGTGGCAACGATAGTTAGATTACCCTTGGCTGTGACACCACCTCCCCCGTAAACGGCAACTGTCGCGCTACTTACCTCAGATGAGTTGCCCGTGATCGAGCTGTCGTTGATGGAGAGATTACCAGTTGCCTGGATACCTCCGCCGCCACGGTTAGCAGAGTTGCCGCGAATGGACGTTCTGTTGATGTTCATCGTGCCACCAGCCACGAACACGCCACCGCCACTGCCAACCACCCCCGCCGTGTTGTTGCTGACGACACTGTCTGACATTTCGACTAGGCCGTCGGACCCGCTGGCGAAAACCCCGCCGCCGTTCGCCACTGCCGAATTATTCTGAATCACACTTCGAATGATCGTCAATTTTTTACCATTAGAGAAATCGCCGCTGTAGATGCCACCACCTGTCCTTGCAGAGTTGCCGCTGACCGTGCTGTCGATAAGGCTTAAGATTTCAGAGGACGAAATCGCGCCGCCGATGCCGGTCACGTCGCCGCCTGTAAGCGAAAGGCCAACGATAGTCACCTCGCTCTGGGTTAAAGATCGTCCGTCATTGATGTTGAAGACGCGGCTACCCTTGCCATCTTTGATTGCCGGCGTAGCGTCGTTGCCGGTGGCATCGACGGTCAAGAGACTGGCACCGGGCCCGTTGATAGTGAGCGAGTCCGAGACTCTCAGTTCGCCCTGCGTGAGCAAGATTGTGGCTGGTCCTCCGGCCGTAAGTGACGGGGCGAAATCAATCGTGTCTGCGCCGGGTACCGTATTGGTTGCAAAGATCGCTTCCCGCAGCGAGATTTTTCCGTCGTTGAAATCAACCATGTCGGCAAGCGTCGTAACGGTTACGACGGCCAACAGCCGGCGATCTTCCAACAACTCATACCGCAGAGTGCGGTGATATTGAGACTTCGACTTGCGATCGTGGTCGGTCGAGTTTTGTCGGGCGGTCTTTCGCGAATGTTGTCGCGTGGACATGGGACTTGCCTCCAGCGGAATAAATGAATAACAGAAATGAATTCCTCGCTTCGATCGAAGCGATGGATGGGATGCCGAGTGCAAGAATGCGAACGAGTCGCTTGCGGTCCAATCGGAGCCGCACCAGCGCGTCGGGTAAAATGCCGACGGTGAATGAGCGCCCACAAGAATGTGGTCAGAAGCGAAACTGTGTTTCGCGCGGGTACGCCCATGTTTTCTCCGCCGTGTGGTTCGGCCGCGCTTGCCCCCGCGTCGAACCGCCCGTAGCCTACCAGACGACCCCCCAAAAGGCAAAATTAATTGTTTTGGCGTTCGCCCTAGCGGATAAATCAGTCGCGCCTGACCGACCGGCCCGGGTGTGATAGAGTGGTTCGCACACTAGATTCCACACTATTGCAGCTCTCCATCCATTCGCGTAATGCAATTCGATCCTCATTCCTACGGGCCCGTATTCGCGCCCCTTCTGGAAACGGACAGACGCCGACCGCTCGATTCGGGCCAGCCGGATTCGAACGAGCTTCCGACCCTGAAAAAGCTCAGCGCGAAATCTGCCTTTGAACATATCGGGAGGCAACCTGCCGACGCAGAAATGGCTGCCTGCTGTGTCTCGGGCGTTTGGCTACTGCACGACTGCCTCGACGAGTCGCACACGATCAGTCAGAACATTGACACGACATCCGGCAGCTTCTTACACGCGATTATGCATCGACGCGAAGGCGATTTCTCGAACTCTAAATACTGGTTTCGTTGCGTCGGCGAGCATCCGATTCTCGCCGAGTTGGGTCAGCAAGCGACCAACCTAGCTGCAAAGCGCAGCGAAGAGTCACTCGTTCACACCCTTGTCGCCGGAGGCGATTGGGATCCATTTGCCTTTGTCGATTTGTGCCAAGCCGTCGCGCGAGGTCAAACGGCTGCCCGTGAAGTTTGTCTCGATATTCAACAGGCTGAGTGGGAGTTGCTGTTCGAATATTGCTATCGAGCCGCAGCCGGCAAGTAAGCACGGCGCGATTATGAATCAAACCCGCCCAACCTTCGAGCCAGCCATAACATCGAAACCGGCGCCCCGCTATTCGCCGAAGATGGTGCTGCTGATAATGGCGACGCTCGCCGCGGCCTATCTGCTATTACTCACCTACCTACACTTCAACGCGGAAGCCGATCTGCGGCGAATCTTTGGCGGCCCCGCCGGATTGGCTGCGGTTCGATATCCGGACCGTGTCGAAGCGTATCGTATCGGCAAACTTGCGGATGAAGCAAAGTGGCCGGCCACGCCAGCAGATTTTCCCATTCTGGCAGGCCCAGTCGCAGCCCCTCCGCCGAACGTGGCCGACTTGTCGCGCACGCTGCAGGATCGAAACTATTACATGTGGAATAAATCGAGAGACTGCGCGCCCCATCCCGACATCCGCCTTGATTTCACGCACGACAATGATCGCCTATCGGTACTCGTCTGTTTCGAATGCAACATGATCACCAGCTACTTGAACGACAAACCAGTCAGCGAAATGATTTCAGACTATTTGCGTCCGGCGCTCGTGCGAGCCGCCCGCTCGTTGTTTCCGAACGATCCGAAAATCCAAGCACTCTCCGAGCAGCCCTAGCCATCTCGGTGGTTGTTAGTGCCCCTTGCACGCGCACTCCAAAACCGGATACTTAGCGGTAACCACGGAGCTGCGACGCGTCGCAAATTCGGTTGTTTTGATTCGCCAGACAGAGGAAAGGGTATCGTCATATGTCCCGCTCGAAAGCCGTCACGTTCAAGGGCACGCCGCTCACTTTGGCGGGCAACGAAGTAAAAGACGGGCAAGCTGCCCCCGACTTCAAGTTGAACTACTTCGAAGGCGGCATGAAAGAAATCACGCTCGCCGACGTGAAAGGCAAGCCGACGATCATCAGCGTAGTCCCGTCGCTCGATACGGCCGTGTGCGCCATGCAGACCAAGAAGTTCAACGATCAACTGGCTGCGCTGGGCGACAAGGTGAACGCCCTGACGGTGAGCATGGACCTGCCGTTCGCCATGAACCGCTTCTGCGGCGCCGAGAGCATCAAGAACATGCGCGTCGGCAGCGACTACCAGGATCGCAGCTTCGGCAACAACTGGGGCACGCTCATCGAAGAGCTGAAAATTGAATGCCGAGCCGTGTTCGTAATCGATGCCGCCGGCAAAGTGGCGCACGCCGAGTACGTCGGCGAAGTAACCAACGAGCCCGACTATCACGCGGCGATGGAAGCCTTGCAGTCGGCCCTTTAGCAAGCCGACCCGCACAGCTTAGCGCGGCTTGGGGGCATCTTCAACCCGCGTGCCGATCACTCGGGCATCGATGATCTTGTCGTGCTCTGGCATATTCGAGCCGCCCGAGTTCTCCCAGTAGCCGCCGCGGATGCGCCCCATGTGCACTTCCACATTCCGCCGGAACCACGCCGCCACTCCGCGCTTCACCAGCTGCCTGGTCGGCGGAAACAACAGCACGATCCCGACGACGTCCGTCAGCACGCCCGGCAACACAAATAGAATACCGGCGAGCAGCACCAGGAACCCGTCGATCAACGAGTCGGCCGGCATCTGACCCGTGCGGACATCTTCCTGCATCCGCTGGAGCACCTTCCAACCTTCCCGCCGTGCGAGCGCCGTGCCGACGACGCCGGTCACGACGACAATCGCGATCGGCACCCAAAAGCTCGTCACCATGCCGATCTTGACGAGAATCATGATCTCGACGAGCGGCAGAACGATAAACAGCAAAAATAGATAGAAGAACATCGCAACGAATCGTAGAGAGACAGGGCGTGGCCGTCAAATTGGAATCAACGGTCACTTCAACCGGCCTGCAATTGACGGCAGAATTGCTCGGCCTCGTCGGGCGAAAGAACGGTGTGCATATGGTCGCGGTTTGCGCGAAACCAGGCCGACACAATCTGCCGCGCCGGGCGATCGGCTGTCACATCGACACCCTCGGCAAATCGATACGCCCGCCGCAAACGCCGCAAGCATTTCTCTGCTTCCTCGCCGTTGATCGGGACTGGCACTCCACCCACCACCCGACCATCCGCCAAAAAATACCAGGCTTGCCGGCGGCCCACGTTAACCGGATACACAAATCGAGCCGGGAGCGCCGGCTCTCTTAGTAGTTCGAGCCGATCGTACAAATATTGCAATCTTTCCAGCCGATCCCGCAGGCTGGCCGCCCGCTCGAATTGGCAAAGCTGGGCCGCATCGTGCAATGCCTGCTCGAGCTTGGCGAGCGGAGCCGGATCGCGGCCGTCGAGAAACGCCTGGGCGGTCCGCACTTGAGCCAGATAGTTTGCGCGGGTGCATTCGCCCGCGCAAGGGCCAAGGCACGTCCCCATTTCGTGTCGCAAACATTCGGGCCGCAGCTCGAGCGCGAACAAACTCCCCTGGTCGGCAAAATGCATCGGCACCGACGCCGGGCAGTCGCTCAGCTTGAAGTATCGATTCGCGACTTCGAGCGATTCTTTGATCCGCCAGCCGATTGCCAGCGGACCCCACGAATAACGTGCACCCTTCGGCACACGGCGCCCCACGCGGATACGCGGCGCATCCTCGCGCGAAATATAGATGTATCCCAACGGGCGATCTGGCTGGCGGCCCTTCACATTGAACCGCGGCTGATGCCGGCGAATCAGCTCCAGCTCGCGCAATTGAGCAGCCAGCTCATGGCCAACGACTTCCCAGACAAGTCGATCCGTGTTCCCCGCGATCCGGCATTCCTTTCGAATCGCTGCGCCACCTTGAAAGTAGGTCACCAGTCGCTTGCGCAACGCGATGGACATGCCGACGTAAATCAGCCGCCGGCCCGAGTCGATCATTCCGTAGACGCCCGCACGCGCCGGGCAGCAATCTCGAAGCGAGCGGCGAACATCGGCGAAGTCTTCGCCAACAGGCAGCGATTTCAGCCGACTGCGGAACGGCCAAAATTCCGATCGGCCGAAACCGCGAAACTCTTGGACCTCGGCGCTCCATCGCTTGTTGCTTGGCACCGCTCACTTCTCCTTGTTCGGGTGCGGTGCAGTCCAGTGTACGGAAGATGCGGTTCAGGTCGAGATTGCTAGCACTCCCAGCGGCCAGCTTGCCGGCTTGAACTGGCCAACATGATCCGCGTTTGATACGTAAGCACAGCGGCACTGCCGCAGCTGCGACAAT
>DASXLL010000233.1:0-16908 GCA_036496265.1 Pirellulaceae bacterium | reverse complement strand
CTCAGGAAACCGCTTTTCTGACCCGATACGTGTCCGTAGCCCCACGGCCGCGCGAGACCTGTGAGGGGTCTTCGCGGGCCGTTGGTCTCACCTTAACCAACCCCAAAACCTGTCCAACAATTGGGGTCCACCTCAGTTGGGGTTTATGCACGTTATGCATAAGAATGCGATAGCGGATGGAAGGGAGTGAACACCACCCCAACGGTGGAGGTGATTGTTGGTGGGGCGGCGGAAGTGAGTAGGTAGGGGTGGTGAAGTGAGAGTTGTGAATCGGCATCGTCGCGAGAGATGGTGGTCACAGCCCACCCTACGAGTCTAAGCACGGGCGATGCGTCCGGCGGGTTGAGCCAGGGAAACGATTTTGGTTCGCATTGCGGCGGCATGGGGTGTTGGTTTGTTGGCCGGAGTGGCAGAGTTGAGGCGAACCGAGAGCAAACTGCAAATTATATACCGATGTTCAGTATGAGGATCCGGGTAATGGATGAATAAGTCGGCCTACCTATCGATTGGGCCAAATAGAACGCAGGTTGCGTTCGTGTATCTGAAGCAATCGGACCTCGCCACTGGTTAGCGTATGGCTACTAAAGGATGTATCTGTGTCGATTTCGATTTTCCCGTCTTTAATCGTGAACGTTTTCGGGTGGTGGGCTTGCCATTCTAGGGCCAGTTCAACAAACCTGAATTCTTCGTCCTGCACCCTCAATTCCGATGCATTAAGTTGCGAGCGCAGCCTAGCGGAACGATAACGCTCCACGCCGACAGCCACAGCCAACCCCACCACCACCATCAGCCACAGCAAGTCGCGGATCGTGAAACGGAGCATGGAAATGACTTCAATTGTTGTCTGTTATTTTGGGCTCATTGTCAGCGTCGACGGTCGGCGAGGTGGCCGTATCCTCAATTGAAATTGGCAGCCGCAATACAAACCAGATCCAGCAGCCGGTTAGTACGACTGCGGCAATCGTAGCCAATTCGGTGAACGCAAAGGGCCGCGGCTCGTCGTAAACTGCAACCCAATCAGCCCACCACTTCGTCAAGTTGCGTCCGAATAGACCTCCCCATGCCAACACCGGTGGCCCAATCGCCAAGACGATCAGCAGCGTGCGGAGGCGATATCGCATGGGGTTATTTTAGGCGATGGCCACGAAAAACACGAAGAGGCACGAAAAGAGACAGCAGAGAGAGCCACAGATGAAACACGGATTTGCACGGATGGGAGCGGTGGTTGTGGTTGGGGGTTGCGCCAGGGCCAGGGAGCGGTGTTTTGGTGGGCGGCGACTACTCGATGATCCGTCCTGCAGGGGGCGATGCGTAGGATGGTGTTTGTTAATCGGCTAGAATTTATTGGGGGCTGGAGCGAAGGACGTCGATTATGTGTTGCTTTACTGGTGTAGTTCAGTGGGTCGCGGGAACGAAGATTTTTGCTAAGCCGTGGCGAGATGGAAGCCAGTTCCTCGCGTATGGCATGTCGGTCCATTTCAAGGATGAATTGGCGATGGTGTTGCCGATTCCGGTCCCCAAAAACTCCGATGAACGTGCGGTAGGGTTCATCAATTTGAAGGGGTATCCGGAATTCTTTCGAGACATGGCGAAGGGTTTCCCGGCTGCTGGGTCAACGACTCGCGGAGGGATTGGCGGCGTTGTCCCGGCCGCCGCCGCTCCTCGACTCGAAGTTCACGAAGTTGGGAATTTTGAAGCGTCGTTCGTACCGAAGATTGCGGACTTTGCTCGACTCGACGCGCGATTCCGACTGGCAGACGGCGTGTGGGATCAACTTCCTGACTACGTTGACTATGGATTTGCCGTTTTCAAACTCAAGCTGGGCAAAGAAAACGTGCATGCGATGGCGTTTTCATTTCCGAGAGCCGATCGCAAACAGATATTTTTTCCGACCGTTCATATTCATGACGGCAAGGTCCATGCGACGGCCGAGTTCGATCACGTTCTCTACTTCCAACTGTCGGATGCCGACTACTCGCCGAAGCACGGTTGGACTGAATCGACGGTTCCCGCGGGAATGTTCATGAACATGCAGAAAATTGGAGATTACTTGGATGCGGGACTGCACTGCTACCGGCGGGAAATTCGTGGGCGGCAAAAGAATGCGGATGTTTGGGTTTAGTCGAGGGCAAGTACAAGTCACACCGGCGAACTAACAGATGGATAAACCCTCACCCACCCGGAGAGAGGACGGTCGATCGTGCTGGTGAGGTGATTGGCGATTCTCCGGGAGCAGGTTTGCTCCCGGCTGGTGTAGGTGGTGAGGTTGCTGGTTGCGCTGGTTGGCGAAGGGCCTCGCCGACCTACTTTAGGCATGGATTTCGACGATGTCTTTGTCGTGAATGATGTAGTCGCCTTTCATTTGGGTGCCAGGGGCGAGGACGGCCGTGCCCCAGACGCGGGCATATTTGAAGCTAGTGGCCATGTCGCGGTGGACGAGCTCGGCGACTTCGAGGAGGGTGCCGCCGCGTTTGAGCGTGAAGGGCTTGTCGAAGTCGGCTTCTTTCTTGGTGGGGAGTTTTGTATAGACGCGGACGACGTCGAGGGATTGGTAGATGGCGGTGCGGAGGTCTTCGAGGCCGGCGCCGTGCTCGGCGGAGATGCGGAATTCGCGGAAGTCGAGGCCGGGAGAAAACTCTTTGAGGAGGGCGATGCGATCGTCCACGCCGGGGAGGTCGATTTTGTTGTGGACGAGGAAGGTTTGGGTGAAGGAGAGGCCGACGTCTTCTTCGTCGAGATACGATTCTTTGGCCAGCCGGGTTTTGGTTTTGCTGAGTTGGTCGAGGACGGGTGTGAAGGCGTCGAGGCCCTCGTCGTTGCCGGCGTCAAACATAAGCAGCGCCAGGTCGCTGCCGCGGGTGAGGCCGAGGAGGTTGGAGTCGAACACGTCGGCGGTGATGGGTGGCGTGTCGATGAGTTGGACTTGCACGTCCTCCCACTGCATCATGCCGGGCTGCGGCTCACGGGTGGTGAACGGATACGGTGCGATTTCCGGAGTCGCCCGCGTGAGCTTGGCCAGTAGTTGGCTTTTGCCCGCGTTTGGTCCGCCTAAGATGATCGCGCGGCCGGCGCCTTGCCGCTGGATGTGCGGGCCGTGGTGCCCTTTTTTGCCGGACTTTTTGGCGGTTTCCGATTCTTGTTTGGCCTTGCTGATTTTGGCTTTCAGCTCGGCCTGCAGCTTGTCGGTGCCCTTGTGCTTGGGAATTTCGCGGAGCATCAGCTCCAGGCAGCGCAGCTCATCTTCGGGCGACTGCGCGCGGCGGTATTCTTCTTCGGCCTTTTTGTACTGCGGTGTCAGGTTGGCTGGCATTTCAGCGCTGTAGGGCACGCCTTCTGTGGCGTGCCGCGAACCGGTAAAGGCGTCTTTCGCGAAACACGGAACGCCACAGAGGGCGTTCCCTACAGTCATTATGCGGTCGCCGTTAATCGGCGCAAACGGCATGGAGTGCGGCGATAAGTCCCTCAATGTGTTCGTCGGTGTGAGAGCAGGTCAAACTTATTCGCAACAGGGATTGACCGATGGGCACGCTGGGGGGGCGGATGGCGGGGACGTAGAAGCCGCGGCGGCGGAGTTCGGCGGAAGCGGCGACGGCTCGATCCGGCTGCCCGAGGAGAATTGGAATGATGTGGGTTCGCGAAGTCGGCTGGATTAGGTTGCGGTCGAGCAGTTGGCGGCGAAGTTCGACGGCATTCTGGTCGAGGGATTGTTTGCGCTCGGGCTCGGTGCGGACAATTTCGAGCGCGGCGAGTCCGGCGGCGGCCACGGCGGGCGGAGCGGCTGTCGAAAAGATGTATGGGCGAGCACGGTTGGAGATCCAGTCGATCAGCCGTCGAGAGCCGGTGACAAAGCCGCCGTGTCCGCCGAGGGCTTTGCTCAGCGTGCCGATGCGGAGATTGACCTGCGATTCGCAGTGGAGTGCTTGGCAGAGACCTGCACCGCGATCGCCCAGGACGCCGATGGCGTGGGCTTCGTCAACCATGAGCATGGCGTTGAACTCGCGGGCTAGCTCGACGAGTGCCAGGACTGGGGCTACTGTGCCGTGCATGGAGAAGATCGCGTCGGTGACGATTAGTTTTCGGCCGGGACCGTGATCACTAGCCAACATCTGCCGCAGTTGAGTGAGGTCATTGTCACGGGAGGCCATTACGTCGTCGCTAGGCCCCTCATCCCCGGCCCTTCTCCCCGGAGTACCGGGGAGAAGGGAGCTATAAATCTTGTTTTGGCTTCTTCCCGCTTCTCTGTTCGGAGTACCGAGTGTACCGGGGAGAAGGGAGCCATTATTGTTGTTTGTCCTCTGCAGGGGGGAGATGGAGCAGTGTGAGTTGGGATAGATATGAATCTTCGCACCGCTGAGCCGGCAGCCGTCGATAATGCTGGCGTGGTTGAGCTGGTCGCTGAACACCGCGTCTTCTTTTCCAATGAGTGCGGCGATTGTGCCGACATTGGCGGAGTAGCCAGTCGGGAAGAGGAGTGCGGCTTCCGTGCCTTCGAAGTTGGCCAGGTCGCGCTCCAACTCGACATGCAGATCGCTGCGGCCGGTTATGAGCGGACTAGCGCCGGCGCCCCAGCCGTATTGATCGATCGCTTCCTTAACCGCAGTCGCGATACGCGGGTCGGAGGCAAGGCCGAGGTAGTCGTTGGAGCCGAAATTGATGAGTGATTGGCCCGCAACTTCGATTTCTGCGGCCGGCGGGTGGCGGAAGGTTGCGCGCAATTGGCGGCGCAGACCGCGGCGGTCGAGGTCAGCGAGGGCGTCGTCGAGCCAATCGAGAGGGTGAGGCATGCCGCGTGGTAGGGTGAAAAGCTGTTTTGAGTCGTGGCGCGTGTTCTTTTCCTGCGCCGCTTCGCGGCTAATATATTTTTGTTATGGTTTGGCTGGTTCCTGGGGCCAAGGCCCCAGGCTTTATTCCTACGCCGCTTCGCGGCTGTTCATGGGGCACTGCGTCGCTTGGGACCGTAACGGCGCTGTCAGGGGCGGTGAAATATGGAGCGTCTGGAGGAGCGGACGCTGCCGCAATTCAACCAACTGGTTATATGGTCGTTGCTGCTTGCGGCGGCGACGCTAGCGGTGTGGCAATTCGAGATCAAGATTGGCCCGCGCGGCGGCTTCGTATCGCTGCTCTCCTGGCTGCCAGACGAGATCATACGCAACCCGGCCGTATGGATCGCTGTGCGGGCTGGCTTGATCGTTGGAATCGCGCTCTGGCTGGCGCAGCGGTGGTTGCCGTGGTCGTGCTGGCTGGTCGCCATTTCATTTACCGTGCTATGGTCGCTGCATGTGGAGACGACGACGAACACGGCTCATATTTTCAACATGGCCAACATGCTGCTTGTGATTCAAGCGATTTGGATCACCGCCGACGCGCCGCTCATTCGAGAGCGATTTCACAGCGGCACTTACTGGCGATTGCCAATTGTGCCGACCTGGGTTTCTCTGGCTTCGATCGCGTACATCGGCATTTTTCACACAGCGGCGGGACTGTCGAAGCTGACATTCAGCGGCCCATCGTGGGCGAATGGAATCTCGCTGCAGCTGTGGACCTATCTGTGGGGCCGACCGTGGTCACCGACGACGCAACTCATGCTCAGGAGCCGTGATTTCACACAATCGCTGCAGGTTTTGACGCTGGTTTTGGAAACGGCCGGCATTTTGGCGATTTTTCCCCGGCTGCGCACCGTGGTCGGGATCGGACTGGTGGCGTTTTATGCGGGAGTTTTGGCGACGTTTGACTACGGCTTTCAATTCAACGCCTTGCTAACTGCGGTGTACTTTTTGCCGTTGGAGCGAATTATAACGCTTTGGGCCGCGCGTCGCGCGGACGAAAAGACCGTCCGTTAGTGGCGACTCAATAAGTGGCGAGCGACTATATCGGTGCCGCTTGAACCGCTTAGCGGACAAAATGAGTCCGTTATTCGGCAAAGTTAACGATTTTGTGGCGGTTGTTTTTCGCTTGTTGCTTGACAGACGCTTCAGCATGTCGATAACAACCATTAGAGTGCGCTCGGATGCGCGTACCTGACTTCACTATTGGTGATGCAGAACGCGACGCGTTTCGCTCCAGGCGATGAGGGATTCTCGCATGACGACGATTGACCCGGCGATTGTTCCAGAGCCCATCCCTTTTGTGGCGGGCGAGCTTTCGGCTCAGTCGCTGTATGACAAGTGCTGGACACTGGCCCGCAATATCTGGTGGACCTGGCATCCGGAAGTCATCAACCTCTTTCGCGATCTCGATCCGATTCGCTGGCGACAACTCGATCACAATCCGGTCGCCCTGCTGCGCGAGTTCACGCCCGAGCGCCTCGCCCAGCGGGCGGCGGAAATGGTGCTCTATAGCCGCATTAATTACGCCCATCGCCGGCTGAAGGAATACATGGCGAACCGCCAGACGTGGGCGGCGTGGAACGCGGGCGTCTTGGGCAGCAAGCCGGTGGCCTATTTTTCGGCGGAGTTTGGCATGCACGAGTCGATCCCGATTTATTCGGGCGGCCTGGGCGTGCTTTCGGGCGATCACATCAAAAGCGCCAGCGGCCTCGGCGTGAACCTCGTCGCCATCGGTCTGTTTTACGATCAGGGATATTTCAAGCAGCAGCTGGACGAGAAGGGTTGGCAGAAAGAGGAATACATCGAGACCAAAGTCGATAATATGCCGATGGAGCCGGCTCTTTCGCCCGAAGGCAAGCCGATCACGATTCGCGTCGATACGCGCACCGGGCCTCTGTTCGCCAAAGTGTGGATGATGCTGGTTGGCCGCGTGCGGCTGTTTTTGCTCGATTGCGACGTCGAAGGCAATAGCCCGCAGGACCGCGACCTCACCAGCCGGCTGTATGGCGGGGACGAGCGGACGCGGATTCGCCAGGAGCTCGTGCTTGGCGTCGGCGGCGTTAAAGCGCTGCGGGCGCTCGGTATTACGCCCGGCGTTTATCATCTCAACGAAGGCCACAGTGCGTTTGGCCCGCTGGAAGTGATTCGCGAACGGATGCACGACGATGGCATGCGATTCGACGACGCCCTTCGCGAAGTCGCCCGCCAGACGGTCTTTACGACGCATACGCCTGTTCCAGCCGGTCATGACCGCTTTCATGGTGGTTTGGTCGAAGAGCATCTTGGTCCGCTACGCGATCAGCTTGGCATCAGCTACGAGCAACTCATGGGACTCGGCCGCGTGGAGCCGCAAAATGATCAAGAGCAGTTCACGATGACGGTTGTGGGCCTGAAAATCTCCCGTCGCGCGAACGCCGTGAGCCAGCTCCATGGCCATATTTCGCGGCGGATGTGGGCCGCGTTGTGGCCGTGGCGCGTCGAGGAAGAAATTCCGATTGGCCATATCACGAACGGCGTGCATATTCCCAGTTGGCTCGCGCATCAAATGCTGCAGCTTTACGACCGGCATTTTCCGGCGCAGTGGATTTACCGGATGGGTGAGCCGGAAGTGTGGCAGAACATTCACAACGTCGATCCCGGTGAGTTATGGGAGACGCATAACGCGCTGAAGAATCTGTTGTTGTCGTTCGTTCGCCGCCGCGTCAGCCGGCAATGCCGCCGGCGGGGCGAAAGTGATGACTCGGTGGAAGCCGCCCGTAATATCCTCGACCCAAACATTCTGACCATCGGTTTCGGCCGCCGCTTCGCCACCTATAAGCGGGCGACAATGGTCATGGGCGACATCGATCGGCTGGCGGCGATGTGCAACGACAAGGAACGGCCCGTTCAGTTCGTCTTTGCCGGCAAGGCGCATCCGAAGGACGAGCCGGGCAAGCGATTTATTCAGACCGTTGCCAACCTTCGGCACGATCCGCGGTTCGCCAATCGCATTGCATACGTTGAGGACTACGACATCAATGTCTGTCGCCACATGATTCAGGGCGTGGATGTGTGGCTTAACAATCCACGGCGTCCGTTGGAAGCTTCTGGCACGAGCGGCGAAAAAACGGTCCTCAACGGCGGTCTGAACCTCTCGATTCTCGACGGCTGGTGGGCCGAAGCCTACGACGGCGCCAACGGCTTCGCGATCGGCCACGGGCAAAGCCACGTCGATGACGTCGTCACCGACCGCCGCGATGCCGAATCGCTGTACAAAGTGCTGGAAGAGCAAGTCATCCCGATGTACTACGATCGCGACGTGGACGGTCTGCCGCGGCACTGGATCAAGCGGATGATGAACTCCATTAGCACGCTCGCCTGGCGGTTCAGCGCCCACCGCATGGTCATGGACTACACTCGCCTCTGCTACGTTCCCGCCGCCGGCGGCCTTAGCAGTGAAATGACGAATCATTAGTCGTCATCGGCCGCGATTTGGAAAGCGTGGCGCTGTTATTCCCAATGACTGTTGCATTGGGCGCGCCGGGCATGGTTATAATCAGGCCGTGCTTATGCTCACCGCTTGGGGAATCGGTGGCAAGGCGGCTAACCGAGCTCTTCAGCTTTAAGCGGGCGAGGCGCTAAAAAATCACGAACCGCGGAGGCTCGACTATGACAGACTCGAAGTCCGCGCCTAATGAGTTTTGGCTCAACTTGCATCGACTAGCTGAAGCCTACGCGGCTGAAGGACTAAACGCCGAGGAGCGGATCGAAAACATTCTGGCTGAATTCCGAGAGATGCCGCATGTCGCTCGCCGCTCAATTCTCGAAGATTTTCGGCAGCTCGCCAGCAATTTCCCCGATCTATTTGCGCTTTCCGTCGTAGCGGACCGTGAGTCGGACGGATTAAAAAAAAATGGGCCGAATCAGAATGTCGCTTAGTGTCTAATCTTAGCGGCAACGCGGAATGCCGCCTCACGCTTATGCCTTCCACCCCTATGGCGACTGCATGGGTTTCGTGATTCAACACCGATTTGTGACTCGCCGTCAGTTGTTATCATTGGGGGGCAAAGCGGACTGTCCACTGACCACTGACCACTGTCGAAAATGAAGCTCGCGATTATTGGCACCGGCTATGTCGGCCTTGTCACAGGCACCTGTTTGGCCGATAGCGGCAATGACGTTACCTGCGTCGATATCGATCAGGACAAGATCGAGCGCCTGGAACGCGGCGACATTCCCATTTACGAGCCTGGACTCTCGGAACTCGTGCTTCGGAACGCCGCCGCCGGCCGCCTCAAATTCACGACAAACACCGCCGATGCCGTCCGCAACGCCCGGCTGATCTTCGTCGCCGTGGGCACTCCCACGTGCGACACGGACGCCGACGGCCGAAAAAAGGGAGGCGCGGATCTTAAATACGTCTGGGGCGCTGCCGAGAGTTTTGCCCCGCATCTGTCAGTCGATTCCATCGTCGTTATCAAAAGCACGGTGCCGCCTGGGACGAACACGAAGCTGTACTCCTTTCTGCAGGGCCTCACCCGCCGCACTGTTGATGTTGCCAGCAACCCGGAGTTTCTCAAAGAAGGGGCGGCGATCAACGATTTTCAATATCCCGATCGCGTTGTCATCGGTGTCCGCACACCGGAAGCCGAAGCGGCTTTGAGCGAGCTGTATTCGCCATTTCTGCGGACTGATAAACCGCTGCTCGTGATGACGCCCGAAAGCGCCGAGCTGACGAAATACGTCGCGAATGCGCTGCTTTCGACAAAAATCAGCTTCATCAACGAAATGGCCAATTTGTGCGAAAAAATCGGCGGCGACATCAACGATGTTCGCCGGGGCATCGGCCACGACCGCCGCATCGGCTTTGCGTTTCTCTTTCCCGGCGTCGGTTATGGCGGCAGCTGCTTTCCGAAGGATGTTCGAGCACTGTCACATCTGGCGCGCGAGCTGGGCATCGATCCGCTGCTGCTCGACGCCGTCGATGAGGTGAATAATCGCCAAAAGCACACGCTGGCTCACAAAATCGAAAAGCATTTTGGCGGCCACCTCGCCGGCAAGCAGTTTGCCCTTTGGGGCCTAGCCTTCAAGCCCAAGACCGACGACATCCGCGAGGCTCCGGCGCTAACGCTGATCGACTTCTTGCTCGAGCGCGGCGCCAAAATTGCCGTTCACGATCCCGAGGCAATGAACAACGTCAAAGCGCAATACGGTGACAAGCTCGTCTATGTCAATTCACCGATCGACGCGCTCGAAGGCGCCGACGCATTAGCGATCAACACCGAATGGGGCGAATTCCGCAATCCGGACTTCGCCGAGATGAAGCGCCGCATGCGGTCGCCGATTATTTTCGACGGCCGCAATCTTTATGACGGCGAGGCGATTCGGGCGAATGGCTTCACGTACTATTCGATCGGCCGCGCACCGATGAAACCGGCATAGCGAAGGCTCTATCTCGCAGCACTCGCGTGCCGTGTCGAAACTTCCGCCCGTAATTCGCGAGAAGCTACAGCGCGCTTCGCCCAAGGCCGAATTTTCGCTAATTCATCGTGTAGATCACGCTCGGCTACTTCGGTGTCATAAAGGGCTTGAGCGCGGAGCCAATAGCCTTTCGAGAGCCCGAAAAATCGGCATAGACGCAGATCGGTATCAGCCGTGACGGCCCTCTTCCCGGCCAAAATATCTCCAATCCGCTGCGCGGGCACTCCAATCTCCTTGGCCAGCCGATAGTTGCTGATTCCCATTGGCCGCAGAAACTCCTCCTTGAGAATTTCGCCCGGCGTAACTGGCTTGAGCAATTTCATAAGCGGTTTCTAATGATAGTCCACAATTTCGACGTCTCCCGCTCCAGCGGCACTCCAGCGAAAGCACAGTCGAAACTGATCGTTGATTCGAATGCTGTATTGGCCCGCTCGTTTGCCTTTTAAGGCTTCCAGGCGGTTCGCAGGCGGAATGCGCAAATCTTCGAGGCGTGCGGCAATCTCTAGTTGCCGAATCTTATGCCGAGCAACCGTCGCGATACTGGCGAATTTGGCAACGCGTTCGCCGCGTGCCAGTGCCTGCGTTTCGCTACACCGGAATGAAATAATCACGCCACGCAATAATAACGCGGTGCGTGTCTATCGTCAAGATTTGCAGGAAACTGATCGGATCGTTAGACAAATTCAGGCCAACGGCAGCCGAATGCCCTGCACCGCTGCTTGCCGCGCCGTCATCTTCCGCGGCGGTGGAACCGCCTGCGCTGCCGGCTCGTGCATCGATAGGCGCGAATGAACCAAGTGCGGCAGCCACAGCGCCTTACCGACGAGGTCGATCAGCACCTCGGGATCCAGGGGCTTCCGCAAATAGTAAGCGGCACCGGCTTCGTGCGACCGGCGAACGATATCCGGGAGCTGCGTCCGGCTGACGAACATCACCGGCACATCCTGCATGCCCGGCAGACTCCGCAATTCGCGCGACAGCTCCAGCCCACTGTCGCCGGCGATGCTCACATCACAGATGACCAGGTCTAGGGCCTCAGTATTGGCGATCTTCAGCGCCGCCCGGCGGTCGCGAGCCTGATAGACAATGTGGCCAGCCGCATCGAGCGCCTCGGTCGCGCTGGCGAGCGCGAGAGAATCTTCGTCAACAATCAGAATTTCGGCCGGTTCACGGTTCGTCGAATTCATCGGCAGCGACAACTCCTATTGGGGATAGGTAGCTCGCCGCTCCATCGGCCCCATGCAATCGCACAGGTATTTGCAGACAGCCCGCCTGGCAAAACTTTCTTCGGACGCTGACCTTGCCGCCGCCCAGCAATCCTTGCCCGGGCCTTAAAAGTCCGTCCATCGGATCGACCGTACCGGAATATGCCTGCTCAGGAGTTCCGTTTATTCCGGCGGTAGTCGTCGGTCCTGATGCTAGGCCGAGAAGCGTCCGGCGATTACGCTAGGGCACAAATACCTCTCCGGAGCCGGTCTCATGCCCAGCCGCACGTCCCATCAAAGCATTTGCGCGATAGTCCTGCTCACGGTCTTTTCGCCGCTCGTTCCCGCTGCCGAACCCATCATCAAAATCGACACGCCCATGTCGCCTCCCGCCTGGGCGCTCTTGGAACGCGAAGTCCTGCGCATGAACGCCGCCGCCTGCGAAGAGTTCTTTGCCAAGTACTTCGATGAACGCGGTTTTCTGCTCTGCGTCGAACGTTGGGGCGGGGATGACGGCCCCGACGACGCCATCGAAAACGTCAACGATTGGCCGCTGCTCTATGCCCTCGGCGGGCCCGAGAAAGTGAAACAGATGGTCGAAAAGGCCTGGGAAGGCCATTTGCGGCAATACACGCTGGCAAAAACCACCGAGGTTCCACTGGCCCGCGACGGCATGTACTACAAGGAGTTTCCCACGCAGTTCGATTGGATGCACAACGGCGAAGGCCTCACCGTTTTCAACCTCATGGGCCTGATGAACCCGGAAAATCCCGCGTTCGAGCCGCGCGTCCGCCGCTACGCCGGCTTTTACATGAACGAAGATCCGCAGGCGCCGAACTACGACCCGCAATACAAGATCGTGAAAAGCCTCTTCAACGGCAGCCGCGGCCCGCTGCTCCGCCCGGCGACGGCGCTCGATTGGGCCGGCGACCCGATCGAAGTGGACCATCGCTTTCGCCTGGGCCACGGCGAGCGAACCTATCAAGAGATGCTCGATCACTTCAAAGACTATACCGACATCGTCGGCGATCATCCGCAGAACCTGCGGACGACCGTTTTGGCGTTGAACGCGTATGCTTTGACGCACGAAAAGAAATACAAGGATTGGGCCCTCGAATATGCCGACGCCTGGGCCGAGCGGGCTAAGGCCAACAACGGCATCATGCCCTCCAAAATCGGCCTCGACGGCAAAATCGGCGGCGTGAGCGGCAAGTGGTATGCCGGCACTTACGGTTGGGGATTCTCAGTTGTTGTGCCCCAAACCGGCAAAATCGATCACCGCCCCCGCACCCAATCCGGCTGGTCCGGGATGCGCACCGCCTTTTTGCTCACCGGCGACGATCGCTATCTCGATGTCTGGCGGAAGCAGATCGACACGATCAACTCCAGCCGCCGCATGAACGGCGGTCGCTGGGAATATCCGCGCATGTTTGGTGATAACGGCTGGTATGCGTATGTACCGTTCCCTTATGCGGAAAACGCCGACGAGCTCTACGCTCTCTCCATGCGCGAAGACGACGCCAAACGGGCCGGCGACGATCCCTGGCGCGATTTTCTCAGCGGCAAAAACCCCGGCTATCCCGAGCGGGCGCTGGCCGCCGACCTGGCACGGATTCGCTCCCGCATCGCCGGCCTGCGGAAGGATTCGACAACGCCCGACACGCGGCTGGCCGACGATCCCATGAAATACAACCCCGCGAGCATTCACGGATTGCTCTCGCTGGCAATGGGCGGCGTCCATCCCGGCGTCGGCGGCAATACGCTCGTCGCCCGACTGCGATATTTCGATCCGCAGAAACGGCGGCCGGGGCTCCCAGAAGATGTCTCCGCGCTCGTCGAACGGCTCTCGGCTGACGAAGCTACCGTGACACTCGTAAATAGCAACCAACTGCACAGCCGCACAATCATTGTGCAAGGCGGCGCGTATGGCGAGCATCAACTGGTTGCCGCCAAGCTGGCCGATGCCCAAACAGCCATTGATAGCCCACGGCTGACCGTTAAGCTATTGCCCGGCGCAGGCGCAACGCTGACGCTCAAAATGAAGCGCCATGCCAATCAGCCGACGCTCGCGTTGCCGTGGAATTGATCAATGACCGAGCACCAAGCATCAAATCACAAACAAATTCCAAAACACAAATCCCAATCAAGAAGCTTTGGTTACCTCGTTTTTAATATTCTTCATTTCAGAATTCGTGCTTGTTTGTGATTTGTCATTTGTGAATTGATGCTTTGATAATCGGCACGCCAAATGCTCGCGAGGACGGCATGGAACGGTCGTCAGGAATTCTGCTGAACGTGACGTCGCTCCCCGGCCCACACGGGGTCGGTGATTTAGGCCCCGCCGCCTACGGCTGGATCGACCAGCTCGCTCGCGCCAAACAACAGTGGTGGCAAATTCTGCCGCTCGGCCCGACCGGTTACGCCGATTCGCCCTACCAATGCTTCTCGGCCTTCGCCGGTAATGCGAATTTCATCAGTCTGGAACGGCTGGTTGATGATGGACTGTTATTGAAGAGCGAGTTACCGACAGCTGATTTTCCCGTCGATACGGCCGACTTCGATCGAGCGCGACCGCTGAAGCTGGCTGCGACCGAAAGGGCATACCGCCGTTTCAAAACGAATACCGGTGAAGGAAAGCAATTTGAAGCGTTCTGCCGAGACGAAGCAACGTGGCTCAACGACTTCGCCCTCTTCACTGCTCTAAAAGAAAAGCACGACGGTTCCGCCTGGTGGGACTGGCCGCGCGAGCATCGCATTTACGATTCCCGAGTGGCGGAAAAACTCGACCACGACTTGGCCGACGAAGTCGAGCTCTGCAAATTTCGTCAGTTCCTCTTTTTCCGTCAGTGGCATCAGATTCGCGATTACGCCCATCGCCGCGGCATCCGCATGATTGGCGACATGCCGATTTTTATTTCCAGCGATTCAGCCGATGTCTGGTCACAGCCAGACCTATTTCAACTCGACAGAGAACGCCGCCCGACTTTTGTGGCCGGCGTTCCCCCCGATTATTTTTCTGAAACAGGACAGCTGTGGGGCAATCCGCTCTACGCCTGGGAAAAACACCGCGAAACCGGTTATTCCTGGTGGATCGACCGCCTGCAAAGCACGCTCCAGCTTGTCGATCTCGTCCGGCTTGACCATTTTCGCGGCTTCGAAGCCAATTGGGCCGTGCCCGCCGGCAACAAAACGGCCGAAAAAGGCTCCTGGGAGCCTGGGCCCAATGGCGAATTGTTCGATGCCCTCAAGACCGCGCTTGGCTCGTTGCCGTTGATCGCCGAAGACCTGGGCGTCATCACGCCGCCCGTCGATGCGCTCCGTCGATCCTTTGGACTCCCCGGCATGCGAATCCTGCAATTCGCTTTCGGCGGCGCTCAAGAAGAACGCTTCATTCCCCATCACTACGATCATCATACGGTCGTCTATACGGGCACACACGACAACGAAACGACGGCCGGCTGGTTCAGAAATCTCAGCCAGCACGAGCGAGAATTCCTCAATGCCTATTCGCCGGGTGCAGCCGCCGATCCTGCTTGGACGTTGATCCGTCTGGCCTGGGCCTCTGTCGCGGATTTAGCCGTTTCGCCGCTGCAGGACGTGCTGCGCCTCGGCAACGAAGCCCGCATGAACATGCCCGGCACCGCCGACAACAACTGGCGCTGGCGGCTCGATCCGTCACTGTTGGCCGACGATCTGCTCGATCGTCTCGCCGAAATGACAAAGATTTATCAACGAGATGCTAAAGAAGAAGCCGTGACTGCCACATCCTGAAACCAGCAACCGCTTCTCAATACTTGCCCGCGAAGCTCCAGCTCAATCGGCTCACGAAACAGCGGCCCGCCGGTAACAACCGTGTGAAACTCGCCATTTTCACCGCAGGCATCGACGCCGGTTGCGGCAAGTTCTTCCGCCGTTGCCCGGTCGAGCAACCGCCCGAGAAATCGTTGATCAACCACTCCTTCGCGGGCCACCACGATGCGAGCCTCAAATCCCGCGGCCCAGAATTCTTCGAGTAGCTGCATCCGATCACATTGCCATAGCGGTAACTCGGCGTTCAGTCCCGCCGAGCGGCAGACGTTCTCCTCCCATTCGCGATGTCGCGGAATGTCGATATCGCCGAAAACGGCCGCGTCCGCGCCACGCGATTTTGCTTGCCCCAGCAACTCGATAAATGCCGTCTCGTACTGATCCCATGACGCAGCCGCAGTTAACAATGGCACGCCAATCGCTGCCGCTTGAGCTTCCAGTACTTGCTTTGGCAGCCCGTGCGATCGCGACCGCTCACCGTCCTCGGTGAACATTGTGACCAGGGAATTCAGCCGTGGTATGCTCCGCAACGACCAATGCTTCGCGTCGGTGCCCGAGCCACCCGCGGCAAGCGACTTATAGAGCGCCAGGCACGAATCCTTGCCGCCACTCCATGAACAGCACAAATTGCGACTGCTCATGCCTGCGACGGAACTGTCGCCAACTCCGACCGCCGCAGCACGGGCCAGCGCATTGACAGCAATTCGTATCCGCCGAACAAAACGGCGCTATAGAACAAATTGCCCAGCAGCATGTTCTCTGCAAACGGAATCGCCGCGAGGTAGCAAGCGACAAGCCCCGCCACTGTGTGCGGATAGAAGTCGCCGGAGAACCAGACGTTAAAATTCGAGACCAAAAAGAATCCCGCGGTCGCTACGACGGCTGCGGCAGCGACATTGAGAAACGTCACGCGGCCGCGAAGCGTCATGCCCAGCAGCGTCGTTAGTCCAAACAGCAAATAGCTCATCCAAACCACATTCAGGCTGCGAAAGCCGTAGATCATTGCGGCGAGCAGAACATCGCTCAGAAACAGGGCAACCATCGGCACGAGGAACGCCACCGACTTGCGGCGAAAATACGCGCCGCCGAACAGGCACATCGCGCCGATCGCCGTGAAATTCCACAGATTGATATAGGGCGACGCCAATGGCGGAATCAGCCGCGTCGCGGCGGCCGCAAGAATCATCGTGACGAGAACGAGCCCACGGGGATTGATCATGAAACGCTCCTTGAAGTCTTCACTATTTTATACCGGAGGAATGCCAGCCGCGACGAGACCTTCTTGACGGCTGCCGGCCGGAATGAGGTCGATATAGTGCCGGTTCTCCCGACAAACAGCGATGCCCGTCTCAAACTCAACGGGCCAGCGAAAAATCGGCCCATCGTAAACGAACGAGTGGTATTCGCCATTTTCGCCGCACGGATCGATACCCGGCGGCAGATCTTCAACGAGGCTCAAGTCCAGTTCGCGACCCACGAACGAACCGTCGAGCTTCGAACCTTCTACGCAGCATAACCGCGCCCGAAAACCAAGCGTGACGAACGATTCGACCAACTCGCGCGTATCGCGCTGCCAAATCGGAAACACGCCCGTCATGCCGAGCTTCGCG
>DASXLL010000232.1:0-2506 GCA_036496265.1 Pirellulaceae bacterium | reverse complement strand
GCCCATTGATCGGTGTGGAAATCATAGGGACCACCTGGAACGGGGTGTTGCGACGCGGCTTGCCCCGCAGTTTGTGGCGGGGCCTCGGCGTTCGCCGGCGATGCGGCTTTATCCTGCGAGGCCTGGCCCGCCGACTGATTTGCTCCTTGGGCCGGTTCACCGTTTCGCTTTGGCTGCGCCCGAGCTTTCTCACCCAGCGGTAACCTGTCGTTCAGGCCCAGCATAACCACGATGGCAGTCGGTTTTTCGTTCGACAACGCCTCTTTGGCTGCCTGCGGCCAATCCAATGTCTCGTTCTTCGCATCGTAACGAACCAATCCAGAGGTAGCGCGGATCTTACGCTCGACGCCGATTTCCGGGTGGTCGGCGTAGTTTTCATCCAATCCATGCCCCAACCAATCGGCCATCGAGTCGCCGACGACGACCACCGTGCTGGTCGCCCGCGTTTCCAATTTACGCGGCGGCGGCGCCTTCGAGTAATCGACCGCCGGCGCTGGACGATTGTGGCGGTCGCCAGAAAACGGGAAGAAAAAATCACGGGACGGCGATCGCCGGTAATAGCGATCCGAGGGGTAGCGGTCACCCCAACCGCCCGACGGGCGATTGTCCCAGCCCCACCCACCCGACCGACGATCACCCCAGCCGCCTGACGGGCTATCGCCCCAGTAATACTGGGCCGAAGCCGATCCGCACATCGCGGAACCCGCTATAGCCACAAGCGCGACCGCAAACGCACGTGTCCGAAATTCACTTGTTTTTCCTAACGTCATAAAACGCTTACCCAACAAACCCGGTTCAGCGCGGGTTTAAGCGGTAAAACCACCCCGTCTCACTAAAACGTCAGCTTGAGGCTGGTTCCGGCTTAGCGTCGATATCGACACTGAGACGACACTGAAACAGCATGTCCGCTCTTACACCAAAAAAGACGTTGATCGCTGTGTGCGCCATGTCTTTGTGCGTCGCAGTATCCAGGGAAATTAAGGTTGCCTTCCGGCTTGTAACCACCGCCCTGTCTCGAACTTGGCTCTCTCCCGCACGTTTACTGTGGGTAGGCTTCGGGGCCCCGCAATAGCGGAGGTCGCAATGAAGACTGCCTTAGTGATTGTCATTAGTGCGCTCGTGGTGATAGTCGGCAGCACTCTGACCATCATGAACCAGGCTTGTAAGAGCGGCTATCACGCATGGTGCAATCCGGTGTTCACCGTCCGGCATCACATAAAGTCCCGGCCGCCCGTCTGATTACGAAATGCCGCGTTCTTGCTTCCTAGTGTCCACGGCACCGAAAAGCGGCTCGATATCAACTCAGTTTCGAGCTTGCGCGCTGCGCAAGGGATGAAGCTGCGAAGAGAATCTCGCTCCAATCAAAACACATCTTGAGTTTGTGCATACTCGTGGATAAGGGCGGGGACGTGTTGCGCGACTTCGGAACCACATTCGCTCGTCTGCATTTCACCTCTGGCTCCGTGGCTTCACACCCCGTCCCCTCAGCCCCCCGAGGTCACGGCAGCCTTGTTTTAGTCGGAAGCCATGAACAACAGCGAAAAGTTTGAAGATCATCACGAAGGATGGCGAACTTTATGGCTCGCTGTCGCGGGGGTGATGGCCATTACGTTAACGTGGAATGTGCTTATGCTGAGCTTGAACGGTATCTCGTATTGAGTTGCAACGAATAACCCCGCTGCTGGAAAAAAGAAGGCCACCAACTTGGTGGCCTTAGTATTCGCGCCATGCGGAGAACTACCGCGCCTTGTTTGCGAAGGACGCGGCTCATAATCCCATTGTAGGATCGCCCTCACGCGCTTTGATCCAAGTCAAAATCCACAGATCCAAGAAAATGTGATCGTTCAGCCGTGTGATCGTTTACCGAGGGTCACAAACTTGGCCGAGTTTGCGCCGAATGTTCCGCGAAATCACATACATCGTCCGTAATAGAGCAATGCGCGGCTTCCATAGCAGCTCCTTCGATCCTCCGACTCTCGTGGTTTTGGAGGTGGCATTCGACGAAGCTTGGCTGACGCTCAAATCAATCGGCAATACAACGGTAAAGCCAGATGAGCTGGCACGCTCTGTCTTGCGACTTGCGATGGAAGGCGAGCGCGATCCGGTGCGACTACATGCCTGATACCGGCGACAGCTTGGCGGAAGGTGAGTTGATCGCCTACCTCGCCCTGAGGTTCACGGCGGAAGATTTCCCGCGGTTCTCCTCGATCTCGAACTCGATCTGCTGACCTTCATTCAGCGAGCTCAGTCCGGCGCGCTCGACGGCGGAGATGTGCACGAAGACATCCCTGCCTCCACCTGTGGGCTGAATGAAACCATAGCCCTTTTGCGAGTTGAACCACTTCACCGTTCCACTTGGCATTGTCGAATTCTCCAAGTCAGCGATCAGGAATTGATAACGTCTCGGCGACGGCAAGCCAATACCGGCCTGTGGCCTGGGCGGCCGCGCGGTCAATGCCCGAAGCAGAGACCTGTTAATAACCCGTGGGATGGGTTGCCGGGACTT